>CBDUCB010000223.1:0-5542 GCA_965365545.1 uncultured Roseobacter sp. | reverse complement strand
GAAGCGCTGCGTCACGCGCGCGCGCAGCGCTATGACCGGCACCGGCGCTGGGCGTTGCGCCTTTTTGTCCTGGCGATCGGTTCATGGCTCTACCGGGTGCATTACGGCGTCTGGGACATGCTGGGATATGAGGCCGGCCTGACCACGGATTTTCGCAGCCCCTTCGATCTGGTGCAGAACGTGGCGTTTTACCTGCCCTATCTCATCCTGCTGGAACTGTGGATGCGCCGCAGACCGGCGACCGTTCAGCGCGCGATATCAACCCAGACAAGGCGGTGACGGCTTGCCATGGCCGCCGTCCTGCCGGCCTCACTCGCCGGGTCAGGCCACCAGACACCACTGCCGGTCACCGTGAGATCGCGCGAGGGCAGCACGTAATCCACGCGCAGATTGCCCGGTACCGGATCGTCCCAGTCAGCGGTGTCGAAAGGATCATCGCTGACGATGATGCTGCCGGTACTGCGCGGGGCGGGGTCCTGCAACAGCGGGTTGTTCAGAAGTCCGCGAATGGCCTCTTTGCGTCCCTCGCCGTCCTGCGGGTCCTGATTGGTGTCGCCCAGCAGAACAAAATTCTGCGCAGGTGCAGGCCCGAAGGTGCCGTCGAGGTAGTATTGCCAGAACAGAATTTCATCATGGTTGCGCCGGCCGTTGCGGTCTTCGGGCCCGTCAAAGACAGGTGGACTGGCGTGAAAGGTCAGCAGCGACAGCCGCCCCAGACCCGGGACCTCCACCGGCACCACCCAGTGCGCGGTGGTGGACAGGCGCTGGATGGCCTGCGCCCCGGGAGACGGGAAAGGTCCGGCATCGGTCTCCGGCAGCAGGGCGCCTGGAAAATCGCGCCAGAGCAGATCGGTGAAGGTTTGCACGTCCGCATCAATGATCTCAAAACGCGACAGCACGGCCATACCGCCCTGACCGCTGAAACGTCCGTAACCCTGTGCGTCGCGCGGGTCACCGGCGCGTCCGTCGCCGTCCAGATCAATGCCGCTCTGGTACCCGGTATTGGGCCGTGCGGCAAAGCGCCAGGGATAGGCGGGCCCGGTTGCGGCAAGGCGATCCGCAAAGGCATTGAGCGCGGCCCCCGTCAGATCATAATCAAACCCCTGCAGCACGACGATATCGGGCGCTGTCTCCGTCAGAACCGATATGACGGCCGCGATGTCAGCGTCTTCGCCCCGCAGGATATCGCGCAACAGCAGGCCCGGCCCGTCGCGCTGAAGTTCGGTGTTGAAGGTGGCAATGCGCAGCGTATCGGCGCAAAGGCCGGCAGCACTCAGGCAAAGCGCCGCCGCTGCTGTGATCAGGCGGGCTGAAGCTCGCGTTCTTCGGCCTGGCTGGCATAGGCGCGTCGCCGCTTCTGATCGATCATGCTGGCGATACGCATCATCGCAAATCCGCGCATGATCATGCTGGCAGGAAGAAAGGCCCATGCAGATATCGTCCAGATCAGGGTGTGCGGGTTCGCCAATGTGATCGGGTCTATCAGATCAGAGGTGGCCTTGACCACTGCCGGAATGAGAAACGGCAGCAGGAAACCGAGCGCTATATTGACCCGCGCATCGCGTTGCAGCCGGTAAAGCACATCGCCCCCTGCGGTCGGGTCGAAGAGCGGCAGGTTGACCCAGACATTGAAGGGGCCGTAGCGCACCGGCCAGCGGCCATAGCGCACGATAAAGTAAAACCACACCATCGCGACCAGAGAGATCAGATAGGCAATCCCTGCGGCAGTGCGCACATCCTGGATCAGCCACTGGCTGACATCCGCAGGCAGCATCAGCACAATGAGACGCACCGGTGAGAACGGAAAATCGATGGCATTGCCGAGGATCGTGCCCAGAGAGGTGACGGCCTGGGTCAGAGAGGTCGGCTCGACCTTGCCCTTGGCGATCGCCGTCAGCATGAAAACCGTCAGAAACAGCGTGACAAACCGCAAACGGTTAAAGGGGGCCGCATCGCGGAATTCGACAATGCTGGGAGCGGCGGAATTGTATTCGATAAAGGTCAGAAACGCGGCGAGAAGTGCCACCAGAACAATGATCTGGGACTGATCCGTTGCCACGTCAGGCAGCAGAAGCGCTGGCGTGGCAATAAGAAGAGCCACCAACAGGCCACGCATTACTGCGCCTGAAATACGAACAAACATACGTTTCTTTCCCTTCAAACCGGCCAGATGCGATTCAATGCCGCAATCTTGTTCCAACTTGATGCCACCGGGGCGGTGGGCTCTGCCTCATTTATGCCCCATTTGTGCCATCATTCGTCTTAGTTCCGCAAGTGTTACGGTTAACAAGACGCAATACTCTGGGCGTTTTGAGGGAAGGACTGGTGCGTTCTTGCATCAAATATGTGTCGAAAAACAGGCACATCGCAAGATATTGTGGGCGGCGCGAGGACGCCCACAAGGAAAGGTTAACACCTGCAGTTGAGAGAGGCGCAGGGCAGCCCGGCACGTCAGGGCCGGTTCAGACCCAGGGGCGGGCCTGAGCGGCCGACCCTTCAAAGGTGTCGATTGCTGCGGCTTTTTCCATGGTCAGGCCGATGTCATCGAGGCCGTTCATCAGGCAGTGTTTTTTGAAGCTGTCCACTTCAAAGCTGAACACCTCACCATCCGACGTGGTGATCGTCTGCGCCTCAAGATCGATGCTCATCCGGGCGTTGGCGCCCTTTTCGGCGTCTTTCATCAGCACATCCACCTGCTCTTTCGGCAGGGCGACGGGCAGGATGCCGTTCTTGAAACAGTTGTTGTAGAAAATGTCGGCAAATGAAGGCGCTATCACGCAGCGGATACCAAAATCCTTGATGGCCCAGGGCGCGTGTTCGCGCGAGGAGCCGCACCCGAAATTTTCACCCGCGACGAGGATTTCGGCCTCGCGGTACGCGTCTTTGTTCAGCACAAAATCCGCAACTTCATTGCCCTGACGGTCATAGCGCATCTCGTCAAAAAGGTTCACGCCGAGCCCCGAGCGTTTGATGGTTTTCAGGAACTGCTTGGGGATGATCATATCGGTGTCGATATTGACCAGTGGCATTGGTGCGGCAATTCCGGTGAGCGTGTTGAATTTATCCATGATGAGGAGTCCTTACGGTTGTTCCGGATGCGCCGGAACCCGGACAGGTGTCCGCGGGTTGGGCCGGCGTATCACAAAAGGAGAGGTTTCAGAATGGCCATCAGAGAAGGCACAAAGGTTGAGTGGGACTGGGGTAATGGCACCGGCACCGGGAAGGTCGTTAAGACCTACAC
Organism: uncultured Roseobacter sp.; assembly: GCA_965365545.1. Lineage (GTDB taxonomy): Bacteria > Pseudomonadota > Alphaproteobacteria > Rhodobacterales > Rhodobacteraceae > Roseobacter. Next base: position 2,301 of record CBDUCB010000223.1, on the reverse strand, counting down.
GCAGAAGATCACGCTGACGATCTCCGGCACTGAGGTGACGCGGGATGCAAGCGATGACGAACCTGCCTACAAGATCGAGCAGGAAGACGGCGGTGAAGTCCTGAAATCGCAAAGCGAGGTGCGCCGGGCGTCCTGACAAAAGGTGTTTCATTCGTTACCCTGCACCCGTTCAAGTGCCGGAGCATCCGCACTGACCAGACCCATCAGGGCTTCGGTATTGAGTGCGGTGCAGAATTCGCCATGCATGTTGGCAACCGAAATGTCGTGCAGCACCTGCGGGTCGTAATCCGTGCCGTCCGGCCCGATCCGGTTACAGGTCGCACAGGCGTCATGAGCGAGGTAGGTGTCGTAGCCCATGTTGCCGGCCATCCGCACCGAGGTCTCCACACAGAAGTTGGTGAAAAAGCCGGCCACCACCAGGCGGGTGATACCGTACTGGCGCAACCGCAGTTCCAGATCAGTGCCGACAAAGGCCGAGTTCACATCCTTTTCGATGATGATCTCGCCGTCACGGGCCTCAAAGCCGTCGATCATTGCGCCCGTCGGCAGATGCAGCTTGAGCGGTGAGGCTGCCTCACGGCTGTCGTGCCGGGTATAGATCACGGGCAGCCCGCCCGCGCGCCATGCGTCCAGAAGTGCGCGCATCCGGCCTTCGGCCCCGGGGTTGTTGCGCCGGCCGGTGCTGCCACCGCCCCAGTGTTCAAAGACATTCACGCCTTTTTGCACGTCGATCAGCAAAAGGCCGGTTTCGGGACCAAACTGCCTGATCATGTCAGACCTCGTGTCATGGTTCCGCAGAACCCGACGGCCGGTTTTGCCATCTTTTCAGCGTCGTTCACCGTACTGGTGCACATTTTCAGAGTATCCATCTTATCTGCGCGCGCTTCGGTGATGCCCGCTCATTTTTTAAGCCGGGCCTCGACCTTGTCCTTCAGAGCACCTTTGACGGTGCGCAAAAACAGCGCCAGCGCGATCAGCCCGGCACCGTTAAACAACAGCTCAATCCCGAGGAGTATGCCGAGAAGCTGCGGCGCGATATCGAAGTAATTTGCAACGATATAGCCGGCGAGCAGGACCGAAAGCGCACCGGATATGAGCATCGGCCAGAACAGCGGCGTTGAGCGCATCTGCCATGCGGTCACAAGGCGCAGCAGCCCGTTGGCCCCGATCAGCACGGTTGCTATGGTTGCAAGCGTCAGGATGCCTTCAAGCGGGCGGAACATGAGAGATATGCCGAGAAGCAGCATCAGGCCGCCCAGCCCGGCGCCCATGATCTTTGTCGTGCGGTCCTCAGAGCCCAGACCTGCAACGATCTGAGCCCCGCCGATCAGCGCAAATGTGACACCCGCCACCACGGTCACCGCAAAAGAGGCGGCGACGGGATTGGCCAGGACAAACAGACCGAACACCACAGAGAAAATGCCCAGAACAAGCCATTTGATCCATAATTTCATTTTGTTACCCTTTCATAACATCTCGCAGGGCGGCTTTCCGGTTGTCACACAAGCAGCCAGCACCGCGCCGCTCCGGGTCAGCTTACATCATCTCGCGCACATCTGTGAGTTTTCCGGTGATCGCGGCGGCTGCCGCCATGCCCGGAGAGACAAGGTGTGTCCGGCCTTTGTAGCCCTGGCGCCCTTCGAAGTTGCGGTTCGATGTCGACGCACAACGCTCGCCCTCGGCCAGCTGGTCGGGGTTCATCGCCAGACACATCGAACAGCCCGCCAGACGCCACTCAAACCCGGCCTCCTTAAAAATATCCGCAAGCCCTTCTTCTTCGGCCTGGGCACGCACGAGGCCCGAACCCGGCACGACCATGGCGCGCAGACCCTCTTTGATCTTCCTGCCTTTGAGGATCGCGGCCGCAGCGCGCAGATCCTCGATCCGTCCATTGGTGCAGGATCCGATGAATACCGTATCAATCTCGATCTGGTTCAGCGGCGTGCCGGGGGTAAGACCCATATAGTCGAGCGAGCGCTGAGCTGCACCCACCTTGCCCCCCTCGAAATCGCTGGCGGCAGGCACATTGGCCGTGATCGGCAGCACGTCTTCCGGCGAGGTACCCCAGGTGACGACGGGTGCGATGTCTTCGCCTTTGATGGTGATCACCTGGTCCCAGGCGGCATCATCATCTGAATAAAGCGTCTTCCACCAGTCCATCGCGGCTTCCCACTGCGCGCCTTTCGGAGCGTGCGGCCGGCCTTTGCAGTATTCGAATGTCTTCTCATCGGGCGCGATGAGACCGGCACGCGCGCCGCCTTCGATCGCCATGTTGCAGACTGTCATGCGCCCTTCCATGCT
>CBDUCB010000222.1:0-5570 GCA_965365545.1 uncultured Roseobacter sp. | reverse complement strand
GGCCGCCGCGAAAAAAGGTAATCCGGCACGCTTTGCCTTTCCGCGGCCGCTGCTCGACAGGCCCGGGTGCGATATGTCCTTCTCCGGGCTGAAGACCGCCGTGCTTCGGACCCGGGACGCGCTGATAGCAGATCAGGGCGGGCTGACAGAACAGGACCGCTGCGATCTTTGTGCCGGGTTCCAGGCCGCGGTTGCGGATGTCTTTGCCGAAAAAACGCGTCGGGCCATGGCCGCATACCCGCAGGTTGCGGATCAGACGCCGGTAATCTGCGTCGCCGGCGGTGTCGCGGCAAATATGACGATCCGCGCTGCATTAGAGACTGTTTCAAAGGAGTTTGGCGCGCGGTTTATCGCACCGCCGCTGGCACTTTGCACCGATAATGCGGCGATGATCGGGTATGCCGCTCTGGAACAGATGGCACTTTCAGAACCGTCGGGCATGACCCTGGCTGCGCGTCCCCGCTGGCCGCTGGATCAGACCAGCCCCGCGATGCTGGGCAGCGGCAAAAAAGGGGCAAAGGCATGAAGGTCGCGGTGGCAGGAGCAGGTGCGTTCGGCACAGCCCTCGCCATTTCGATCTGTGCCACAGGACCGGTCACCCTCTGGCTGCGCGACGCAGGCGAGGCAGAAAAACTGAGCGCGACGCGTGAAAATGCGCGGCGTCTGCCCGGCGCGCGTCTGCCCGACAGCATCCGGGTTTCATCTGACGCTCAGTCGCTGTCCGTGGCAGACGTCGTCCTGCTGGCAGTCCCGATGCAGAAGCTGCGTGGATTTCTGCAGGATCATCGCGCGCAGCTTGCCGGCAGAACGCTGGTGGCCTGCTGCAAAGGGATCGAGCTTGATACCGGGCAGGGGCCGCAGGATGTCATCGCCGATGTCCTGCCGGACGCTTCTCTGGCGCTGCTGACCGGCCCCGCGTTTGCGCGCGATATTGCCATCGGTCTGCCCACCGCGATGACGCTGGCCTGTGCCGATCCAACCCTTGGCGGGGTTCTTCAGGAGCGGTTGTCGTCGGTCACGCTGCGGCTTTATCGCAGCACCGATGTGACCGGTGCAGCCCTCGGCGGGGCGCTGAAAAACGTCGTGGCGATTGCCTGCGGTGCGGCGATCGGTGCCGGGCTTGGTGAAAGTGCCCGCGCGGCCCTGATGACGCGCGGAAACGCCGAAATGACGCGGCTTGCGGCCCGGCGAGGTGCGGACCCCGCAACGCTCAGCGGGCTGTCGGGATTCGGAGATCTGGTGCTGACCTGCACCTCGGAACAGTCGCGCAATTACCGCCTGGGGTTGTCGCTGGGGCAGGGGACCGGATTTGACCCTGCCGTGACCGTCGAAGGGGCCGCAACCGCCCGGGCGATGGACGCAGCCGCGCGCTCCGCCGGGGACGACATGCCCATCACGGCGGTGGTTGCAGCGCTTGTCGAAAACCGTTTGGATGTACCCCAGGCCATGCGACGCCTGTTGTCGCGCTCACTGAAGGAAGAATAACATGCTGGTTGCACTGATTGCACGAGACAAGCCCGGCGCGCTGCCTGTCAGACAGGAAAATCGCCCGCTGCACGTGGAATACCTGAAATCCGGACCCGCTGTGCAACAGGCAGGGCCACTGCTCGATGCGGCGGGCGACATGTGCGGATCGCTGATAATTCTTGATGTGGCCGATATGGCCGCAGCAGAGGCCTGGGCTGCTTCAGACCCCTATGCAAAAGCGGGTCTTTTCGCCTCGGTTGAGCTTATTCCATGGAACAGGGTTATCGGCTGATGGCACACTGGCTCTTCAAATCCGAGCCCTCCACATGGAGCTGGGACGACCAGGTGGCAAAAGGCGAGGCCGGCGAGGAATGGGACGGCGTGCGCAATTACCAGGCCCGCAACTTCATGCGTGAGATGAAAAAGGGCGACACCGGGTTTTTCTATCACTCGCAGAAAGAGCGCGCGGTCGTGGGTATCGTCGAAGTGACCCGCGAAGCCCATCCCGACAGCACCACGGACGATGACCGTTGGGAATGCGTTGATATCAAAGCCGTAAAACCGGTGAAAACGTCCGTGACCCTTGAGCGGATCAAAGAAGAACCGGAGCTTGCCGATATGGTGCTCGTGCGCAATTCGCGGCTCTCGGTGCAGCCGGTGACGGACGAAGAATGGCGTATTGTGTGCCGGCTCGCGGGCCTTTCTGACTAGGCGAAAGCGCGGATATTTGCCACGATAGGGATGAAGTTATCTGTCGGGGGTCAGAAAATGGGGTTTTTCAGCGTTCTTGTTGCCGGTGTCGCCGGATTTATGTTCGGCGCGCTCTGGTACACGGTATTTGCTGAACGCTGGATGAAAGCCTCCGGCGTGCCGCTGGACGGGCAGGGGGTTCCGGCAAACCGAAAGGATCCGGTGCCCTATGTCACCAGCCTGCTGGGGGCGGTCCTGGTGGCAGGCATGATGCGCCATATCTTTGAGCTGAGCGCGATCAATACGGCGGGCAAGGGGCTGCTTTCCGGTTTTGGTATCGGGTTCTTTCTGGTCAGCCCGTGGATTGCCACCTTTTACAGTTTTTCCGCAAAGCCACGCGCACTGATCCTGATCGACGGCGGCTATGCCACCTTCGGATGCACGGTGATCGGGCTGGTGCTGACACTCTTCTGAACGGAAAAAAGGGGCCTGACGCGAAAGCCAGAACCCCTCTTCACCCCACGCGATCCCATACCCACGCGTGTATCTGAAACTGGTTCTGGCCATACTGGCCGGACAAGAATGTGATACAACCGGCCGCAAAAAACCGCAATCATTCAATAGTTTAAATGCCGCACAAAAAAGAAACGCCCCGTTAGGAAACGGGGCGCTGATCATCTTGTGGTATCCCGCGTCAGCTGTAGACGGATTCTTTGCTGAAGTGTTTGGTCAGCATGTAATAGACAACGGCGCGGTACTTGTTCCGCTCGGATTTGCCATAAGTCTCAACGACCTTGTTGATGGCCGCCATCAGTTCGGGACCATCGGACAGGCCAAGTTTCTTGATCAGAAACTTGTCTTTGACGGTTTCAAGTTCTCCCGGCTGGCTGGCGGCCACAGTTGAGGCATCAGCGTCATAGATCGACGGGCCGCATCCGATTGTGACCTTAGTCAGCAGGTCCATATCGGGGTTCATCCCGCATTTATTTTTCAGATCGTCCGCGTATTGCGCAATAAGATCGTCACGCTTGCCCATAATATCGTCTCCCAATTGGCTTTCCGGGCTTTCTGATGCCCTGACCGGGAGACTAAAAGCATATTCCTTTTTCGCAAAAGGGTTTTTCTCCGTCAGATTTCCCCGCAGCGCAGGCGCAGAAAAAAAAGAGGCCCCGCAGTGCGGAGCCTCTTTCATCAGGTCAGAAGGGTCAGGTCAGGACATTTCGTCGAGACGCACGTCGTCTGCGAGACCTTCAACACCGGTTTCGTCGAACTCTGGCTGTGCCTCGAGCTCTTCTTCAGTCCAGGTGCTGAGCTTCAGGCCGTCTTCTTCAGCGGACATGGAGAACTCTTCCAGCGGGATGGCAACGGTGTACTCACCCAGGCCCAGAAATCCGCCGATGCCGATTACAGCTTCGTATCCGTTGGCGCCACGCACAACATAGTCGATTTCGCCGATGTCATCGCCATTGGCTTCATAGACGTTCAGGCCCAGCAGATCGCCGACAACCATACCGGAGAACTCGGAACCTGTGGCAGCACTGGTGACAGTGTCTTCGTTCGCCATGTCGGTGTCTTCGGTTGTTGCAGCGTCAGCGGTCTGTTCGATCGCCTGCTCAGTTTCTTCTGCGGCTTCAGCAGTCTCTTCGACAGCCTCATCAGCAGCGGATTCTGTAGCTGCAGCAGTGTCTTCAATCGCTTCTTCGGTGGCTTCAGCCGCGTTCTCTGCTGTCTCTTCAACAGCCTGGGCCGCATCACCGGTCGCTTCGGCAGTTGCTTCAGCCGCGTTTTCAGTCGCAGCAGCAGCATCAGAAGCGGTTTCTTCGATTTCCTGCTCCGCGTTTTCCATTGCGGCTTCGGTCTGAGTCTGAATTTTCAGCTCTTCGTCCGCGGCTTTGGTTTCCGTGGATCCTGCGAACGCCGTACCAGCAGTCAGGGCGAGAACGGCAACGGTGGTCATGAGTTTAGAATGGGACATTTTTACCTCCTTGAGATTTACAATGAGGCAACGCCCGCAGGTTTTCATTGGTTCCAGGAAACAATAAAAATCACGCAGCCCTGGCAGAAAACCGCTCAACGGCCCGGTGCAGAGTCGAAATAAGCGGGGGTCAGGCGCCGGGCGGCGCGATAAGGAGCCAGAACCAGACGAGCACGAGTATGACCGGCACGCCGACGCCGCCGATCAGCCCCATGCGCGGGATCAGCGGCCGGTGCGGCAGGATAATATCGAACGTCGCGTCATTGCTGCGCCCGTCATAGGCGCCCTGACAGGCCTTGGCGCGCCACTGGTGGCTGCGCCAGACCGCGGCCATTACGGAAATCAGCACCAGTGAGCAGATCGCAACTCCGAGAACCGGGATCACCGGATAATAGACAGAAGCCCCGATCCCGCTGTCACGCGCCCCAAGCGTCAGCGGCACGAAAAGAAACGCCTGGCTGGTGACCAGCCAGTTGACGCGCGCATTGATCAAAGAGAGCTCAAACTGGATTTCGCTGCGGATCTGGCGATAGACCGCGTCGTTTTCCTCTGAGCGTTCAATGCGCGCGCCGGTCATATCAGTAGCGGTAATGCTCCGGCTTGAACGGACCTTCGGGTGCTACACCGATATAAGCCGCCTGTTCCGGATCCAGTTTGCTCAGCTTCACGCCGATCCGGTCGAGGTGCAGGCGCGCCACCTTTTCGTCGAGATGCTTGGGCAGGATATAGACGTCATTCTTGTACTGATCGCCGCGCGTCCAGAGCTCGATCTGTGCGAGCACCTGATTGGTAAAGGACGCGGACATCACAAACGACGGGTGGCCCGTTGCATTTCCAAGGTTCAGCAGACGGCCTTCGGAGAGCAGGATCAGCCGGTTGCCGTTTGGCATCTCGATCATGTCCACCTGCTCTTTGATGTTGGTCCATTTGTGGTTCTTGAGAGCAGCGACCTGGATCTCGTTATCAAAGTGGCCGATGTTGCCGACGATCGCCATGTCCTTCATCTCCCGCATATGCTCGATGCGGATCACGTCCTTGTTGCCGGTGGTGGTGATGAAGATGTCGGCGGAACCCACAACGTCTTCGAGCAGCACGACCTCGAAGCCGTCCATCGCGGCCTGCAGCGCACAAATTGGGTCTACTTCGGTGACTTTGACCCGCGCGCCGGCGCCGCGCAGAGAGGCGGCGGAGCCTTTGCCGACGTCGCCGTAGCCCATGACCACAGCGACCTTACCGGCCATCATGGTATCTGTGGCGCGGCGGATGCCGTCGACCAGGGATTCCTTGCAGCCGTATTTGTTGTCGAATTTCGACTTGGTCACGGAATCATTCACGTTGATCGCCGGGAAGGGCAGCTGGCCCTGCTTCACCAGATCATAGAGGCGGTGCACGCCGGTGGTGGTCTCCTCGGAGACGCCTTTGATCTGGTCGCGGATTT
>CBDUCB010000221.1:0-5622 GCA_965365545.1 uncultured Roseobacter sp. | reverse complement strand
CCACGGCTGATCCCGAAACAGGTGCCCGGTTTGAGGCGCAGGAGATGGTGGATCAGGTCGCAATCTTTTTTCTTGCAGGGCATGAAACCAGCGCCTCTGCGCTGGCCTGGGCGCTGTACCTCCTCGCGCTTTATCCGGAATGGCAGGAGCAGGTTGCCTCTGAGATCGGGGCTGCTGACCTCAGTGACTTTACCGCTGTTGCCGGGCTCAGGGTCACACGGGATGTTTTCCGCGAAACGCTGCGGCTCTATCCACCGGTTCCGATGATGGTGCGCGAGACCACCCGGGCCGAGACCTTTCGCAAGCGCTCTCTTTCACCCCGCACCCAGGTGGTGATCAGCCCCTGGCACCTGCACCGTCACACCCGTCTGTGGGAAAACCCTGATGCCTTTGATCCCGGTCGCTGGCAGACCAGCAACGGCCGGGACTGCGCGCGTCGCGCCTATATCCCGTTCAGCGCAGGGCCGCGGGTCTGTCCCGGCGCAGGCTTTGCGATGATCGAAGGGGTCTGTCTTCTGGCGCATATCCTCGCGGTTCTGCGGGTTGAACTCACGGACAGGCCGCCGCCGGTGCCGGTTGCGCATCTGACGGTGCGGGCCGGGAACGGTATCTGGCTGCGGCTTGTCCGGCGCTAACATATACCATCGCCCGCATCTGTGCTGTAACAAGGCGCAAGGGGCGGAATCAGAAGGGTTATTTAAAATGTCAGACCAGTCAAAGATGCGGGAACAGATGAAAACAGGCGCGGGATTTATCGCGGCTCTTGATCAGTCCGGCGGATCCACCCCGAAAGCGCTCAGCCTTTATGGTGTTGAGCCATCCGATTACAGCGGTGACGAGGAGATGTTCCGCGCGATGCACGACATGCGCGCCCGTATCATTCTCGCGGATGATTTTACGTCTGAAAAGGTCATCGGCGCGATCCTGTTCGAACGCACGATGAACGATACGATAAATGACACGCCGGTTCCGGATCTGCTGTGGAACAGCCGTGGTGTGGTGCCTTTTCTGAAGATCGACAAGGGTCTGGAAGAGCAGGAAAACGGTGTTCAGATGATGAAACCGATCCCTGGTCTTGAAGCTTTGCTGGAAACTGCGCGGAGCAAAGGGATTTTCGGCACCAAAGAGCGCTCTGTTATCCACGAAGCGGACAAGACCGGGATCGACGCCATCGTTGCCCAGCAGTTTGAGGTGGGTGCCACTGTCACCGCAGCAGGCCTTGTGCCGATCCTCGAGCCGGAGATTAACATCCATTCAGACACCAAGGCGGAGGCGGAAACCCTGCTTGAGGCTGCCATTGCACGGCATCTTGAGACGCTGCCGGAGGGCGTGGATATTATGCTGAAACTGACGCTGCCGGACAATCCGGGCCTTTATGACAACCTCGCAAAGCATCCGCGTGTGTTGCGTGTTGTGGCGCTGTCGGGCGGCTATTCCACCGATGAGGCTTCCGCAAAGCTGGCACAGAACAAGCATATGATCGCCAGTTTCAGCCGCGCGCTGACCGAGGGTCTGAACGTGAAAATGTCGGATGCCGAATTTAACGAAGCTCTGGGCAGCAATATCGATAAAATCTACCGCGCCTCGGTCTGACCGGCGCTCAGGCGCTCTTTCAGCGCTTCGAGCACATAGAGCCGCAGCGCCGAGGCCAGCCCCACGTCGCTGCCGCGGTTTACATCAATCTCTGCCACCAGCGCATTGATTGCCATGCCTTTTTTCTCTGCAAGTGCCCGCAGCTCCTGCCAGAATTCATCCTCCAGTGAGATCGAGGTGCGGTGACCCCTGAGGGTCACCGAATGCTTTACCGGCCGCCGGCTCATGTCTCGCGCTTGTGGGCCTCAAGGTTGCGCGCGATCTTCTCCGCGCGGGCTTTGAGCTGTTCTTTCTGCGATTTCGTCTGCCCGAAGGCCACGGCGTTTTCGTCCGCCCTGGCTTTGCGCGATGCGCGGTTGCGCTCTTTTTTTACCTTATTGAGGTTGATGGGCGTGCTCATTGGCGCTCCTTATCTGGGGCCGGTCATGTTCTCCGGGCGCACCACGCGCTCGAAGGTCTCAGCATCGACAAACCCCAGGGCAATCGCTTCTTCTTTCAGGGTCGTGCCGTTCTTATGGGCCGTTTTCGCGACCCTGGTGGCATTGTCATAGCCGATTTCAGGCGCCAGAGCCGTGACCAGCATCAGGCTTTCGCGCATCAGTTTCTCAATCCGGTCCGCGTCGGCCCTCAGACCGTCGACCAGATTGTCGGTAAAGGCTGATGCGGCATCACCAAGAAGCTGCATAGATTGCAGGACGTTATAGGCCATCATCGGTTTGTACACATTAAGTTCGAAATGACCCTGACTGCCGGCAAATCCGACGGCGGCATCATTGCCCATAACGTGCACACAGACCTGTGTGAGCGCTTCGCACTGGGTCGGGTTGACCTTGCCAGGCATGATCGACGAGCCGGGCTCGTTTTCGGGCAGAATAAGCTCTCCCAGACCGCAGCGCGGACCAGAGCCCAGCAGACGGATGTCATTGGCGATCTTGAACAGGCTCGCCGACACGGTCTTCAGCGCGCCTGAGATTTCGACCATGGCGTCATGTGCGGCCAGCGCCTCGAATTTATTGGGCGCGGTGACAAAGGGCAGGCCGGTGATTTCAGCCATGTTTTTTGCGACCATCACATCCCAGCCGGGCGACGTATTCAGCCCGGTGCCCACGGCGGTGCCGCCCTGAGCCAGCTCGTAAATCCGCCCCAGCGCGTCCTTCACACGTTGAATGCCCATGGCGACCTGATGGGTATAGCCTGAAAACTCCTGGCTCAGCGTCAGCGGGGTCGCATCCTGCGTATGTGTGCGGCCGATTTTGATGATGCCGTCGAATTCCTCAACCTTGGACTGCAGTGCCGCGTGCAGCTTTTCCAGCCCCGGAAGCAGCACATCGCGCGCTGTCATCGCCGCCGAGATGTGCATGGCCGTGGGGAATGTATCGTTGGACGACTGGCCCATATTGCAGTGATCGTTCGGGTGTACGGGGTCTTTGGAGCCGATTTCACCGCCCATGATTTCGATCGCCCGGTTGGCGATGACCTCATTGGCGTTCATGTTCGATTGCGTGCCTGATCCGGTCTGCCAGACCACCAGCGGGAAATTGTCGTCAAATTTACCCTCAACGACCTCGCCGGCGGCTTTGATGATTGCTTTGCCGCGCTCTTCATCCAGCTTGCCGAGCTCAACATTGGCCTGGGCACAGGCCTTTTTGATGACCCCCAGCGCCCGCACGATGGCCACCGGCTGCTTTTCCCAGCCAATCGGAAAATTGAGGATAGAACGCTGTGTCTGTGCGCCCCAGTATTTATCTGCTGGAACCTCCAGCGGGCCAAAACTGTCGGTTTCTGTGCGGGTCCCGGTCATGGCGGCTCCTTGGGTGAAATTGCTTTTAAAGGGGGTGTAGCGTCGGGGAAGGGGCCGCGCAACAGCCAGATAGGCGGTCACAAAATACACAGGAGCGTTGCAAGCTGCCCAACAGTCACTAAATTAACCTTATAGAAGATACCGCAGCATGGCCGGAGGAACAGTCAATGCGCGAGCGAAATCCATTTATCGGGATGCATCTGATCAGGCTGCTTTCTGTGGCGGCTCTGATGCTCATGGCCGCGACGGCCCGGGCAGACATTTCGCGGTTTATCGGCAGCTACGAAGGGTCCGCAGAGGTCATTTCAGCGGACGGTTCCACCATTCCGCGCGATATGAGTGTGAATATTTCCGAAACGGATGACGGCTTTAATGTGAGCTGGACGTCGACGACCTACAGGCCCGACGGTACGTCGAAGGTGAAATCCTATTCCATCGAGTTTGTGCCCAGCGGACGCTCGGATGTGTATTCATCAGCGATGAAGCGCAATGTTTTCGGGCATGAGGTGCAGCTTGATCCGATGAAGGGCGAACCCTACGTCTGGGGCCGGATCGACGGCGACACGCTCAGCGTCTATTCGCTCTTTGTGGCCGAGGATGGTGGTTACGAAATTCAGCAGTTCAACCGGACCCTGGCGGAGGGTGGACTGGAACTTGAATATCAGGCGGTGCGCAACGGGGTGATCCAGCGCAAAGTAAACACTTTTCTGGAAAAGCAGTGAGTCTATTTGCGGAAGCTGTCGAGTGAGACGACTTCCGCGTCTTTTGCGGCTTTGCGCTCTTTATCGCCGGACGTGACGTCTTTGCCTTTCTGGCCGCTCTTGTCCGCTGTTTTCTGCCCATCGGACAGTTTTGCCGGAACCGGCGGCGTACTGGATTTCAGCACTTCTTCGTCTTCGCCCTTTGTCTCGAACCTCAGACCGAATTCCACTGACGGATCAACGAATGTTTTGATCGCATCGTACGGGATATAGAGCGGCTCAGGCGCGTCGCCGAAATTGAGCGTAACGGAAAAGCCCTCGTCTGTGACCTCCAGGTTGTCATACCAGTGCTGCATCACCACGGTCATCTCACCGGGGTAGCGGTCAGACAGCCAGTCGGCAAGCTCCGCATCCGGATGGCTGGTATCGAAAGTGATAAAGAAATGGTGCGCGCCCGGGAGCCCGTTATCACAGACATCCTGAAGCACTTTGCGGATCAGACCGCGCATCGCTTCGTGCATGAGATTGCCGTAATCAATGCTTCGGCTCATCGTAATCCTCTGCGCGGTCAGACTGCGTTACTCAAAGCATAGCCGATTCCGTTGCGGATAAAAGAGGGCTTCCCGCTGAAATTGCAGGCAGTCTTACATCATTCCGGCCAGCAGCCCCGCCGCGGCCATGATCAGCAGGGAACACACCATGCCCAGGCCGAGCCAGAGCATCAGGAAGCCGGCAAGACAGGTCAGTCCCAGTGCCGTTATATCGAGGGAAAAAGGCTCCGGCAGGGGCGCGGCGAGCCAGGAAACCGTTGTGGTTTTATCAAAGAGCACATGAATGGCAAACCAGACCGCCAGATTGAGAATGACGCCCACTACGGCGGCGGTGATGCCGCGCAGGGCTGCGGCGATCCGGGGGCGCGCGCTGATCACATCAAGATAAGGGCCCGCGAGAAAAATCCATAAAAAACAAGGTGTAAAGGTAACCCAGAGTGCCACGGCACCCGCCGCAAGGGCCAGAAGCGGGCCGCCTTCGAGATACCCTGCGAGCAGGGCCACGAATTGTGTCACAAGGATCAGCGGTCCCGGTGTCGTTTCGGCAAGGCCAAGGGCATCGATCATCTGGGCCGTGGTGATCCAGCCGTAATCGGCGACAACAGTCTGCGTCATCCACGCCAGCACCGCATAGGCGCCGCCAAATGTCAGGACAGCGAGCTGTGAAAAGAAAAGCCCGATCTGCAGCAGGAATGTCTGATCCATGATGGCCAGCACCACAAGCGGCAGCGCCCAGAGGCCGCCCCAGATAGCAATGACGCGCAGGCTGTCCGGGCGCACGGGCGGGGCAGGTGGTGGCTGTTCATCCGGCTGTGACATCGTGAATGCGCCCCAGAGGCCTGCGGCGAGGATGATCACCGGAAATGGCAGGCCCAGAACAAAGAGAGCGACAAAAGCCACCAGCGCGAGCACCCGCGGACCAGGCCCGGCAAGCGCCCTTCGCGACACTTTGAGAAGCGCCTGCAGAACAATAATG
>CBDUCB010000220.1:0-5677 GCA_965365545.1 uncultured Roseobacter sp. | reverse complement strand
TCCCGCTGTCCGCGATGCGGTCTGTCACGCGCTAACTCAGCAAAGCAAGCGTTTGCTGCGCAATGATCAGTTCTTCATCGGTCGGGATCACATAGAGCCCGACGCTGCTCCGGCCGCAGGAGATTTTCATCCTGCCCGCGTCATTTGCCACCGGATCAAGCTCTGCTCCGAGCCAGCCGAGCCGTGCGGCAATCCGCGCCCGCAGCGCAGGTGCGTTTTCGCCGATGCCTGCAGTAAAAACGAACCCGTCCAGCCCCCCGAGTGCCGCCGCCAGCATGCCCGCATGCAGCGCGCAACGGTGCACAAAATGATCAATTGCAAAACCCGCCCGGCGATCGGTGCTCTCCAGCAGGTCGCGCATATCGCCGGAGATGCCCGACAGCCCCTTCAGCCCCGAGCCGTGATAGAGAAGCTCTGTGACCTCATCCACGGACATGCCCTCGTGGCTGATCAGCCAGAGCACGATGCCGGGATCAAGCTGTCCGGGACGGGTGCCCATCGGCAGCCCGTCGAGGGCCGTAAATCCCATGGTGCTGTCGATGCTGCGCCCGCTTTTAAGCGCGCACATGGACGCGCCGCTGCCCAGATGGGCCACGATGACACGGCCACCTGCGATCTCTGGTGCCACCTCGGGAAGCCGCTGCGCGATATACTCATAGGACAGCCCGTGAAACCCGTAGCGGCAAACACCCTGATCGTAATACTCCGGTGGCAGGGCATAGCAGTCCGCATGCACCGGCTGGCCACGGTGAAAGGCGGTGTCAAAACAGGCCACCTGCGGCAGATCGGGCGCCACTTCCATCGCCAGCCGGATCGGCGCGAGGTTATTGGGCTGATGCAGCGGCGCAAGCTCCTGATAGCGCGCGAGCTTCTCCAGTGTCGGCAGATTCATCAGAACCGGCGCTGTGAAATCCGGGCCGCCATGCACGACGCGGTGCCCGACCGCGCTGAGGTGAATGTCATCAAGCGAACTGATCCAGTCGGACAGAATGGCAATCGCCGCAGGCAGATCAGGCACTGTCTCAACAGGCCAGGACCGCTCTGTCAGAACCCCGCCATCGCCGTCGCGCACCTGCAGCGCGGGCCGGGTCCCGATACCGTCGATCTGACCCTTCTGGTGACAGGCAAGCCCATCGCCGGTGATGTGGTAGACCTGAAACTTGAGGCTGGAAGAACCTGCGTTGATAACAAGGATGGCCTCTGCGCGGGGCATATGGCGATCTCTCCTGAGCGGATGCGGAACGAGGGCGGATAAGGTGACTGTCGCGGCTTTGAGCGGATTTGCAAGCGCATCCGTGAGCAGCCCCGGCTTTTCAGCGGTCTGCGCAGGGCTTTGGCATCCCCGGAGGAGCGCTGCGCGACAATGCGGCAAAGGCCCCTTGCGCGTCGGCGCGGGGACACATAGAAGAGCGGAAATTTCCGACAACGCGCCCTCCGGCGCGCCTTATTCTATGGAGCAAACATGCAGGTCACTGAGACGCTGAACGACGGTCTGAAACGCGGCTACGCCATTACGGTTACGGCCTCTGAGCTTGAGGCCAAAGTCAACGAGAAACTGGCCGAGGCCCAGCCCGAGGTCGAGATGAAGGGCTTTCGCAAAGGCAAGGTGCCGATGGCTTTGCTGAAAAAGCAGTTCGGCCAGAAGGTCATGGGCGAGGCGATGCAGGAAAGCATCGATGGCGCGATGAACGAGCATTTTGAGGCTTCCGGTGACCGTCCTGCGATGCAGCCTGAGGTCAAGATGACCAATGAGGACTGGAAAGAGGGCGACGACGTCGAGGTGTCGATGTCCTATGAGGCGCTGCCTGAAATCCCCGAACTCGATTTCTCAGAAATCAAGCTGGAGAAAATGGTCGCAAAAGCCGGTGATGAGGCGATCGATGAGGCCCTCGCGAACCTTGCCGAAACCGCCCAGGACTTCAAAGCCCGTAAAAAGGGCGCCAAGGCCAAAGACGGCGACCAGGTCGTGATGGATTTCGTGGGCCGTGTCGATGGTGAGGCTTTCGACGGGGGGGCCGCTGAGGATTATCCGCTGACGCTGGGTTCTAACTCCTTCATCCCCGGGTTCGAAGAGCAGCTGGTGGGTGTGAAGGCGGGCGAGGAAAAGGCTGTGACGGTCTCTTTCCCCGAAGACTATCAGGCCGAGAACCTCAAAGGCAAAGAAGCCGTTTTCGACTGCACCATCAAAGAAGTGAAAGAACCCGTCGCCGCCGAGATCAATGACGAGCTGGCCACAAAATTCGGTGCCGAAGATCTGGCCGCGCTCAAGGCACAGATTGCCGAGCGTCTGGAAGCCGAATACGCCGGTGCCGCACGCGCCGTAATGAAGCGTTCGCTGCTCGATGAACTGGACAAGATGGTTGATTTCGATCTGCCGCCCTCGCTGGTGGAGGCAGAAGCCGGTCAGATCGCGCACCAGCTCTGGCACGAGGAAAACCCGGAGGTCGAAGGCCACGATCATCCGGATATCGAAGCCACCGACGAGCACAAAAAGCTGGCCACGCGCCGGGTGCGTCTGGGCCTGCTGCTGGCTGATATCGGCCAGAAGGCCGAAGTGCAGGTTACCGATGCCGAGATGACGCAGGCCATCATGAACCAGGCGCGTCAGTACCCGGGTCAGGAACGCCAGTTCTTTGAGTTCGTCCAGCAGAACCAGCAGATGCAGCAGCAGATGCGCGCGCCGCTGTTCGAAGATAAGGTCGTCGACCATGTCTTTGAAAACGCGAAAGTGTCCGAAAAGGAAGTCTCCAAAGACGATCTGCAGAAAGCTGTGGAAGCGCTTGAAGACGAATAAGCCTGCCACATCGCAGTAAACGAGGGCCGCTCCGCAACCGGGGCGGCCTTTTTTATGCGCCTCTCCCGGGCGGGGCATCCCGGACATTGACGCGCGGCGCTGTGGTCAGGTTCTGAAACCGGCGTTCAATGCGGGACAGAAGGTCCGCACTCTGACCGGACAAAGGCAGAAGCCCTCCTCAGGACCGCCTGAAACCTCTCAGGACGCGCCGGGACGCAGACCGGTTTCCACCAGCATATTCTGCCGCTTGGCTTCGTAATAATACCCGCGCGCATACCATTTGATGGCATCGTCATGATCGCCGTCCGACAGCATATAAGCGCCCTTAAGATAGCGCAGCGCATATTTCAGATTGGTTTCTGCATCAAGCAGATCGCGCGGCTGACCGTCAAACCCCATGGTGCGTGCGGTCGCGGGCAGAATCTGCAGCAGACCATAATAGGGACCATTGCGCGCTTCGGGCCGGTGGGTGCTCTCGCGGATCGCGAGGCGATGCACGAGCTCCGGCGGCAGGTCATAAAGCGCGGCGTAGTCATTGATCAGAACACGCAGCTCTTCGGTCTCATTGGGATAAAGCGGAGGCTGCGGCGCATCGGGGGCTTCGGTCGCGGTGCCGGCACAGGCGCTCAGCATCAGGGCGGCCATCAGACCGGCCAGGGGACGGCGGGATGAAAAGGACATCGGTAGTCTTCACAGTTGTTTCTCTGAAACGCCTGTTGCACAGGATGCGTCTCTGGCCCAGATGCCGCGGTGGTCATGCGCGCTTTGCTGCCAGGGGCTGAGCGGATTGCTGCGCAAAGAAAAACGCCGCGCAGCAGGCTGCACGGCGTTTTTTGTTTTTTCAGGTCGGGAGACTCAGCCGCGACCGGCGGTGTCTTCCTGATCGCCGGAGGCTTCGCCTGCCTCATCAGCTGTGTCGGTTTCGACGCCTGCTGCTTCGGCCAGGTCGTCATCTTCGGATGCGGCGGCACCGATATCGTCGAAGAGTTCCTGGATTTCGAAGTCCGCTGCGGCTTCTTCTTCTGCTGCCAGTTCCTGAATGGATTTACCGGCGGCCTGGAGTTCGGCCTCTTCGGGCGAACGTGCAACGTTCAGCTCGATGGTGGCATCCACTTCAGGGTGCAGCACGATCTGAACCGGGTGAATGCCCAGCTCTTTGATCGGTGACAGCACGACCTGTTTGCGATCGATCGAGAAACCGGCTTCGGTTGCAACGTCGGCTGCATCGCGGGTGGTTACAGAACCGTAAAGCGCACCGGAATCGGAGGCGGAGCGAATCACGATGAACTGCTGTCCATCGAGTTTCTCCGCGAGGTTTTCGGCCTCTTTCTTCGTTTCCAGATTGCGGGCCTCAAGCTGCGCTTTCTGACCCTCAAAGGCTGCGATATTGGCTTTGGACGCCGACAGCGCCTTGCCCTGCGGCAGCAGGAAGTTTCGGGCGAACCCTGGTTTTACATCGACGACTTCGCCCATCTGGCCAAGCTTTGCGACGCGTTCGAGAAGGATAACCTGCATGATGTTCTCCTTACTTCACAGCGTAGGGCAGCAGGGCAAGAAAGCGGGCGCGTTTGATGGCGCGCGCGAGTTCGCGCTGCTTTTTTGCGGAGACTGCGGTGATACGGGAAGGCACGATCTTGCCGCGCTCGGAAATGTAGCGCTGCAGCAGACGTGTGTCCTTGTAGTCGATCTTCGGCGCGTTGTCGCCCGAGAAGGGGCAGACCTTGCGACGACGGAAAAATGGTTTAGAGGCCATGGGTTATGTCCTTTTCTTCAGGCTGATCAACGACGTTCACGGCGGTCGCCGCGCTCGTCACGTTTCTGCATCTGCACGGAAGGCAGTTCGGCGTGTTCATCGACCTTGATGGTCAGAACCCGCATCACATCATCATGCAGACGCATCAGGCGTTCCATTTCCTGAACGGCCGGCGCGGGAGCGTCCGAGCGCAGGAAAGCATAGTGGCCCTTGCGGTTTTTGTTGATCTTATAGGCCATCGTTTTGACGCCCCAGTATTCGTGATCCACCAGGGATCCGCCGTTGTCCGAGAGAACGGCGCCGAAATGTTCGATCAGCCCTTCGGCCTGTGTGTTGGACAGGTCCTGACGTGCGATCATAACATGCTCATATAGCGGCATGTGACTTCCTCATTTATATCAGAGCGCATTTCAAAGGCGGGGCGTTGATCCTGCTGCTGCCCCGTCACGAGAGACTGCGCGGTTAATCGTAGTGCAGCAGGAAGCGCCGATATACACGCTTTGACGCAGCGCGCAAGCCTGCCCGCTGTCGGCGGATCCTTGCCGGAAGCGCGCCACACGCCATTCAGTGGCCCCCAAGCCGTCTTATTTCCGTCCTTTTTCAGGATTTTAACCTTTCCTTAACCACGATCGGGAGGATGAAGGTATGTCCGTGACGCTCAGTTCAGTGAATTTCCAGACCATCGCACCGCAACCGGTGCGCGCGGTGGACGGTGGCCGGATGATCATCCGCTCGCTGATGGGCCTTGCAGGTGCGGCCCTGATGATGACAGCCGTTGGCCTGTGGATTGCACCGGGGGCGAGCTGGAGCCACGATCTGATCCTGATGAAACTCCTGCTGTCGGCAGTAAGTGGTATGGCAGGGGTTGCGATGCTGCAGGGGGTTGTCCGCCCCGGGGCCCCCAAGGTTGAAATTGACACTATCCGCCATGAAATCCGCCTGGTGCGCATGCAGGGGCGCGACCGCTGGGTGCTGGACCGCTGCGCCTTTGCCGATCTCACCCGGGTCGATAACTCGGGCACACATGTTCAGCTCTGGGGCAAGAATGAAACGCTGCTTGCCGAAGTGGCCGCCGCGGACCGTGTCGCGCACCGCAGTCTGGTGACCGCGCTGCGCGTGGCCGGCAAGCT
>CBDUCB010000219.1:0-5689 GCA_965365545.1 uncultured Roseobacter sp. | reverse complement strand
TGGTCACGTCGGCGCCCTCGCCCGCCATCCAGTCGGTCAGGTTGCGCACCTGCTGGTAGCGCCAGTGCGTGCCGATCAGATCGCTGTCGTTGACGTATCCATCATAGATGTTTTCGCCCGACTGCATCTGTGTCTGCAGCTTTTCGACCACGTCGCCCTCGCCGATCAGGTCATGGGTGACCTGAATGCCGGTGATCGCGGTGAACGCCGGCGCAAGGACCTGGCTTTCATATTCGTGCGTGGTGATGGTTTCGGAGACAACCTTGATCTCCATGCCCTGGAACGGGGCGGCAGCATCTACAAAAAACTGCATCTCCGCTTCCTGGTCTTCGCGGCTCAGCACGCTCAGGCCGTTAATCTCGTTATCGAGAAACTCCATTGCTGCTTCCATGTCCGCCCAGGCAGGCACCGCGAAAAGCGATGCCACCATGGCGCCCATGGCCGTGGTTGATCTTAGTGAAAAGTTCATAGTGTCCTCCCAGACTTTATAAGAACTGTTTTTGCGGCCGCCCGGGGTCCCGGACGGGCCAGTCTTCCCGTTCACACCCAGCGGAACACCGCCACGGCATAAACAAGGCACGCCAGCAGCGCATAAGGCTGTGGTGCGACCTCAAGACCCAGCCAGATCAGATTGATAAAGGCCGAGCCCAACAGCGTGATGAACAAACGATCACCCCGCGTTGTTTCGATCCTGAGAATACCTGTGCGGGGTGTCTCAGGATATTTGATTGCGAGTATGGTGAAGATCACCAGCAGGCTTGCGATTACCGCAAAAAAGATTGCTGTCGGTACGGTCCATGCCATCCATGCCATTGTTTCTCCTCCCTATACCCGGCCGAGGGCAAAGCCCTTGGCGATGTAGTTGCGTACGAAATAGATCACCAGCGCGCCCGGCACGATCGTCAGCACACCGGCTGCTGCCAGTACGCCCCAGTCGATGCCGGCAGCCCCCTGCGTTCGCGTCATGATGGCAGCAATCGGTTTGGCGTCAACTGTTGTCAGCGTCCGGCTGAGCAGCAGTTCGACCCATGAAAACATGAAGCAGAAGAAGGCTGCAACGCCGATCCCGCTGGCCACCAGAGGCATGAAGATCCGCACAAAGAAGCGCGGGAACGAATAGCCGTCGAGATAGGCCGTCTCGTCAATTTCTTTGGGCACACCCCGCATGAAGCCTTCCAGGATCCAGACCGCCAGCGGCACATTGAAAAGACAATGTGCAAGGGCGACCGCGATGTGCGTATCAAAAAGCCCGACCGAGGAATAGAGCTGGAAAAACGGCAGGGCGAAAACCGCCGGCGGCGCCATCCGGTTGGTCAGCAGCCAGAAGAACAGATGTTTGTCGCCCATGAAGGAATAGCGCGAAAACGCATAGGCCGCTGGCAGTGCCACCGCGAGGCTGATCACCGTGTTCATCACAACGTAAATCAGCGAGTTCACATAGCCGATATACCAGCTCTCATCGGTGAGTATCTTGACGTAGTTTTCGAGGGTCAGGTTGCGCGGAAAGAGTGAGAACTGCCCGAGGATTTCGGTGTTGGTTTTCAGGCTCATGTTCAGCAGCCAGTAAATCGGCAGCAGCAGAAACAGCAGATAGAGCGCCATGACGATGGTCGAGCCCTTGACCGGCGGTTTGCGGCGGCGGGCCGTGGAGACCTTTGCGTCGGTCACTTTACCCGGAATACCGGCAGCGCCGGGGGCCTGGATTGTTGTATCGGACATCAGACACCATCCCTTTTGTCGAGGTTGGTCATCACGGTGTAGAACACCCAGGAGATCAGCAGGATCACGAGAAAGTACATGATCGAGAAGGCCGCCGCCGGTCCGAGGTCAAACTGTCCCAGCGCCATTTTCACCAGATCGATACTGAGGAATGTCGTGGCATTGCCCGGCCCGCCCCCGGTGACCACAAAGGGCTCGGTGTAGATCATGAAGCTGTCCATGAACCGCAACAGAATGGCGATCATCAGCACTCCGGCCATTTTCGGCAACTCAATGTAGCGGAAAACCTTCCAGCGGCTCGCCTGGTCGATCTTGGCCGCCTGATAGTAGGCATCCGGGATCGACTGCAGCCCGGCATAGGCCAGAAGTGCCACCAGCGAGGTCCAGTGCCAGACATCCATCACGATGACGGTGACCCAGGCGGCAAAGATATCCTGCGTATAGTTATAGGAAATACCCATCTTATCAAGCGTGTAGCCAAGAAGACCAATATCGACCCGGCCAAAAATCTGCCAGATGGTGCCAACAACGTTCCACGGGATCAGCAGCGGCAGAGACATCAGCACCAGACAGAAGGACGCCCAGAAACCGCTTTTCGGCATGTTGAGGGCGACATAAATGCCCAGCGGGATTTCAATCGCCAGAATGATCGCGGAGAAGGTGAGCTGGCGCCAGAGCGCATTCCACATCCGTTCTTCTTCGAGCATCACCTTGAACCACTCAAGGCCCGCCCAGAAAAACTGGTTATTGCCGAACGTGTCCTGGACGGAATAGTTGACCACCGTCATCAGCGGGATCACCGCCGAAAACGCCACCAGCACGAGCACCGGCAGCACAAGAAACCATGCTTTCTGGTTTACAGTCTTGTTCATCAGGCCGCCTCCCCCTGAGGTGAAACACGCCAGTCATCGGCGTAGACATTCACGCCTTTCAGATCGAACGTGACTTTGGACGCGCCGGAGGGGATCTCATCCCCTTCCCCGGCGATGGCACTCACCTGGGTGCCACCGACATCAAGGCGCACGATCTTGTGCCGCCCCACGTCTTCAACCCGCAGGATTTTCGCCGGCAACCCGTTTTCAGCATCCGACAGACGGATGAATTCCGGGCGCACGCCGACCTGCGTCCTGCCATCCGCCGGGGCAAACCCGGCCCCTAGCGGCATTTTCACACCGTTGATCAGAGCGGTCTGTCCGTCTATCTGCGCGTCAAACAGGTTCATGCCGGGCGAGCCGATAAAATAGCCCACAAAGGTATGCGCGGGACGCTCGAAAAGCTCTTGCGGTGTACCGATCTGCACGACGCGCCCGTCATACATGACGACGACTTTGTCTGCGAAGGTCAGCGCTTCTGTCTGGTCATGGGTCACATAAATCATCGTGTGACCGAATTCGTGGTGCAGAGATTTCAGCTGCGTGCGCAGTTCCCATTTCATATGCGGATCAATGACGGTGAGCGGTTCGTCAAAAAGCAGCGCATTGACGTCCTCGCGCACCATGCCGCGCCCGAGCGAAATCTTTTGTTTGGCATCTGCCGTCAGACCGCGCGCTTTGCGGTCAAGTTCAGCTTCCATGCCGATCATCTTTGCAATCTCGTTCACCCGGCTCGCGACATAAGCGGCGTCCTCGCCCCGGTTGCGCAGCGGAAACGCGAGATTGTCGCGCACGGTCATCGTGTCATAGACCACCGGAAACTGGAAAACCTGCGCGATATTGCGCTCTGCGGTCGGCGCATGGGTCACATCCTGATCGTCAAAGAGAATGCGCCCCTGCGAGGGTTCCAGAAGGCCGGAAATTATGTTGAGAAGCGTGGATTTCCCGCAGCCCGACGCGCCGAGCAACGCATAGGCCTCGCCATCAACCCAGTCATGATTGAGCTCCTTCAACGCGAAATCATCCTCCGATTTCGGATGCGCGAGATAGGAATGGGCCAGATTATCCAGCGTGATCTTGGCCATTATGCAGCCTCCGCATAGGGTGCTGCCGAAACCAGCTGCCCGTCTTCTGAAAAAAGATACACATGCGCGGGGTCAAGATAGACAGTGAGCGCCTGACCGGGCTGCAGGCTGTGCACGCCATGCACCAGACCCACCCAGCGCTCGCCCCTGTGGTTGAGGTGCACAAAGGTCTCCGAACCGGTGATTTCGGTGACCTCAAGCTTTGTGTCGAAAGTCATCGTACCGGCCATGTGCGGGCTGAGTTCGAGGTGGTTGGGCCGGAAGCCTGCGGTATATTCACCATCGGCCAGCCCGCTCGCACCCGCGGGCAGCGGCGTGCTCTGCCCGTCACCGAATTCCAGCAGATCACCGCGCTTGCGGATCCGGAGGAAATTCATCGGCGGATCTGAAAAAACCCTGGCGGTGGTTGCATTTACAGGCTTGCGATAGACTGAAGGCGTGAGCCCGAACTGGGTCACCCTTCCCTCCCAGAGCGTGGCGGTGTGCCCGCCCAGAAGCAGCGCTTCTTCAGGCTCGGTGGTGGCATAGACAAAGATGGAACCGGATTCCTCGAAAATGCGCGGAATTTCCGCGCGCAGTTCTTCACGCAGCTTGTAATCCAGATTGGCCAGCGGTTCGTCGAGCAGTACAAGTCCCGCGTTTTTTACCAGCGCCCGCGCCAGCGCGCAGCGTTGTTGCTGTCCGCCGGATAGCTCAAGCGGCTTGCGGTCGAGCATCGGTGTCAGCTTCATCATATCCGCTGTCTCGCGCACCCTGCGGTCGATTTCGTCGCGCGACTGACCCAGCAGTTTCATCGGAGAGGCAATGTTGTCGTATACGGTCATCGAAGGGTAGTTGATGAACTGCTGGTAGACCATGGCCACCTTGCGGTCCTGCACGCGCATACCGGTGACATCCTCACCGTTCCAGATCACACGGCCGGTGGCCGGCACATCAAGCCCCGCCATTACCCGCATCAGCGTCGTTTTACCGGATGTCGTCGGGCCGAGAAGCACGTTCATCGTGCCTTTCTGCAGCTCCAGATCGGTCGGATAGATATGTGTCTCTCCGCCAACCGTCTTTGACACACCCTCCAGCGTCAAGGTCATGTCAGTCCCCCCCGTTATTCAGCGGCTTTCGCCTGCTGTTCTGTGCGCGCTGACGTCATGAATGCGTCAAGCGCTGCAATCTCTTCTGCGGACAGGCGCAGCCCCAGTTTGTTGCGGCGCCAGACCACATCCGCGGCCGTCCGTGCATATTCGTTCTTCATCAGCCAGAGCACTTCACGCTCGGTCAGCGTCGCGCCGAAATCGCGGCCCAGTGCATCGGCATCTGTGGCCTCTTGCAGGATATCGCGCGCGTCGGTGCCATATGCCCGCACCAGGCGGCGCGCCCAGAACGCAGTGAGAAAAGGATAATCAGCGCTGATCTGCGCCACGAGCGCATCAAACCCGTCGACCGGAAAATCGCCGCCCGGCAAAGCAACGCCCGCCGTCCAGTGCCCGGACGTGCCCGGAAAGAACGGCACGATCTTCTCCATCGCGTCCTCGGCCAGCTTGCGGTAGGTTGTGATTTTTCCACCGAAAACATTCAGGATCGGCGCGCCGGCCGCGTCATCGACCTTGAGCGTATAGTCCCGCGTTGCCGCCGTGGCACTTGAGGCGCCGTCATCATAAAGCGGCCGCACACCGGAATAAGACCACACGACATCATCAGTGCTGATATCTTTTTTCAGGTACTGGTTCACGAAGTTTATCAGATAATCACGCTCTTCGGGCGAACATTCCGGCTTTTTATCCGGCGCAGTGTGTTCTGCGTCAGTTGTTCCGATCAGGGTGAAATCAGTCTCATAGGGAATGGCGAAAATAATCCGCCCGTCGGTGCCCTGAAAGAAATAGCATTTGTCATGATCATAAAGCCGGCGCGTCACGATATGGCTGCCGCGCACGAGACGCACGCCTTCTGTTGAATTGATCCGTACTTTTTCCTGAATGATGTCACCTACCCAGGGACCGCCGGCATTGACCAGCATCC
>CBDUCB010000218.1:0-5696 GCA_965365545.1 uncultured Roseobacter sp. | reverse complement strand
GACGAAGGTCTGGTGATCGAGCTGTTCTCAACCGAAAGTGCGCGGATATTCGAAACCGGCACAGCCGAGCCGACGCAGTTGCTGCGTGATCTGACAGAGCTCGTCGCCAGCGTCGCCCAGACGGTAACAAATCCGGTGGCCATCGGAGGGCATGTTCAGTCGAGCCCGGTTGTGATCGCGAAAAGCCCGGTGTGGGATATTTCATCCGACCGCGCTGGCCAGACACGGCTTCTCATGGAGCAGGGTGGCGTGACAACCGCGCGCATGCACCGGGTGACCGGTCATGCTGACCGCGAGCTGGCGGATGATAATCCGATGGCCGCCCGCAACGAGCGGGTCGAGATTGTGCTGCTTCGGTGAACCTGGGCAAAAATATGGCGCATTTTATCTGTTAGCGCGGTGTTAAGCCGGCGCCTTTATCTGATGATCCTGACCGGATTACACATCAGAAAGGCGTGCTTATGTCCATTTCATCTTCGCTCAACGCAGGGGTTGCGGGTCTGCAGACGAATTCACAGCGTCTGGCCTCCATCTCGGACAACATCGCGAATTCATCAACCTTCGGCTACAAGCGGGTCGAAACGGATTTTGAATCCATGGTGCTGTCGAGCGGGGGCGGGTCTTATGCTGCGGGCGGTGTGCGGGCAAACACACAACGCCTGATCGACGAGCGTGGTACTCTTATCTCAACCTCGAATGCGACTGATCTTGCGGTGCGCGGCGGCGGTATGCTGCCCGTGGCCCAGGCTGCTCAGGTTCAGACGGCCGGAACAGATGCGCCGATGTTTCTGACAACCACCGGATCCTTTCGCACTGATGCCGAAGGGTACCTGACGTCTCAGTCCGGTCTGGTTCTGATGGGCTGGCCTGCGGCAAACGACGGAACAATTCCTCCCTACCCCCGCGACACCGCTGACGGTCTAGAGCCGGTGCGCATCAATACCGGACAGCTGGCAGGAAATCCAACGACACAGATGGCACTGGGCATCAACCTGCCTGCCACTGCGACAGAGGCCGATTCCGCCGGTCTTGTCGAACAGATTTCAGTTGAGTATTTTGACAACCTCGGCACCTCTCAGAGCGTGAATATCACTTTCACGCCTTCGGTTCCGGCCCTTCCAACGGATCCCGCGACGAACACGTGGACCATGCGGATGTTCGATTCCACCGATCCGGCAACAGTCATCGGTGAGTACACGCTGAGCTTTACCGACGCCCGTGTCGGCGGTGGTTCTCTGGCGTCGGTCACTCCGGTCGGCGCCAGCGCACCTTACGATAATGCGACCGGGCTGCTGACAATCAACGTCGCGGCCGGACCGATCGAGATAGATATCGGCGCATTGGGTGATACCGAAGGTCTGTCGCAGCTGTCTTACAATTTTGCACCGATCTCAGTGACCAAAGACGGCTCAGCAATCGGTAATTTTGTCGGCGTGGATGTGGATGCAAACGGTTATGTCCGTGCTTCTTTCGACACAGGTGAAATACGGACGATTTATCAGATACCCCTTATCAACGTCCCTAATCCCAACGGCTTGCAGGCTTTTGACAGCCAGACCTATCTGCCATCCAGGCAAAGCGGCACCTTCTTTTTGTGGGATGCAGGTGATGGCCCGACGGGCGACATCGTTTCATTTGCGCGCGAGGAATCCACCACAGATGTGGCAGGCGAGCTGACCGATATGATCAAAACACAGCGCGCCTATTCCTCCAACGCGAAGGTAATCCAGACCGTGGATGAGATGCTGCAGGAAACGACGAACATCAAACGGTGACACAGGCCGTCACTGACCAGGGCCTCACACAGAAAGGGCGGTAATGTCCATTTCATCAGCACTATCAAACGCAATGACCGGGCTTGGCGCGGCCGGACGCACATCAGAAATCATCTCGTCAAACATCGCAAACGCGATGACCCCGGGATATGGCGTGCGCAACCTTTCGCTGTCGTCGTCACAGATGGGTGGCGTCAGTGTCGATGGCGTGGTGCGTAACGTAAACCCGGCTTTGCTCGCCGATGTCCGGTTGTCGGGCGCTTCCTTTCAGAACGCCACGACCCGGACAGAGTTCCTGACCCGCTACGAGGATATGCTCGGCACGCCGGATGAGCCATCATCTTTGTCTGCGCGCATTGCGAAATTCGAAGAAACGCTGATCACAGCAGCCAGCCGTCCGGATGCTCCGGAGCGCCTCTCGGGGGCTGTCGAGGCCGCACGTGATCTGGCCGGGATCATATCGGATGCATCTTTTGGCGTGCAGCAGTCCCGCAGCGAAGCGGACCGGAACATCGGTGTTCAGGTAGATCGCCTGAATACCTCGCTGGAAAGCGTAAAAGAGCTGAATGGCCGCATAACACGGACAATTACGCTGGGTGGTGATCCGTCGTCCCTTTATGATCTGCGTCAGGCGGTAGTCGACGAGATCAGCGATATGGTCCCGGTACGTCAGGTTCCCAGAGACAACGGTAAGATTGCACTTTACTCCACCGGCGGCGCCATACTGCTCGATGGCGGCGTTGCAGAGATTGAGTTCACACCCGTCAATCAGGTGACCGCGTACATGACTCTCGGCGCCGGGACACTGTCGGGACTGACCGTTAACGGCATCGAAGTACGCACCGACAGCGAACGCGGGGCTCTCGGCGGCGGCTCACTCGGGGCACAGTTTGAGATCCGCGACGAACTTGGCACAGACGCGCAGAGCCAGCTGGACGCCCTTGCCCGCGATCTGATCGAACGGTTTCAGGACCCGGCCGTTGATCCAACGCTGCTACCCGGAGATACGGGACTTTTCACGGATGAAGGGTTGTGGTTTGACCCTGCCAATGAAACCGGGCTTTCCGGGCGCCTTGAGATAAACGCAGCGGTTGATGTTCGTCAGGGCGGTGAACCGTGGCGCATCCGGGATGGTCTGAACGCCGTCGCCCCCGGAGAAGTCGGAGATGCACGGCTGATCCAGAGCCTCGCCGGCGCTCTTCAGACATCGCGTGCTCCAGGCTCGGGTGACTTCGGGGCCGGCGCGTTTTCCGCGATCAATCTGGCCTCCGCTCTGACTTCTCAGCTTGGCTCTGACCGCTTTCAGTCCGAACAAAAACTCAGTTTTGCCTCGTCGCAGTTTGATGAACTTACCCAGCAGATGCTCAGCGAGGGTGTGGATACTGACAGGGAGCTTCAGCGTCTCCTGATTGTCGAGCAGTCATACGCGGCCAATGTGCGCATGATCGAAGCAGCTGACGAGATGATGCAAACCATTCTGAGGATCTGATCATGAATTCAACGTCAATCGGCGATCTTTCTCACGCATTTATGATGCAGCGGCGTAGCGTCTCTCTTCGCAACGATCTCTTCCGCCTCACCGACGAGTTGTCGAGCGGTCAGGTAGCTGATGTCCGCGGCGTGCTGGCCGGCAATCACAGCTATCTCACCAGTCTTGAACGATCCCTTGAAGTTCTTGGCGGATATTCCGTTGCCAACAGCGAAGCAGCCTACATGACTGGTGCCATGCAGGTATCGCTTGAGCGGGTACAGGACATAGGCGGCAAACTCGGGATTGATCTGCTGCTTGCAAGTGGTGGACCAATCGGTGTTGTCGCCGGCAATCCGTCAGAAAACGCACGGGTGCAGCTTAGCGGGATTATCAATTCTCTGAACGACGATATCGCGGGACGCAGCCTTTTCGGCGGCACGGCGACTGACCGACCACCTTTACCGGACGCACAGGTTCTGATCGACACCCTCCGCCCCGTCGTATCAGGATTAGCGACCCCCGATGACATCCTCGCGGCCGCCACGACATGGTTCAACGATCCGGCGGGGTTTGATGCCGTAATCTACAATGGTTCAGGCACCGCGATTGCACCCTTCATGTTGTCAGAAACGGAAGAGGTTACGCTGGACGTAAAGGCGAATGATGAAGCTCTAAAGGGATTATTGATGAATGTAACTGTTGCCGCACTGGCAAGTGATCCGGCGCTTGGGCTTGATGTTCCCGGACAATCTGAACTGTTTGGCCTCCTTGGCGAGGGAATGCGCACGGATCAGGACCGCATCACAGCTCTCAGATCGAGGATAGGCTTTACCGAGGAACGGATCGAGCTCGTTGGAGCGAGAAATCAGTCGGAGGCAACGAGTATTGAGTTTGCAAGAAACAATCTTCTGGCAGCAGATCCTTTTGAAACCGCTACGGATCTGGAGAACGTACAATTCTATCTCCAGAGCCTCTATGCAGTAACCGCCCGTAATGCTCAGCTTTCTTTGGTAAATTTCCTGTGAGATTATTCTTTATCCTCTTAGGCGTAGTCTTTTCACTTTCCTTTCAGGCAGAAGCCGGGCCCGTCAGATTAAAGGATCTTGTTGAATTTGACGGGGTCCGGGGCAATGACCTGGTAGGATATGGTCTTGTCGTCGGCCTGAACGGGACGGGTGACGGGCTTCGGAACTCACCATTTACCGAAGAGATCATGGCCAATATACTTGAGCGCCTTGGTGTAAATATCAGTGGTGAACAGTTCCGACCTAAAAACGTGGCTGCAGTACTCGTAACGGCCGCTCTTCCACCCTTCGCACGCAGCGGCAGCCAGATCGACATAACAGTCTCGGCAATCGGGGACGCCAAGAGTTTGCTGGGCGGAACTCTCATCATGACTCCACTCAATGCAGCGGATGGCCAGATTTACGCGGTTGCGCAAGGTACGATAATCGCCGGTGGCGCTGTTGCCACAGGGGACGGAGCAGAAGTGACTAACGGGGTTCCTACCGCCGGCATGATCCCATCCGGCGCGCGGGTCGAACGCGAAATTGAATTTAATCTGTCGGCGCTCTCAACCCTCCGGCTTGCGCTGCGCGACGCCGATTTCACGACTGCATCGCGCATCGAGCAGGCGATTAACAACAATTTCGGACGGCCCGTCGCGTTTATGTTGGACTCAGGCACGGTCAGGCTCAGCATAACTGAGACTCGCATGGCATCAGTTGCGCACGCGCTCGGCCGTATCGAAAATATCCTTGTCGAACCGGAACGGAAGGCACGTGTGGTTGTAGATCAGCGTTCGGGAACAATCGTAATGGGAGAAGACGTACGGATCTCGCGTGTAGCGGTGTCTCAGGGAAACCTGACTTTGCGGATAGAAGAGGCTCCGATTGCTGTGCAACCAAATCCCTTTGCAGAAGGTGAAACAGTTATCGTCCCTCGAACAAGAGCGGAAATTGAAGAAGAACCCGGGATCGGACTAGCAGAAGTACCCAACGGCACGTCACTTTCAGAGGTCATTGCGGGTCTGAATGCACTGGGCGTATCACCGCGCGACATGATCGATATTCTTAAGAGCATCAAAGCAGCAGGCGCTTTGCATGCCGAGTTTATCGTAAGGTAAACTGATATCCGGTTTGTGCCCAGAGCTGCACTTTTTATACGATAGTCGAAACTGCATTATGCTGAAATTCTGCAGGAGTAACCTGCAAACACGCCCTTATTGCTGAAATCAGCTGTTCTCCCGTAGCTATGATACGGGTAAGGCAACAATTCAATCGAGTGCCCTCTATGTGAGGAGAACAATGCCTGTTTTGGACAGCTTGTGTCGATTGAACTCATTGAGCTTACGTTTCATATAGCAGATCGTGGAGTGGGGGCTAATTCCCTGTGCCGACATCTTTTCAAAGCCTTAGCTAACGAATGAAAGAGTGGGGGCCGTATGCCTT
>CBDUCB010000217.1:0-5714 GCA_965365545.1 uncultured Roseobacter sp. | reverse complement strand
CCCGGACTCTGCTGAGTTGACCGGCAAGACCATAGGCACTGATATTTTCTTCAAGGATGGACGTGGAGACCTCAAGCGTTGTGACAACCGAAAAGCGTCCGCCTGCGACGGCAGCAAGATGATAGGCCGCCTGACCGATGCCAATCACCGGGCATCCGGCAAGATCACGTGCTGCATCAAGGGCCGTATCATCGAAACACCCGATGATTATTGCTGATGCCTTCTGGTCGGAGGCTTTCGCGACCAGCTTCAGGAGAGGCCCTTCGGCCAGTTTACCGTCCTCCGCCCCCTGAATTGCCGCAGGACCATCATGCGACGTCCAGCCCTCAAATTCAGCCGTCGGCGCGGTCTCCCGAATGGTGCGCAGCATTGCCTCCGTCATCGAAACCGTACTGTTCGGGTTGATGAGAACGATCATAGCATTCCCTTGCCCGCATCTGAGCCGGCGCGCGCTTTGCGGCGGGTGCTCCACAGTGCAAGACAGAGAAACAGGACGATCATCAGCAGCGAGAAAACAGTCGTGAGGGTGCCCAGGGCATAGAGGACCGGTGTGGTGACGTTGGTTGTCATGCCGAAGATTTCCAGCGGCAGAGTGTTATAGCTGCCCGCTGTGAGCAGCGTGCGCGCAAACTCGTCATAGCTGAGCGTGAATCCAAAGAGCGCCACACCGATGAGCGACGGCCCGATAATGGGCAGCACGACATGGCGCAGTGTCTGCCATGATGTAGCACCCAGATCACGGGCGGCTTCCTCATAGCTTTTGTCGAAACGGTTAAAGACGGCGAACATGATCAGCAACCCGAAAGGCAGTGTCCATGTGAGTTGCGATCCGAACCCGGAGGTGGACCAGTGCACATTCAGACCCGCTTGCGAAAAGATCAGACCGACCCCCAGCGAAATCAGGATGGAGGGGATCACCAGCGAGGTGATGATCAGGTAGAACAGGATGCCTGAGCCTCTGAACTTTTTACGAAACGCCAGCCCGCCCATCACCGACAGAACCACCGTCGTTACCATCACCATCAGGCCGAGCGCAAAGCTACGCCGGAAGCTCCCCCAGATGTCGCCCACCGCCTGCTGTTCAAACAGATCGCGGAACCAGTGCAGTGACGTGCCCTGCATCGGGAAGGTCAGTCCGCCGCCCGGGCCCTGGAACGACAGGATCGCGATGGTGATTGTCGGGCCATAAAGGAACAGCAGAAACAGCGTAAAAAAAGCGCTCAGAATGTAGAAAGATACGGGGCGCGGCTCCATATCAAAGCTCCTTTCGGATATCGACGTACCGCAGCATGATGCCGATGACGATCAGAACGGTGAGCAACAGCACCACGGCGGTTGCGGATGCAGATGGATAGGCCAGCAGTGCGATGTCGTTGGAGATCAGCCGTCCGACGTTAGCGGACTGAGAGCCTGACATAAAACGCACGGTGATAAAGTCGCCCATCACCAGCGTGACGACGAATATCGTACCGATCATTATGCCGGGTTTCGTCAGCGGTATGATCACATTCCAGAGGATTTGCGCGCCGGATGCCCCGGCATCACGCGCCGCTTCGATGAGTGATTTGTCGATGCGCATCATTGTGTTGAAGATGGGGACCACCATGAACAGCGTGTAAAGGTGCACGAAGGCCAGGATAACGGCGAAGTCGCTGAACAGGAGCCAGTCCAGCGGCTCATCAATGACCCCCCATGAGATGAGTGTCGAATTGGCGATGCCGTTGCGACCCAGAAAAGGGATCCAGGAAATCATGCGGATGATGTTCGATGTCCAGAACGGGATTGTGCACAGCAGGAACAGCACGATCTGCCAGGTCAGGCTGCGGACGTGAAAAGCGAGAAAATAGGCAACGGTAAACCCGATACCGAGGGTGAAGACCCAGGTGATAAAGGCATATTTAAAGGTATTGAAAAACACGCGATACGTGACGTTTGAGCCAAAAAGAAACTCGTAATTTTCAAGGTCAAAGGCCGGAATGATCGAAAATTCCGTGGCCTGCCAAAAGCTGACGGTGACAATCATGGCAATGGGTAACACCAGAAAGAACACAAGCACCGCCATGATCGGCAGTGCCATCAGCCACCCGACAAACGAATTATGTTTCAGCACAATCTGACTTTCCGGAAAAGATCGGGACGGGCGCCTGAGCGCCCGTCCCTTGAGCCATCAGGCCGCTATGAATTCGTTCCACTTGCGGACCATGTACTGGTTCTCGTCCATGACCGCGTTCCAGCAGGCCACGGCGCCCATGCGCTCTTCGAACGACCCGCCATCGCGGGTCTCCCCGGCCTGCGCCAGGGCGT
The DNA here is from genome assembly GCA_965365545.1 of uncultured Roseobacter sp. Lineage (GTDB taxonomy): Bacteria > Pseudomonadota > Alphaproteobacteria > Rhodobacterales > Rhodobacteraceae > Roseobacter. The sequence continues at coordinate 3,410 of CBDUCB010000217.1, read as the reverse complement.
CGCCCGTCGGGGACGTGATGACGTCAGTGGCCTCTTTGCCCTCGAACCAGTAACCCCATTCGTTTTCAGACATGTAATCTTTGGATGTTTCCGGCACCGCAGAGTAGTACCCCTGCCGCATCAGATAGCCACCGACCCAACCGTCGAGATACCAGTTGATATACTCATACGCTGCGTCACGCTCCAACCCGGTCAATGCGGCAGACAGGCCGATGCCGCCGCCCCAGGAACGATACCCTTCTTCGAGCGGTTGATAGACGCACGGCACGCCCTTGGATTTGACAGCGGTGATCGCAGGTGACCACATGGACTGGATCACAACCTCGCCCGAGGCCATCAGGTTCACGCTTTCATCAAAGGATTTCCAGAAGGCACGGAACTGGCCGTTCTTCTTGGCTTCGGTGAATATGCCAATGGTAAGGTCGATCTCTTCTTTGGTCATGTTGCCTTTGTCGGGGTATTTGTACTCGCCCATGGATTCCACGACCATCGCCATGTCCATGATCCCGATAGAGGAGATGTCGAGGATGGATGCCTTGCCTTTGAACTCCGGGTTCAGAAGCTCGGACCAGTTGCTGATCGGACGACCGATCAGGTCCGGGCGAATGCCCAGTGTATCGGCGTTATAGATCGTTGGTATCAGCGTCATCCAACCGGATTCATTGTCGACGAACTCTTTGCCACCGGGGCCTTCGACAAAGCCAACCGTGTGCGGTGCTGTACCTTGCGCAATCGTGCTTGTCGGTGTCAGTTTCCCGTCGCGGAAAATACCGACGATTTTGTCGTAATTTTTGATTTTCGATGTATCCATCGCCTGCAGGTTGCCCGTGGGCCAGACCTTTTTGCAGATCCAGTATTCAATGTCTGCGATGTCGAAACTGTTTGGCTGTGTCGCCGCGCGCTGCGTAACACTGTCACTGTCCAGGGCTGTCATCTCAAGAGTGAAGCCCAGGTCTTCTTTCACTTTATTGGCTACGTCATTCAGGTTCGAAACACCGGTGCCGAACTGGCGCAGGGTGACGTCCTTGATGTTTTGCGCCCAGATCATAGGTGCGCCGAGCGTCGATCCGGCGGCAAAGGCTGCGCCGCCTTTCAGAATATTCCGTCTTGATACTTTGGTCATGTGGTTTTCTCCATGTCAGATAAATTCAGGCCGTCAGTTTGTGCAGATTTGCGTCGTCCCAGGTCAGACCGACCTGATCGCCCGGGTTGATTGGGTTGTTGAAAAAATTGTCCTCAGGGATCAGCGCACTGATCTCCTGATCACCTGCGATGCGCGCTGAAACCGAGACATGCGCGCCCTGATATTCGACCGCTGAAATATTGCCCTTCAGCTTGCCTGCCTCACTCCGGAGTACGCCAACAGCATCGGTGCGGATGGCAAAGCGTCCTTCGGGCAGCGCCATCACGTTATGCCCGCCAATGAATTGAGCCACGAAGGCTGTGGTCGGCGCATTAAAGACATCGCGCGCAGTACCTGCCTGTTCGATAACGGCATTATTCATGACAACGATCTCATCGGCGAGCGCCAGCGCCTCGTCCTGCCCGTGGGTCACATGGACAAAGCTGATACCCAGTTCCCGCTGCAATTTCCGCAGCTCCCCTCGCATGCGGATGCGCAGAAACGGATCAAGGGCGGAGAGTGGTTCATCCAGCAACAAAACCTGTGGCCGCGTGATCAGGGCACGCGCGAGGGCAACACGTTGCTGCTGACCACCGGAAAGCTGATCCGGCAACCGGTCGCTGAGTGCGCTGAGATCCACAAGCTCCAGCATTTCACCGGACTTTCTCAGCCGGTCTGCTTTATCTTCACCGCGCATCTTCAGGCTGAAGGCAACATTATCGGCTACGCTCAGATGCGGAAAAAGGGCGTAGTTCTGAAACATCATGGCCGTGCCGCGCTTCGCGGGTGGCAGATGGGATATGTCGGCACCACCAAGCAGGACAGACCCCTCTGATACGGTCTCGTGCCCCGCGATCATCCGAAGGGTAGAGGATTTGCCACATCCCGATGGTCCCAGCAGACAAGCGTATCCGCCGGGTTGAAACTTGTGATCAATCGCATCGACCGCAACTGTTGCGCCGTAGCGTTTGGTCACAGATACCAGCTCAAGTTCTTTGGTCGGTGCGTTCATACATCCCCACGTGTTGCGTCACTGAAGTCCGTTGGCGGGTGGGAAAGCAATTTCGGAGAACGAATTGCAGAGCCCGATTTACCGTCCTGCTCAGAATTTTGGCACATTGTTTCTCGTATGGCTAAAAACTGGACACAAAATTGTATACAAAAGAAGTTTCTGTTGCGTACGCATGCGGGCCTTGAGGCCAGTGAAGGGCTCTGCCATGTCATATGCGGAAGGAAGATCATGACCCGACCCGCAGATTCGACAACAAATCCACCTGTCACGAGTGAGAGCATTGCACAGGCACTGTCGGTCGCCATCCACGAACACAGGATCGCGCCGGGTACAAAGCTTGGCGAGGATGAACTGTCCGAGATTTACGGGGTATCGCGCACGGTGGTGCGCGCGTCCCTGCAGACCCTGTCGCACATCAGGCTGGTGGATATCAGGCGCAACAAGGGCGCGTCCGTTGCGTCTCCTTCGACGACGGAAGCGCATGAGGTGTTCGAAGCGCGCGAACTGCTGGAACCTCGCACGGCGCGCAGCGCAGCCAGGCGCTCGACGCCGGCAGACATTCTGAAGCTGGAGCGGCACATCCACGACGAACACGCAGCGCTTGATGCAAACGATTCTGGTCGCGCGCTCTATCTGTCCGGGCTGTTCCACACCGAGATCGCGCGTATCGCCGGGCAAGCAACAATCGCAGGATTTATCGAGACCCTGGTCGCGCGGTCGTCGCTGATTATTGCGCTTTACTGGCGACGTGAAAGCGCGCTGTGTGAAAAACATGCGCACCATGCGCTGGTGCAGGCCCTGGCCGATCATAATGAACAACAGGCGGAAGAGCTGATGCGGAGTCATCTGGTTGATTTGCACTCGGCGCTTGATCTGCGAGAGCGCAATGAGCGCACGCTTTCCCTCAAAGATGCGCTGTCCTGATGACAATCCGCGCGATGACCCCGAGGAGACGTGCAGACAGTCCCGGGCAAGCTGCTCAACAAATGGTGAAAACCGCGCCCGACGGTGCGAAAGCTGTTCCTGCCTCTGATACGCAGTGCTTTGTGACCAAAGTGGTGGACGGTCAATCTCTGGCCCCTTTCTGACGTCAACCAAAGCGCTGGCTTTGCACTTTCAGGCTTCACCGGTGCAGGCCACAGAATTGCTGGCAGGGTTAGTGCTCACGTGCGGGTCTGTGTCGGGAGCCGTCTGTGCCGGGCGCCCCAAAACACGCCACCCTCAAGCGGCAAGCGCTCAGCCGCTGAAATCTCAGGAGTGTGTGGCCGGGCAGGT
>CBDUCB010000216.1:0-5728 GCA_965365545.1 uncultured Roseobacter sp. | reverse complement strand
ACTTCTGCGTCGCACGCAGCAAAATTTCGTCAAACTTCCCGGTGTTATAGAACTCAGTGGCAGAGATAAATTCATACTCGAACCCGAAAGTATCGAGAAACCGCCGCAGCATCGCATTGTTGTGATGCCCGAAGCTTTCATGTGTGCCGAAAGGATCCGGCACCGAGGTCAGCGGCCGCTGCAGATGCTCTGCCAGGCTTTCGGGGTTGGGCACATTTCCCGGCACCTTGCGCATCCCGTCCAGATCATCCGAAAAACAGATCAGACGCGTCGGAATATCAGAAATTTCCTGAAACGCCCGCATCACCATACTGGTCCGCGCCACCTCGCCGAATGTGCCGATATGCGGTAGACCACTGGGGCCATAGCCGGTTTCAAAGAGCACATAGCCCTTTTCCGGCGGCGCTTTTTCATAGCGCTTGAGCACCCGGCGCGCTTCCTCGAAAGGCCATGCTTTACTGGTCATTGCGGCGTCACGTGACTGGGACATTCTCGGCTCCGGGTTCGGGTTCTGCGCCCTCTGCGCAGGGTTTCGCTCGTCCCTATTGCGTTGCCCCTCCGGCGTCAATAAATTGCGCGCAACCGTCAGCCCTATGAAAGCACCCAGCCCGTGAATGATAACCCCGCCCATGCTTTCAGCCCGCAGGACAGTCTCGTGGCGCTGATGATAGCGATCTCAGCCTCCGACGAGGACATCCGCACCACCGAACTGGTGAAAATTGAAACCACGGTGCAGACGCTGCCTGTTTTTGCCGATTACGATGATGACCGCCTGACGGTGGTGAGCCAGGTGGTCTTTGATCTTTTCGAGCAGGAAGACGGACTCGATGCGCTTTTTGGTCTGATCCGCGACAGCCTGCCTGAACGGCTTTTCGAGACCGCCTATGCGCTGGCCTGCGATGTGGCCGCGGCCGACGGCACTCTCGAAGAAACCGAGCTGCGGCTGCTCGAAGAAATCCGCTATGAGCTCTCCCTCGACAGGCTGGCGGCAGCCGCAATTGAACGCGGAGCCCGCGCGCGCCACGTGACCTGAAAAGCTCAGCAAAGGATCTCAGCCCGCGCGTTCTGACGGGTGATTTGCCGCTTTGAGCCGACGGATCGCGGGCGCAAGAGGCCAGAGCAACATACGTCCCGCAAACGTCAGCACCGGGCGCGAGCGCCGCATCAGACGCCGCGCATAATCGTCGGCTTCTTTTTCCTGTTCTGCGACCTGCCCACCCTCGGAGTGGCCACACACGTGATGTCCGATCTCATGATAAAATGTGAATTCGGCGCTCAGCTTTTCAAACCACAGGCGCAGACCACGCTGTGGCCTGACCGGCCATGTCAGCACAATTCCTGAGAAAAACATATTGTAGCGTCCCAGGTAATCGAGATGTGCGGCGCGGCCGATCACATCTATCCGGGTAACCCCGTCAAGCACCAGCCCGCGCGTCCCGCTCCATCTGATCAGGTTGGCCTGAACAATTGCCGGCGCGGCGATGTCCTTTGAGATGTAAACCGGCGTACCGTCACCGATGTAACAGGCAGGTGTCTCACCAACGCGCTGTGCGACGACCTCAAGTGTGCGCCTGTGCAGCGGGTTCAGACGCCGTTTGCGCAGCTTGCCGACCGTGGTTTCAAACGCTGCAGGATCGAGCGTATCCAGCAGCGCCAGCAGCACACCGAAAAACGGCCCCGACGGCCCGCGCGGTGGTTCCTCCCAGACCGGAGAGGCCAGTTTGGCAATCACCTGACCGGTCGCCGGCGCCTTCGCGCCCAATAGCTCGCCCCATGCACTGCGTACTGTATCCACGTGATTGGTGGAGATGCCCCTGAGCAACCGGTCGAGAGGGGAGATGTCATATTTCGTCACAAGCGCAGCATGACAGAGGTTTCAGGCGAAAATTTGACCAAATGCGCGCGCCGGCTCTATCCCGGACTGCTGAACTGCGCCCCACAGCTCATGATCAGCTGTCGTTGCAACCGCCGCGAGCGCGAGGCCCAGGTGCGGGCTCCCTGCGGGCGTTCACGTGCTTCGCGCGGAATGGACGCGCGGATGTTCTCATCCGCACTGAAGTAGGCAAAAACCAGCTCCCGCCCGCCGGGAGCAGTCACATATCCCGCCAGACCTGAGACAAAATTCAGCGTGCCGGTCTTGGCATCGGCTTTCACCGGATGATTGTTGATCGTCCTCCCCTGAGCGTCGAGGAGTTTTACCGGTTTCAGCAGAGGTCTGAGCAGCGAGGCATGTTCCACAGCACAAAGCCCCAGCACCATGTCACGCGCAGAAATGCGGCTGGCACTGCCAAGCCCGGAATGATCGGCAAAAGCAGGCATGCGCATCCCAAGCTCTTCACGCGCCCAGTCGTTCATATCTGCTGCTGACGCCGCGAGGCTGTCCGCCTGCCCGGTGCGTACCTGTGTGGCGGCAAGCCCCACCATCTCGGCAACGAGATTATTGGAGTACTTCAGCATCGCCTGCAGAATATCGCTGAGCGGCGCGCTCTCGATCCGGGCGATTGTCCGGCCTTCCGGCAGACTGCGCGACACAGCGGGCGCCTTCAGAACGATGCCGTTCGAGCGCGCCAGTGTTGCGAAAACCTCACCTGCGTAAAGCCCCGGTTTGCGCACCGGCAGCCACCGCGCGCCCTCGCGCCCAAGCGCACTGCGCGCCACGGTCCACAGATCGCGGTTCATGCTGTCTTCATAGGTATAAACCGGCGCGCGGCGGTCGCGCACCCGCATCTGTGCCACATCCACATCAGGTCGGTATTTGCCCGCGCGCGCATCCATGGTGACCGCGTATTCACCCGACACCCGTTTCCATTCAAAATGCACGCGGTTGAAATTAAGTGCGATACCCGAAACCGCAGGGTTATACCCAAGGTGATCGGGCTGGCCGGGATCAATCGACGGCAAGGAGGCCACCGGCCCCTCATGCACGATAAATCCCCCGCGGACTTCCCGGATACCGGTCTCTTTGAGACGCAGCGCAAGAGTTGCAAGATCACTGGTATCCATCAGAGGATCACACCCGCCCGCCAGTACCAGATGACCGTCAAGCACCCCGTCTTTAACCTCACCCGCCGCGATAATTCTGGTAGTAAACCGATGCTCCGCACCAAGAGTATCCAGCGCATAAAGCGCAGTAATAGCTTTGGTCACACTGGCCGGGGCCAGTGCGGTATCGGGCATATGAGCATCCAGAAATTCACCTGTTTTTGCATCCGCCACAGCCCAGACAACATCGCCGCTGATCCGGGCCTGCTTCAGCAGGTGGTCAGCTTCCGGCGGGCGCGGCGCGCCGCGCAGAACCGGACGCGGCGACGTAAGCAGGCCTTCCGCACGCGCAGAGAACCCAAGGCCCGCTGCGGCCCCGGTCAGAAAGAGCCTGCGCGTGAGATTTTGTCGGTGTCGTCTGCTCATGAGCGCAAGGTAACCTCACTGCGCGCGCCTGCACAACAGGGCGTGATATCACAAATCTGACAATCATCGCGGGTGTTGCCGGTCAGCCGTTCCAGCCCCCCGCCGCGCGGATTTCGCTGGATGACTGGGCTATCATAGGGACGTTGACAAAACACCAGGCCGGCGCCGTCGCGCGCGCCAGACGCTGACTTTCGCGCCCCGGGATGCGGCTGGTATCATAGACGCGGGCAGCCCTGCTCATCCGCGCGGAAATCCTGTCGCCCGGGCGGGCCAGCACCCCCAAAGGCACCGTTTCAACGATTTGCCGCCAGTCCTGCCAGCGGTGCAGCTGCGCGAGGTTATCCGCCCCCATCAGCCAGACAAAGCGGACGCCCGGGTAAAGCGCCCGCAGGGTCGTAAGCGTTTCAGCGGTGTACCGCGTGCCCAGACGCGCTTCGATGTCGGTGATCTGCACGCGCGGGTGCTGCATCACTGAGCGGGCGCGCGCCAGGCGGGTTTCCAGCGGCGCAGGCCCAAGCTTTTTGAGCGGATTGCCCGGACTCACCAGCCACCACACACGGGTAAGGCCAAAACGCTTCAGCGCCTCAAGCGTAATATGCACATGCCCGCGATGCGCGGGATCGAACGATCCGCCCAGAAGGCCAATGACCTCGCCGCTTCGTGCTGTGGGAAACCCCTGCCGCACGCCCTGCATCCTCCCGTGCACTGTCCGGATGACCTTGAACGGCGCACACCGGTGTTTGTCAATGCCGGGCCCCCGTAACGCGGCGCGCGTATGCGCACCGCATCGGGTCCGGGAGATGCCGGCCAGCCATGGTCTTTGTCCCGACAGGCACGGCGCAGGGTCTTCCCCACCGGGCCACAGTTTCGCCGCAGAAGGCAGGCATCCTTTGATACATCCCGGCGATCATTCTTCAGATGATCGGCAAACCTGAAAGAGGCAGACGTGGCATCCGGCACAACCGACCCTGCAATAAACGCTTATATGAGCACCTTCAGAGCGTTTCAGGAGGTCGATATTGCACGGCTCGAAGAGCTCACCCACCTGAGCGATTTCCCCTGCGGCACTGACGGCTGGCTGAACCGGCACTGGCTCTCGACAGCCATTGAGACTGCAAGGCCTGATGCCGTGGCGTGGGTGCTGAGCAAGAACCCGGATGTCCACTATATGGACGACGAGGGATTTACCGCCCTGATGACCGCGCTGCAGACCGAGGTCGACGCCCCCCACAGGATCGACCGCACCGATCTGCGCGACGCGGCGCGGGCCGCCGCAGTGACACGCGAAATGATTGATCTGTTGCTGGGCGCCGGCATCGACATCAATCAGCGCGTCACGCTCGGTGTCACAGCGCTGCACCGTGCTGCCGGGTGGTCGTCTCCGGAAATTATCCGCTACCTTCTGGACAATGGCGCCGACCCTGACATCATAGATGAGGACTATGTGCCGACAAACGCGCTCGGTACAGCGCGGGCCATGAAGCGCACAGACGTTGCCGCTCTGCTTGAAGCCGCCATGCGCGGCCCGTCGGTAAACCCGTCAAAGCGCACCTGAAAGGACGCAGCACAAGACAGTGTCAGCCGGCCTTGACCGTTTCGCACATTGCTCATCATTTGCAGCTTCGCTATCACTCCCGGCAACTCTTCGCACAGGATGAATCAGGAGCATTCCAATGGCCGCCTATCAGTACGTTTATCACATGTCCGGCGTCTCAAAGACCTATCCGGGCGGAAAAAAATGCTTTGAAAACATCCACCTGAACTTCCTGCCGGGGGTAAAAATCGGCGTGGTGGGTGTCAACGGCGCGGGTAAATCCACGCTGATGAAGATCATGGCGGGCCTCGACACCGAATTTCAGGGCGAGGCCTGGCATGCAGAAGGCGCCACCGTCGGCTATCTGCCGCAGGAACCCAAACTCGACCCCGAACTCACCGTGCGCGAAAACGTCATGCTCGCCGTGGCGGATAAGAAGGCGATCCTTGACCGCTATAACGATCTTGCGATGAACTACTCGGATGAGACCGCCGATGAGATGGCAAAGCTGCAGGATCAGATCGACGCGGACAACCTCTGGGATCTCGACAGCCAGATCGACGTGTCGATGGAGGCCCTGCGCTGCCCGCCGGATGATGCTGATGTAACGAAACTCTCCGGTGGTGAGGCACGCCGGGTGGCGCTCTGCAAGCTGCTGCTCGAAGCGCCTGATATGCTGCTCCTTGACGAGCCGACCAACCACCTCGACGCGGAAACCATCGCCTGGCTGCAACAGCACCTGATGGATTACAAAGGCACGATCCTGATCGTCACCCACGACCGCTA
>CBDUCB010000215.1:0-5795 GCA_965365545.1 uncultured Roseobacter sp. | reverse complement strand
CCAGATCAGAGCAGGGTTTTCGCACTTGCGGGCAAATCCCGGATAAGGGATATTTTTCCAAATATGCAATCCGCAACGGCCACACCCCAGGACCCCTTCACCGCGCGCATTTCGACCCGTCGGTGGTGACAGATCTTGAGGAACTGCTCGCCACCCATCCGCTGGACGATACAGCGCTTCTGAACCGCGCCCGGGCCGCAATCGCCCGCATGGCTGAAACACATCTGTCAAAATTCGCAGCGACCGACCCTGCCCTGCCCCTGCCGCCACCCGGCTATGTGCTGGTCATCGATCAAACCAGGGGCGATGCCTCGGTGACCGCCTGCGGTGCAGACAGAAACCGGTTTCTGGAGATGCTGTTCATGGCGCGCGAAGAGCATCCGGGCGCACCGGTTATCATCAAATCCCACCCCGAAACCGTCCAGGGATTCAGGCCAGGGTATTTTGAAGCAGCAGACGCGGACGACACCGTGCGGTTTCTGACCGATCCGGTCAGCCCGCACCTTCTCTTCGAAGGGGCTCTTGGGGTCTACACCGTCTCGTCGCAACTGGGCTTTGAAGCGATTTTCGCAGGTCATAAGCCACGCGTTTTTGGCCAGCCTTTCTATGCGGGCTGGGGCCTCACCGCGGATGAGTTTCCGGTGCAGCGCCGGCAGCGCCGCCTGACCCGCGCGCAGCTTTTTGCCGGGACAATTTTGCTTTATCCGAAATGGTACAGCCCCTTCACCGACACGCTTTGCCCGTTTGAGGACGCGCTGGAAAACCTCGCAGCACAAGCCCGCGCCTGGCGCGAAGACCGGCATGGCTGGGTCGCCTCGGCCATGCGCGGCTGGAAACGTGACAGCCTGCAAAAAATGTTCGGGCGCCATCAGCCGGTGGTATTCGAAGACGACCCCGGCAAGGCGCGCGCCACCGGCCGGCCGTGGATGGTCTGGGCAAGCAAGGCCGCAGTTGGACACGGAGATGCGATGCGCACTGAGGACGGCTTTCTGCGCTCGCGTGGCCTCGGGGCGGATCTGATACCACCTTTGTCGCTGATCGTGGACGGGCCGGGAATTTACTATGATCCCTCTGAGCCGTCCCGGCTGGAAGCGCTGATCACTCAACGTACAGACCTGCGTCCCGACCAGGAGACCCGCGCGCGCGCACTGATCCGGAGCCTGAAACAGCACGGGCTCAGCAAATACTCGACGGGCGGGCCGCCGCCCCCGCTGCCGGACGGACACCGGGTGCTGGTCGTGGGCCAGGTCCCGGATGATGCATCGGTGACCGCAGGCACGACAGATATCCGCACCAACGAAGCACTGCTCCGCCGGGCGCGCGCCGAACGGCCTGATGCCGTGCTGATCTATAAACCGCACCCTGACGCAGACGCCGGCCTGCGCCCCGGGGGAAAGGTACCAGAGGGTCTTGCCGATCTCGTGGTCAGCAATGTGGACCCGGCGGCATTGCTGAACGAGGTGCAGGAAGTCTGGACGATGACCTCGCTTCTGGGGTTCGAGGCGCTCTTGCGGGGCCTGCCGGTCACGACATGCGGCGTGCCCTTTTACGCAGGATGGGGGCTCACGTCGGATCTCGGTGATGTGCCACCCAGGCGCCGGGCGACGCCTGCTCTCGAAGGTCTCGTGCACGCCGCACTCATCGATTATCCGCGCTACATGGACCCGGTGACGGGTCTGCCCTGCCCCGTCGAGGTTGCGGTCGCGCGTCTTGCGTCAGCCAGGCTCCCACGACCGGGTCTGAAAAACCGCCTTCTGGCAAAACTGCAGGGGCTGTTCGCAGGCCAGGCCCACCGCTGGCGCTGATAAGTGCCCGATCAGAGCCCTGGCCTGCGCCAGATCGTCATCACATCAGTGCCTGCGGGACGTGTCCCGGCAAGTTCGAAGCGTGACGCCTGACTGAGCCGGTCCAGACCCAGTGCGCCGACCGACGGCAAGCCTTCGGCACCGATGCAAATACCTGCGGTAAAACCGATCAGCTCATCGACAAGATCTGCCTCAATGAGTGACGCGGCGAGCGCACTGCCGCCTTCGCAAAAGACCCGGCTGAGCCCGTACCCGGCGAGCTGTCGCAGCACATCCGCAGGGTCAAGCTGCCCACCCGCAGCCTCGCAGGGCAACAAAACGGCGCCAAGCTCTTCCCAGGTCTGTCTCAGTGCCCGGTCGGCGTCATGTCCGTGACACAGAAGCACAGGCACCTCGCGCGCTGTGCGCGCCAGCGTGCTCATCAGCGGCAGATCAAGCCGGCGACTGATGACAACGCGGGCCGGCTGTTGCGCGACCCCGAGGTCACGCACCGTCAGTGCCGGGTCATCCTTGCGCGCCGTACCGCCGCCGACCATGACCGCATCATGGCGCGCGCGCTGCGCATGCACCATGCGTCGGGCCTCCGGGCCGGTGATCCATTTGCTTTCGCCGGTGGCCGTCGCGATGCGGCCATCAAGGCTGGCCGCAAGCTTGAGCGTCAGGAACGGACGGTCGAGTTCAGTTTTGGCAAAGAAGCCGGCATTCGCGAGGCGGGCCTCGTGCTCCAGCAGCCCCGTCTCAACGGCAATGCCGGCGTCGCGCAGCATCTGCAGCCCCTGTCCCGCCACACGCACATCAGGATCACCTGTGGCCACATACACCCGCGCAACACCTGCCGTGATAAGCGCCTCCGCACAGGGCGGTGTCTGACCGTGATGCGCGCAGGGCTCGAGCGTGACATAAACATCTGCACCGCGGGCCGCCCCGGCGGCTTGTCGCAGGGCTTCGGTTTCGGCATGAGGACGCCCGCCCGGCTGTGTCCAGCCCCGGCCGACAATGCGGCCCTCGCGCACGATCACGCAGCCAACCGCCGGGTTCGGCCAGACACGGCCAAGTCCCCGCCGGCCCAGTGAAAGCGCCAGCGCCATAAAGCGCCGGTGGTCGCTCACTCTTCGGGCGGCACGTCCGGCCGCAGCTCGCTCACAAATTTATCGAAGTCATCAGCGGCCTGGAAGTTCTTGTAAACACTCGCAAACCGCACGTAGGCCACGGTATCGATCCGGGCCAGCGCTTCCATCACGATCTCACCGATCTGCTTGGAATTGATGTCGGTCTCGCCCATGCTCTCAAGACGCCGCACAATACCTGAGATCATCTGATCAATACGCTCAGGATCAATCGGGCGTTTCTGCATCGAAATGCGAATGGAACGCTCGAGCTTGTCGCGGTCAAAATCCTCACGCTTGCCGTTGGATTTAATAACCACAAGGTCCCGTAACTGCACCCGTTCGTAGGTTGTGAACCGCCCTCCGCAGGCCGGACAGAAACGACGGCGCCGGATGGACACATGGTCTTCAGCGGGACGGCTGTCTTTTACCTGGGTATCGATGTTTCCGCAAAACGGGCAGCGCATGGGCCGTCCCCCTTCTTCAAGTCTCTGCCTCAGTTGTGGGATCACCGCCCCACTTGTGGATACTTATAGGATACGACCTGGGTTTTGGGTAGTACTGAATTGCACCCCCTCAGTATAGTGGGATGGTGTGGCGTTTATGCGCTGAGGAACTGCGCGGCCACTTCGCGGCCGTGCGGGCGGGTGCGATGCTCAAACAGATAGATCCCTTGCCAGGTCCCGAGCACCGGCCGTCCACCCGTGACCGGAATGGTCAGGCTGACCGGCATCATCGCGGCTTTGAGATGGGCCGGCATATCGTCGGGCCCCTCGGCGGTATGTCTCAGATACTGCATGGACGGATCATCGGCAGACGGCACCAGACGGTCGAAAAACGCGTGCAGATCGCGCTGCACATCCCTGTCGGCATTTTCCTGGATCAGCAGCGAGGCCGAAGTATGCCTCACCATCAGCACCACAGCCCCGTCACCCTGCCCGTTGAGCCAGTGCCTGACATCACCGGTAAACTCATAAAGTCCCGGGCCGTCTGTCTGAATGTCGAAAATGTGCATCAGATCTCCTGAATGCGAACTCAGAAACGGTCGAGGAACTCATCAACCGGCAGATCGCAGAAGTTCAGCGCGTGACTCACCGCCAGATTATCGCCGACCCGGCGCACCGAAAGAGAATAAGACTGCGGGGATCGTGCAAGCTCTTCATCCGGCTCCAGCGTGAACACCACGCTCTTGGCACCCTTTACCCGTTTCGACGGGCCGCGGGCTTCAAGTATATACAGCCGTTTACGCGTCGTATCCCGCCCGATCGCGCGGGTATAATCCGCCGCTGCACACCATATCCCCCGCGGGCCCGCACCCCGGTCTTCGATCACTTCAAAGGTGTCATTTGTAAGCGGTATAACCGGCAGCCAGTTAATCGCCCGGTATGTCGCCGCCGCAACCGGAACCGCAAAGGCGAACGCCGCCGCTGTCAGTATAATTACCCGCATCTTCCGTCTCCGCTTAAACCGCTATACCTGGAGAAATATACGATACGGACCGGTTTTCGGGAAATCACATATGCATGCAGGACAGCGCCGCCCGGAAAAGAACGGTCGTGTTGCTGCCCTGCTCCGCAATTCCGCGCTTACTGGTCGAGGAATGACCGCAGTTTGCGCGACCGCGAGGGATGCTTGAGCTTGCGCAGCGCTTTCGCTTCGATCTGGCGGATCCGTTCACGCGTCACGCTGAACTGCTGACCCACTTCCTCAAGCGTATGATCGGTGTTCATACCGATACCAAACCGCATGCGCAGAACCCGTTCTTCCCGTGGTGTGAGCGACGCCAGAACCCGAGTAGTCGTTTCTTTGAGGTTTTCCTGAATCGCGCTGTCGAGAGGCAGCACCGCATTCTTGTCCTCAATGAAATCACCCAGCTGGCTGTCTTCCTCGTCGCCGATGGGCGTCTCCAGAGAAATTGGCTCCTTGGCGATTTTCATCACCTTCCGGACCTTTTCCAGCGGCATCTGCAGCTTTTCGGCCAGCTCTTCAGGTGTCGGTTCGCGACCGATCTCGTGCAGCATCTGCCGCCCCGTCCGCACCAGCTTGTTGATCGTCTCGATCATATGCACCGGAATTCGGATCGTGCGCGCCTGATCCGCGATTGAGCGGGTGATTGCCTGACGGATCCACCACGTCGCGTAGGTCGAGAACTTATACCCGCGCCGGTATTCGAATTTATCCACCGCCTTCATCAGGCCGATGTTACCTTCCTGAATAAGATCAAGGAACTGCAGACCGCGGTTGGTGTACTTCTTGGCAATCGAGATCACCAGACGCAGGTTGGCTTCCACCATTTCTTTCTTGGCCTGGCGGGCTTCTTTCTCGCCCTTCTGCACCTGCTGCACGATGCGGCGGAATTCAGAAATATCCAGACCGACGTACTGGCCGACCTGCGCCATATCGGTGCGCAGTTCCTCGACTTTTTCGGTGGAGCGTTCAATGAACATCTGCCAGCCCCGACCAGACTTTTCCGCCATCCGCTCAAGCCAGTTCGGGTCGAGTTCGTATCCGCGGTATTCGTCGACAAACTCACGCCGGTTAATCCGTGCCTGGTCAGCGAGTTTCACCATCGCAGAATCAATCTGCATGATGCGGCGGTTGATCCCGTAAAGCTGGTCGATCAGCGCCTCGATACGATTATTATGAAGATGCAGATCATTGACCAGCAGCACAATTTCCGCCCGCAGCTTCTGATAAAGCTGCTCGTCGCCTTCGCCGAAACTGCCGTCTTCGTTCAGGGTTGCCGAAATACGGCTGTCCTGCATTTCGCTCAGTTTTACATAGTCATCCGCGATGATGTCGAGCGCCTCGAGCACCTGAGGTTTCAGCGCGGCTTCCATGGCCGCAAGGCTCATGTTGGCCTGATCATCCTCATCATCATCGT
>CBDUCB010000214.1:0-5801 GCA_965365545.1 uncultured Roseobacter sp. | reverse complement strand
ATCGTGCCGATGTTCACGTGCGGTTTATTACGTTCAAACTTTGCCTTTGCCATGATGGCCTCCTTGGGGTGTTCTTTGTGGCGGTCCGGCCGCCGGTGTCTGATATCGGCGCGCCCGGGGGCGCGCCTTATGGCCGCCCCGCCGGGGCGACGTCGTTAAGCGAATTTGGCCTGAATCTCGTCAGAGATGTTCTGCGGCACCGGATCGTAGTGATCGAACTGCATGGTGAACTGCGCACGTCCCGAAGACATGGAACGCAGCGTGTTGATGTAGCCGAACATGTTCGCCAGCGGCACGAATGCATCAATTGCAATTGCATTGCCGCGCGGCTCCTGGCCGGTCACCTGACCACGGCGGGATGTCAGATCGCCGATGATGCCACCGGTGTATTCCTCCGGCGTGATCACTTCGACCTTCATGATGGGCTCGAGCAGCTTTGCGCCGGCCTTTTTCATGCCTTCCCGCATCCCCATACGACCGGCGATTTCGAACGCCAGCACAGAGGAGTCCACATCGTGGTATTTGCCTTCGATCAGCGCGACCTTGAAGTCGATCACAGGGAAGCCGGCAAGCGGACCGGAGTCCATGACCGATTTAATACCCTTTTCAACGCCCGGGATGTATTCCTTGGGCACCGAACCACCAACAACGCGAGACTCGAAGGAGTAGCCTTCGCCCGGCTCCGTCGGCGTGATGATCATCTTGACCTCAGCGAACTGACCCGACCCACCAGACTGTTTCTTGTGAGTATACACGATCTCGGCTTCACGGCTGACCGTTTCACGATAGGCCACCTGCGGAGCACCGATGTTGGCCTCCACCTTGAACTCACGCTTCAGGCGATCGACGAGGATATCGAGGTGAAGTTCCCCCATGCCCTTCATGATCGTCTGACCCGACTCCAGATCGGTTTCCACACGGAAGGACGGATCCTCGGCCGCCAGACGCGCCAGACCCTGAGACATTTTCTCCTGGTCAGCCTTTGTCTTCGGCTCGACCGCGATCTCAATGACCGGATCGGGGAAAGTCATCGTTTCCAGCACGACCGGATCGTTGACCGCACAAAGTGTGTCACCGGTTGTGGTGTCTTTCAGACCCGCGAGCGCGATAATGTCGCCGGCAAAGGCTTCGTCGATCTCTTCACGGTTGATAGAATGCATCATCATCATCCGGCCAACGCGCTCTTTCTTGCCTTTTGTCGAATTGAGCAGTGTATCGCCCTTCTTCAACTGGCCGGAATAGATGCGGGTAAAGGTCAGCGAACCCACAAAGGGGTCGTTCATGATTTTGAATGCCAGACCGGAGAACGCCATATCGTCATCCGCACGGCGCGGAATGTTACGGACTTCTTCCTCGTCGCCGGGTTTGAAGCCCATGTAATCGACAACGTCCAGCGGGCTGGGCAGATAGTCGATCACGGCGTTCAGCAAAGGCTGCACGCCTTTGTTCTTGAAAGCAGAGCCACAAAGAACGGGAATGAATTTGATCGCGAGTGTGCCTTTGCGGATCAGCTTGCGCAGCGTATCCACATCCGGCTCAGCACCGTCCATCAGATAGTTTTCCATCGCGTCGTCGTCCATCTCGACCGCAGTCTCGATGAGGTGGCCGCGCCACTCGTCTGCCTGAGCTTTCAGGCTGTCACGGATGGGCTTTTTCACCCAGGACGCGCCGAGGTCTTCACCTTCCCAGACCCACTCTTCCATGGTCACGAGGTCAATCATGCCCTCGAGCTCGGTCTCTGCGCCGATCGGGATCTGGATCGGTGCGGGCGTTGCACCCGTACGGTCTTTGATCATCTTGACGCAGTTAAAGAAATCAGCGCCGATCTTGTCCATCTTGTTGACGAAAACAATGCGCGGAACCTTATAGCGGTCTGCCTGACGCCAGACAGTTTCCGTCTGCGGCTCAACGCCGGCATTGGCATCGAGCACAGCAACCGCGCCGTCAAGAACCGCCAGCGAACGCTCAACTTCAATAGTGAAGTCCACGTGGCCGGGCGTGTCGATGATGTTCATGCGGTATTTGGTGTCGGATGTACCGTCGGATGTCGGCTCTTCCTGACGCTGCCAGAAAGTTGTCGTCGCAGCAGAAGTAATCGTGATGCCACGTTCCTGCTCCTGCTCCATCCAGTCCATCGTGGCGGCACCATCGTGCACCTCACCGATGTTGTGAGACTTGCCTGTATAGAACAGGATGCGCTCAGAGCATGTTGTTTTACCGGCATCGATGTGAGCCATAATGCCAAAGTTACGGTAGCGTTGGAGCGGATAATCGCGTGCCATGAAGCTGCTTCCTCAGAATATCTGAAACGGTTGATCGCGCCCTCCTGAAAGGGCGCGAAATAATTACCAGCGGTAGTGGCTGAACGCTTTGTTGGCGTCTGCCATCTTGTGGGTGTCTTCGCGCTTTTTCACTGCGGTACCGCGGGACTGAACAGCATCCAGAAGCTCACCTGCAAGGCGCTCTTCCATGGTGTTCTCATTACGGGCACGCGAGGCTTTGATCAGCCAGCGGATGGCCAGCGCTTCGCGGCGCTCGGGGCGCACTTCGACGGGCACCTGGTACGTTGCACCACCAACCCGGCGCGAGCGAACCTCGACGGAGGGTTTGATGTTGTCGAGCGCTTCGTGGAACACCTCAATGGGTGCGCGCTTGATCTTGTCCTCAACGCGGGTCATCGCGTTATAGACGATACGTTCTGCGACCGACTTTTTGCCGTCGATCATCAGATTGTTCATGAATTTGGTCAGAACCAGATCACCGTATTTGGCGTCTGGCAGAACTTCGCGTTTTTCGGCTGCGTGGCGACGGGACATATCGTATTCCTCTTACTTCGGACGCTTGGCGCCGTATTTCGAACGACGCTGCTTACGGTCTTTAACGCCCTGGGTATCCAGAACACCGCGCAGGATGTGGTAACGCACACCGGGAAGGTCTTTCACACGACCGCCACGGATCAGAACCACAGAGTGCTCCTGAAGGTTGTGGCTCTCGCCCGGGATGTAGCTGATGACTTCAAAGCCATTGGTCAGACGGACCTTCGCCACTTTCCGCATCGCCGAGTTCGGCTTTTTCGGTGTGGTTGTGTAAACACGCGTACAAACGCCACGCTTCTGCGGGCATTCCTGCAGGTGCATGGACTTTGAACGTTTAATTTTTGGCTGCCGCGGTTTGCGGATCAGCTGCTGGATCGTTGGCATTCCGGTTGGTTCCCCGTTTAGCTCACATATGTGTGCACAAAGACGCCCTTTGTGCGGTTTCAGTTGTCACAGCCACATGCGTCCACAGGGCCGTCCGGTGCGCGGATGCGCGTTTGTCTCTTGCCGCGCATGTACCCGCGACAACAAAAAAACCGCCTCCGTTTCCGTACCGGGGAAACGACGCGGTGGGTTTACAGAGGATCGGGCCGATAGGGGGCCGGATCGTGACCACTTCATTTTGATTTCAAAGGACAGAGTGCTCCTGCCTTCGAGATGTCGCGCGTATAAAAGGAGTCGCCCGTGGTGTCAACAGCCCCCTCCGATCTTGTCTCCCCGCATCAGCGCTGCAATGGTGGCTGCAGCCGGATCAAAAGAACGAAGGGACGCGGAGAGATGCAGGTCATTGGCCTTTGCCGGTTTTCCTATCCCGCCATTGGCGGGTTCCAGGTCATGCATCCGAGCCCCGAAGACCGCATGAAAAGCCTCTGGGCCCCAGACCGGATGGCATCGCGGTTTGCGACATTTGAGGCATACACCCTGCCCTGCATCCGCGCCCAGACCGACGGCGATTTCACCTTTGTCATCGTCATCGGCGACACCATGCCCCGTACCTATAAATCCCGCTTGCAGGATCTGGTCGCAGATGTGCCGCAGATCGTGATCCGCGAGCATGCCCCCGGCAAGCACCGGCGCGTTATGAGCGGAGCTATAAATGCTGAGCGGGTACGCAGCAAATCACCCTGTCTGCAGTTCCGGCTGGATGATGACGACGCGGTGGCGCTGCATTTTGTGGCCGAGTTGCGCCGCCGCGCGAGCCAGGCACTGCCGGTGCTGGCCGATCATCGCAGTCTCGCGATCGATTTCAATCAGGGTTTCGTCGTGCATTCGGGGCCCGACGGCATAAGTGCCGCACCCGTGCGTGAACGCTGCTGGACGCCCGGTCTTGCGGTGATGCTGCAGCCACGCACCCGCCTTACCGTGATGAACTTCAACCATTCGCGCATCTGGCAGCGGATGCCCGTATTGTCCTTTCCAGGCGAAGATATGATGATCCGCGGACATACTGAATATAACGACTCGCGCCAGAAGTCCGCCGCGCGGCCCGTAAAAACCACCCTGCTCGACAAGGACCATGAAGACTACTTTCGCATGGCCTTCAATGTGGATGCAGACGAGGTGCGCCGGCTTTTCTCACCGGCGCATCAGGCTGCGTTCACGGTATAAGGTGAAAAGCCCGGTCGCCACGATAATCGCTGCACCCAGCAGGGTCAGAGGCGCCGGCCAGTCGCCGAAAACGAACCATCCCAGCGCCAGCGCCCAGATCAGACCGGTATAGCGGAAGGGCGCGATGAAACTCACGTCCCCCGCCCGCATTACCTGCACCGAAAAGAAATAGCCGCCTACGATGAACACGGATGAGGCAAGGACCAGCCCGCCGAGCCAGGGCGTTACCGGCGCCCAGGAGATAGTCAGCGAGGCAAGACCGGAAGCCACCAGAACCGTGACCGATGCGCTCAGCGTAACCAGCAAAGACGGCACACCAGGCGACAACCGGCGGGTCGAAAGATCCCGTACCGTCACGCAGATGACTGCGATGAGCGCATATAAAGACCAGACGTTAAAGCCCTCAGTGCCCGGGCGCACGATCAGCAACATTCCGGAAAATCCGATCCCGATCGCAAGAAACCGTCGCCAGCCGACCGGCTCCTGAAAAAATACCGCCGATCCGAGCGTCACGGTCAGCGGCAACACCTGCAGAATCGCCGTGACATTCGCCAGCGGCATTTCAAGCAGAGCGGTCACAAAGAAATAGGCGGCAGCGACCTCCGCCACCGAGCGCAACGCGATCAGCCGCCGGTCCTGTGCAGAAACGGCAACCCGCAGGGACCCGCGGTGCCAGGCCAGCCCGCCGATCAGAAGACTGGAGAAAATCCCGCGCAAAAACAGCAGCTGAAAAAGCGGCAGAGCCCCGCCCGCCGCCTTCAGAAATGCGTCATTGATAGTGAAACAGGCCATCGAGACCATCATCAGAATGGCCCCGGTAAGATTTGGCGACATACTGTGCCCCTTGTAATCCCAAACCATCCCTAAGACGCATTCCGGGCAAGGTCCAACCCTGTAATGCCACAAGCGCTGCAAAGATCCGGTATCCTGCGCAAGCAGAAGCGTCCGGGATCTGCGCGGCGCCCTGAAGCAACAAAAAACCCCCGCCGGGTGACCGGCGGGGGTTTATTTCAATTCAGGCAGGTGCGATCAGTCGCGGCTGTCTTCGTCTGCCGGGATCACCTGGTCAAAGACATCGCCACCGACCATGTCATCGTCCGGTGAGGGAGCCGCCAGAGCAGCGGCCGCTTCGGCCTCCTCGCGGCGCGCTTCAATCACGACATTGTCGCGATCCTGCGCTACGCGACGAACCTTCATGGTCGCACCACCGGTACCGGCCGGGATCAGACGGCCCACGATGACATTCTCTTTCAGACCAACCAGCTTGTCCTTCTTACCCTGCACGGAAGCTTCGGTAAGAACCCGGGTAGTCTCCTGGAAGGAGGCCGCCGAGATGAAGCTGCGGGTCTGCAGCGACGCCTTGGTGATGCCGAGCAG
>CBDUCB010000213.1:0-5805 GCA_965365545.1 uncultured Roseobacter sp. | reverse complement strand
CCCGGACTCTGCTGAGTTGACCGGCAAGACCATAGGCACTGATATTTTCTTCAAGTATGCAGGTCTGTGTCGGGAGCCGTCTGTGCCGGGCACCCCAAAACACGCCACACTCAAGCGGCAAGCTCTCAGCCGCTGAAATATCGGGAGTGTGTGGCCGGGCCGGTAGGATTGGAATTCGCGCTAAGTTTTTTGATGCGCCGAGATTTTATGTTCAGAACAGATCAAAGAAAGTGTCTGAACAGGTTTAAGACCAGATCGGACCGTGGGTGGAATTTGGACTGGCTCAGAGACACTGTAAGTCTGGCGTTTAAAAAAACCCGACCGTTCGAAATCTACAGAAAATCAACGCGGCAATCTGGCTTTGAGCAAGCCTGACGCAAGATGGTCCCAGTCAGTTTCGCGCCGCCACATGCCTTTAAATCCGCCTGCCAGTGATATCAGATTGTCTGTTACCACGTGAAATCCGCGCTCAGTCAGCTCCTTTTTTCTGTTGACCACAAAGGATTGCAATGCGCTTTCAGCTTCGCGTTGTCGGCCTGCGTGAGCATACGCGGCCGTCAAAAATGCATCGGCCAGTGAATTCAGGCGCGCTTCGCCGATCAGTTTGCTTACAGCATCGTCGTACCTGCCTGCAAAAAAATAAACCTGACCCAGGATCCAGTCCAGCGCCGGCGGATGCAGCGGGTCGAGCCGCATGGCTTTGACCACGACGTCGCGCGCCTTTTCGTGCTGGCCCAGCAGCAGGAACCCGTATCCGCACCACGCCATGGATTCAGCTTCGTTCACAATCATTGAAAGCGTTTTGCAGAATTGCGTGTCAGCCTGATCCCAAAGCCCCGCGCAAAGATAGGCGTAGCCAAGCTGGTCCTGGATGTAGACATCTCTGTTGTCCAGGGCAGCACCTTTGCGTGCTGTTTCCAAAGCATGCGTCGGAGCGTTGGTTTCGGCCAGGCCAAGCCAGAGGTCGACGACATATGTATCCGCGAGATACATGTAGGCTCTTGCGTAGCCGGGATCCAACTCGAGTGCTTTCTGGAAAAAGGTTTTGGCTTTCGCATTGTCAGTGGCGTTGAGACCGTCGCGCAGAGCCTTACCCTTAAGAAGCAGTTCATAGGCTTTCATGTTTTCCGTCGGCGTGTCGGTTACTCTCTCAGCTACGTCGTGCTGGACACGCCCCGGAAGCAGGGCAACAATGTTTTGCGTAACTTCGTCCTGCACAGAAAACAGGTCCTCGAAATCGCGATCATAGCGATCCGCCCAGATGTGCTGGCCCGTTTCTGCGGCAATGAGCTGCGCAGAAATTCTCACTCTGTTCCCGGCCCTGCGCACACTGCCTTCCACGAGGTACTGAACTCCCAGCTTAGCTGCAATTTCGCTTTCTGTGAGATCCGAGTTTCTGAAGTGAAAGGAAGAGTTGCGCGCGACGACAAACAAAGTCCGAAAACGTGACAGTCCGGTAATGATGTCTTCGGTGATGCCGTCACTGAAATATTGCTGGTCCCGGGCGCCGCTCATATTGGCGAACGGCAGAACGGCGATGGATGGTTTCTCCCGCACCCGGGGTTTTGGCCGGGCCGTGTCGGACTTGCCCTGCGCCCAATGAAAAACGCGAACTGATTTGGAAATATTCTTGAATTCCTGTTCGCCGCCATCGACAAAAGACCCTTCGACCCGGCTCCCCAGACTCTCGTGCACAATTGAAGAAATGCACACGCCGCCAGCATCGGCACAGGCTTCAAGCCGTGCGGCCAGGTTGACGCCGTTGCCGTAAACATCATTACCATCCACAATGACATCGCCAAGGTGTACTCCGATGCGCAGTTTGATACCTGAATTCTGGCCGGCTAACTCGTTCTGGATATCGATGGCGCATTGCACTGCGTCTAAGACGGAGGGAAACTCGACGAGTGTTCCGTCGCCAATGAGCTTTACCAGACGGCCCCTGTACTCGGCGACTTTAGGATCAAACAGTGTCGCGCGATGTTCCTTGAGCTGCATCAGAGTTGCATCTTCGTTCTCGGCCATCATTGAGGAATATGACACGACGTCTGCAGCAAGAATGGCCGCGAGTTTACGTTCCAAAATGATCCCTCCGATCGGGAAGCAATATTCTGTACTGAGCTGCTCTCCACAAAGTGTTTTCGCATTGCCCGAATATTGCTCTTTCAAACGGGCTCAGGCGCGTCTCTCAGTTTCGGACACGCTCAGCGGCATAAGTGATGGCTCGCTGGTAATTCCCGCTGTCATTCCAAACTGACAGTACTTCGAAATTTCCCGAGCCCTCGCGAAATGGTTCGCCTGATCTCCATCCATTCAATCTCAGCATGTTCGCGGCCGTTGCCAGTGCATCTATCGGGTTGTACGGGTCGGCGCGTCCGTCGCCATTTGCATCGACGCCAAATTCCACCCAGTTGCCCGCCAGAAACTGCATGTGCCCGAGTTCGCCGGAGGGGCCGCCCTTTGTCGACCCATTGATTACGCCGAGATCAACGAGTTCCAAGGCCGCGAGCGCGTGGGACTCAAACCTCGGATGCCGTCGGCAATAGGACGCCAGAGTAACCGCCCCCGATACGATTGGCGTGCCCCCGAGAAAGCCGCCCCAACTGGTCTCCAGGCCCCAGATCGTGGCCAGCACCGACCCGGGTACCCCATATTGCCGCTCCAGAGCTGAAAAGGCGCGTTCATTCTGCCTGACGATATTGCGCGTCGCATTGATGAATGCGTCAGCACTGGAACCACTACGCTTTGCAAGAAATTTGGCTGGATCACTTTGCAAGGTGCCGGTCTGGCTGCTCGGATTGGATTCAAAGCGCCAGGTGATCGCTGACAGTTCCGTTGAAGATAATGCCTGAAGCGCACGTTGCCCGATGCCACTGCGTTGCGCTTCCGCAGCAAAAGTGCGGACGTAGTCCGGAAACCCGGCCTTTTGCGTGATGCAAGGTGCGGCCGCAGCTCCCAGGCACGAGAGTGAAAGACCGGCGCTCAGTAAAGCTGCTCTTAACTTCATCATGATTGAGACTCCAAACTGTATCCTGCACACAAAAGCATGTATTTGAAGTTAGCACATTCGCCTTTGATTTTTTGAAAACAAACCAAAAAATAAACGGCTTCACTGTTCTGTCTGATCGCGCGCAACAAGGACGCCCTGCGCGAGGGTCTTAAGCCGTCCTTCAACCGTGGCTTTCAACGTCTCCGGACATTCAGAAAATCCGGTGACCGGCACAGGTGCGGAGATGTTGTCGAAAAACCGGTTTTCCCGTTGAGAGGCGACAGATCGAGAGCGCTTGTTTGCGCAGAAGAAGACCTGAATATTCATCGTTTCCGGATCGGCAATCCCGAAGAAAACCGTTCCGGTTGTTCAGGGTGATTGTCAGAGCGTCGGGTTTTCCGATGTAATCCGAATGTTGCCGCCATACTCCACCCTTGCCGTTAGACCCTTGCCGATGCAACCTGTCCGCGGAGGAGGAATATCGGCTTCACCTCCGGGTCTGTTGGCGAACGGACCTGCGCTATGCCATACTTTGGGAGGAGTGTGTCATGACATCCAAAACATCAGGTTCCGGACCACCGGACAACTACACGCCACCGCAGCAACCGATACCCACGGTCAATAAGGTGACGACGGGTGATATCGCTGCGTCACTGAAGGACGGGTTTTCAGACTTTCTTGCCCGCCCCCTGATGAGCGGTTTCTTTGGCTTGTTCTATGCAGTTTTCGGAATTCTGTCTGTTTGGTGCCTGATCCGGCTTGATGCGATCTGGATGATCATTCCCGCCGCTCTGGGCTTTCCGCTGGTGGCGCCTTTCGCGGCTGCCGGGCTTTATGAAATGTCCCGCCGGCTGCAGAAGGGACAGAGTTTCGGCTGGTCTGAAATCTTTACCGTCATGGCCAGTCAGCGCAAGCGCGAGATGGGCTGGATGGCCTTTGTCACCTTGTTTATTCTATGGGTATGGTTTTACCAGTTTCGAACCTTGCTGGTGATCATCCTGCAGGATTCATCCTTTTCGGATTTAGACGGCTTTTTGAATGCCGTATTCTTTACACCGGAGGGCTGGAGCTTCCTTGTTGTTGGCACCTTTGTCGGTGCAGTACTGGCGGCTGTCTTGTTCTCGGTGACCGTCGTCGCCATGCCCATGCTGCTCGACCGGGACATCGATTTCGTGTCCGCCATGATAACATCCGTGCGCGTTGTAACGAAAAACCCGGTGGTTATGCTCACCTGGGCCGCGATTATTACGGCCACCATGCTGTTGTCGATGGTACCGGTGTTTCTGGGGCTGATTTTCACCCTGCCAATCCTGGGCCACACCACGTGGCACCTCTACCAGCGGGCAGTGTCACCAGCTGAGAGGTGAGGGAACGTTTCTGTCAGCGATACTGCAGCCGACGGTAGTTTTTCGCTCTCGGTTAAGAGCCGCTGTGTCTGGCCGGTTCAATAAGCTTTGGACACGCAGGTTACACATAGTGCGCGATGAAACGGGGTACAGGCAGGTGACCGGTGGCACATTATCAAACTCAGCCGAAGCGCACCAGTAAGCGACGTGACAACTAGAAGGAGGACGAAAGGTGCTCACATGATCCAGTTTCGATGAATTCGAGGCCGGTCTAGACGGCGCCATTCCGGACGACCCGGAAAACGGCAGTTTCCGGCGTCCTGGACCGGGCGCGCGTTGCGGCAACGATTGATTTCGACAAGGCCACAATTTGAGGGGCTTTCGACCGTCTGGAACAAAAGGGCATCGAGGAGCGGTCCATCAGCAAGCCGGGCCGGCGCGTCCGCGAGGTAATACTCCAAGACACAGGCCGGGAGATGTACCCGGAGATTCTGACGATCGTGGCGGAGTTACAGATTGAGATACCAGCGGGCCCCGGACAGCCGGAGCAGGAACAGTTCCGCAATCTGGCGATGAAGGTTGTTCAAGCCGGTTCATGGCAACAATAATAGTGCCTTTGTTTAGAAGAGCAGGTCGTGATGCGGCAATAGTGCTGGCTTCCGATCAGGTTTTCAGGCATTCAGAGACAACGGGTCGGCGATGGCGTCGCCAGCACCATGTGCTCGCCCGTCTTCACCATCCTGAACGCCGGGATCTTGCTTTGCCGCTTTGCGGTGGGGGAAGGTGCAACTGGTATGAAAGGCACTCCTCACTGGCATAGTTGGCCTGATCAGGAGTGAACAGATGGCCGGAACATCCGAATTTGGCGTTGCAGGTCAGCGCCCAGACTTTTACCGCTTTCACCAGGGCGAGAAGATACTGCCTTTCGCGGACACTGAATATGAAGCCCGGTTGACCAGCCTCCGAGCAGCCATGGCTGAGATGGGCATTGATGCATGCGTGCTGACCTCAATGCATAACGTCGCCTACTACTCAGGGTTTTTGTATTGTTCGTTTGGCCGCCCCTATGCGCAGGTTGTCACTGCTGCGGATACAGTCACGTTTAGCGCCGGTATTGATGCGGCCCAACCGTGGCGCCGAGGATACGGTGACAATATAACCTACACCGATTGGCAGCGGAACAACTATTGGCGCGCCATCCGGTCTGTAACGGGGCCGGGAAAAGTGATCGGTTTTGAAGGTGATCATATCTCCTGCACGCAATTGGGTTTGCTGGACGCCTTTCTGACGCCGTCCGCCAGGAAGGATGTGGCCCCCACCACCATGCGTTTGCGCATGCATAAATCTGCCGCTGAGATTGAATTGATCCGGGCAGGTGCAGCAACGGCTGACGTAGGCGGTTACGCCATAAAGCACGCGATCAAAGGTGGTGCGCGCGAGATAGACGTTGCCATGGCTGGTCGCGATGCG
>CBDUCB010000212.1:0-5983 GCA_965365545.1 uncultured Roseobacter sp. | reverse complement strand
GCGGCTTCCATGGCCGCAAGGCTCATGTTGGCCTGATCATCCTCATCATCATCGTCATCGGTTACAATCGGATTGCCGTCAGCATCCAGTTCGGGGCTGTCCGCTTCCTTTTTCGGAGAAGTCCCGTCGGCCGACACCACAGGCTCGTCAACGGCTCCGTCTTCATCCATCTGATTGCCAAACGTGGCTTCCAGATCGATGACATCACGCAGCAGAATATCCTCAGACAGGAGTTCGTCGCGCCAGATCGTGATCGCCTGAAAGGTCAGAGGGCTTTCGCAAAGCCCGGCGATCATCGTGTTGCGGCCGGCTTCGATCCGTTTGGCGATGGCGATTTCGCCCTCGCGGCTGAGCAGTTCAACCGAACCCATCTCACGCAGATACATCCGCACCGGGTCATCGGTACGGTCCAGCTTCTCGGAGGTACCGCTGGAGACGGCAACCTCGCGCGCGCCGTCGGTCGTTGTCAGTTCGGTGGAGCCTTTGGCTTCCTCGTCCTCGGCTTCCTCGTCCTCAATAATATTGATGCCCATTTCAGAGAGCATCGACATCACATCCTCAATCTGCTCCGAACTCACCTGGTCGGGCGGGAGCACTTTGTTGAGCTGGTCGTATGTGATGTAGCCTTTTTCACGGGCCTCGCCGATCATCTTTTTGACGGCGGCCTGGCTCATATCGAGTGAATGGCCTGCATCCTGGTCATCGGGTTTCGCGTCTTCACTGGTATCTTTGGCGGCCATTCAAAGCTCCTGCATCCGAATCGATTCGCTTATCCGAATCACTCGAGAATCATCTCGTGTTTTGGGTGATTCTTCCACCCGATACACTCAGTTTTCTGACCTTTGCGGGTTCAGATATGGTTAATCATGCGATTTGTGTTGCCGTATTGCCTGCAACAGGGCGTTGAAAGTGCTTCGTTCTTCCCGACTGATTCGCACACCGTTTTCGCCGGTTTCGTATTCCGCTCTGTCCTCCTGCACGCTGCGCTGCGCGCGTTCCGCAGCCCGGGCCGCCTCCGAAAGTCTCCAGGTCAGTCCTTCGTCCGCTTCGCCGCTCATATCTTCGGCAGCTTCACTGATTTCGACATCCAGCCCGCGGGCGCTTTGCAGCTTTGCCAGTTTCTCAGCCACCTCCATACGCGCTTGCTCCACATCGCCGGGAGACCTGATCCAGGGCATTACCGAGATGTGGCGCTGCGAGAGCAGATTTTCAAGTGCATCAGGACCCAGCACCTCGTCTATTTTATCACGCATCTGCGCGGCCTTAAGCCCCAGGCCAGATAGCAATACGGCCCGCAATGCTGCATGATCCGGATCGGCACAGCGCATCTGCTCAATCCCGCTTTCAAATTCCTCAATAACTTCCGGACAAGTAGCGAGTGTCGCGAGGATCGCCGCCTCGCGCAGCCGTTCGGTGGCACGCGGGTCCTGGGCCGACACCAGAAAAGACGCGCGCGAAGAGGATATCGCCCCTTTTTCAGGCGCGTTCCAGCGGCCCTGCCCGCCGGTGCGCGGCTTTGGTGCAGACCGTTGCGGCCGGAAAAGCTGCCAGCGCAGATCCTTGATTTCCTGACCATAATGGCTGCGGATCGACGGATCTTTTATCAGCATGATCTTTTCGCGCAACGCCTTATCAAGCGCGGCTTTGCGCTCCGGGCTGTCGAAAACCCGGCCTTCCGTTTCACGCTGCCAGAGCAGACGCACCATCGGCATCGCCGCATCGAGTATTTTCTGCAGCGCCGGCGCTCCCTGCGCGCGCAACAGATCGTCCGGATCCTGACCGTCAGGCATCAGCGCAAAACGCAGTGACTGTCCGGCCTCGACCAGAGGTAACGCCAGATCAATCAGTCGCATCGCAGCGCGCAGACCGGCCTGATCACCGTCGAGCGCGATCACCGGCTCGGGCGAGATCCGCCAGAGCATCTGTAACTGGCTCTCGGTAATGGCCGTCCCGAGAGGCGCCACCGCGGCTTCGAACCCTGCTGAAGCAAGCGCGATCACGTCCATGTATCCTTCGGCCACAATAAGTTGCTGGCCCTTGCCCGCAGCCGTCCGCGCCGGACCGTGATTAAAAAGACTGCGCCCCTTGTCGAAAAGATCGGTTTCCGGAGAATTGAGGTATTTGGCGTTGTCGTTGGGGTCCATCGCCCGGCCACCAAAAGCAATGGCCCTGCCCCGCGCGTCCCGGATCGGGAAAATAATCCGCCCGCGAAAGGTGTCATAGGGCTTCCCGCCTTTGGACGAGGGTTTGGCCAGCCCTGCCCCGAGGATCAGATCATCCCCGACATTCTTTTCTTTCAGGTGATCCCGGAGACCCTGCCACAGATCCGGCGCAAAGCCGATCTCCCAGCGGTCGAGCGCATCCGCGCGGAGCCCGCGACGCTCAAGATAGGCGCGCGCCTCTGCCGCTGCACCTGTATTCAGTTGCAGGCGAAAATACCGGACTGCCTGCTCCATCACCTCTGCAAGCTGTGTGCGGCGGTCGGCCTTTTGCTGCGCCTGCGGATCGCGCTCTGGCATCGGCATACCCGCCTCACGCGCGAGGATCTCGACGGCCTCCATAAAGCCGACATTCTCGGTTTCGCGCACGAATGAGATCGCGTCACCTTTGGCGTGGCAGCCAAAGCAATAGTAAAACCCCTTTCGGTCATCGACGTGAAAGGAAGCTGACTTTTCCTGATGAAACGGGCACGGCGCCCACATATCGCCTTTGCCCTGGTTGGACTTGCGCGCGTCCCACATGACTTTCCGGCCGACAACCTGTGAGAGGCTCGACCTTGTGCGCAGTTCGTCAAGGAATCCGGGGGGCAGGCTCATAACCCGTTTATCTGCAAGCGCCCGGTCAGAGTCCAGAGTTTGCCCGCACGAAACCGCAGGCGGACGACCGCCTGACGCGCCTGCCGGGTCGCGTCGTTCTGCGTCGGGTCAGAGGGTCAGTTAAGCGACATACATTGTGCGTATGTCGTGCTGCGCAGGTCGCTTTTGCGCAGGTCCCGGCGTTTCTGCTCATAGATGTAGGGTGCTATCACCGGAACCATTACGGCCGTATAATTCTCCGGCCATGTGGCGATTTTGGCCAGCTCTTCAGGAACATCACGCTCAGCGATACCGTCAAGCCTTGCCTGAACGACCGCGGCAGTCAGGTCCGCCTGATGACCGCAGCTCACTTCTTTTTCGGTTTGTGCAACGGCTGGTACTGCAGTCAGAGCCAGCACGGCAACGAGGGAAAAACGCAACATTATAAATCTCCGCTACTTGAGTTCAGACCAGTTTAACGACGTGCCGCCACGCCTTCCATAGCTGTTTTCAGCTCGTGCACGAGGGTCTGCGCCATGGCGCGGAATACGAGGATCAGAAAACTGTCCGGGCCTGTGCGGGTAACAGAGGCATTCATGTGCATAATCTGAGTGCGCGCCGTGTGACCGGTCTTAAACTGTGCGGCGCGCAGATCGAGCGGAACAAGCCTTGCAAGGGCGTCATCCGACCCCTCACCGCTCAGCGTCACAACAGCCCAGGCATCCGACTGATCGGTCAGGGCTGCGTGCTTCGCCAGGGCCGGATCCGGCGCCGGCCCCGCCAGCAACGCCATGTCGCGCCCGAACCAGATGGCGCGCGCACCGTCCTGGCCGGTGGTCCTGTTCGGCGCGGGCAGTTTCAATCCGTGCGACTTTTGCAACGCCGTTGAAAGATCGTCACCGCGCCCGTTATACGGCGCCACCGAGGTCAGAACCCTGATGTCGGTCTCTTCCAGAGACAACGTGCCGACAGTCACAGGCAGAAGCCCGGCACAGGCGGACTTTACAACGAGGTCAACCACGTACGCGCCCTCCTTCAGGATCGACAAAGACCGGCGCACAGATCTCCACGTCAGTCTCAACGCCGCGCACAGCATCCACCAGACGCACTGTTTCGCCCATGCGCTCCGGTCCGCGTGCAATGAAGCCCAGACCGATCATATGGCCCAGCGTCGGTGAGAACGCCACCGAAGTGACATAGCCCTGATCGTTGACCCGGGTGGCCTCCCTGCCTGTCTCAAAAAGATGTGCGCCGGCGGTCATCTGCCCGCCCCGGGCGCGCGGTTTCAGCCCGACCAGTTGCTGACGTCCGGGATCGGTAAGCCCCTCGCGCGCCGCCATCGTCTGGCCAATGCAGTCCTTTTTCGCACTCACCATCCGCGCAAATCCGATATCAAAAGCGGTGGTGCGCCCGTGAATTTCAGCATGGGTGATATGGCCCTTTTCGATGCGCAGCACGTTGAGCGCTTCCATGCCGTAGGCTCCCCCCTCCATGCTCTCTGCGCGGCTGACGAGTTCCCTGAACAGGCTCTCGCCATAACGCGACGGAACGGCGACTTCATAGGCATGCTCGCCCGAGAAAGAGATCCGGAACAGCCGCCCCGCAACCCCGCAAACCGTCACCGGCCCGCAGGCCATGAACGGCCAGGTGTCATTGTCGACCGGTGATTTCAGCACACCGTTAAGCAACTCGCGCGAGCGCGGCCCCGCCACGGCAAACTGCGCCCACTGCTCAGTGACCGACGTGAACCGCACATCGAGATCGGGGCGCAGCACCTGATGCACGAACTCGAGGTGGCGCATCACATTGCCAGCCGCCGCCGTGGTGGTCGTCATCACGAAATGCTCCGGCCCGAGGCGCGCGGTGGTGCCGTCGTCCATCACATGGCCATCCTCGCGCAGCATCAGCCCGTAGCGGACGCGGCCCTCTTTCAGCGTCGAAAACGTGTTGGTATAGACGAAATCGAGGAACTCCGCAGCCCCCGGCCCCTGCAGGTCGATCTTACCGAGCGTCGAGACATCACAGACGCCCACCGCCTTGCGCACGAACCCCACCTCCCGGTCGCAGGACTGCCGCCACGTCGTCTCACCGCTGCGCGGAAAATAGCCCGGGCGGTACCACAAACCGGCCTCGATCATCGGCGCGCCCATCTCAACGCTGGCGGTGTGCGAGGTGGTAAACCGCTGCGGCGCAAAGCCCGCGCCCTGTGCTCCGGCACCCATTGCCGCAATGGAAACAGGTACATAGGGGGGGCGGAACGTGGTTGTCCCGGTCTCGGGAATGGCGCGCCCTGTGGCATCTGCCAGGACAGCCAGTGCTGCGACATTGGAGTTCTTGCCCTGATCCGGCGCCATGCCTTGGGTGGTGTAGCGCTTCATATGCTCAACCGAGCGGAAATTCTCGCGCGCGGCCTGCTTCACATCCTTGACGGTCACATCATTCTGGAAATCGAGCCACGCACGGTCCCTGCCCGGAACCGTCCAGAGCGGCGTTATTGAATACGCGCTGTCATCCGCATCCGGCGCTTTGAGGCGCGGCACGCTCATGCCCAGATCCTTGAGCACCCGTTTCGCCGCCTCGGCACCCGCCGACAGACAGGCCGCCGTACTGAAATCGCCATTGCAGGCACCGGCAGTGAGCATCCCGGGAATGGCACCCTCCTGCGGCACGAAGGCTGCGATGTCCTCTCGCCAGACCGGACGCCCGTTCATGTGACAGGTCATATGCACGGTCGGGTTCCAGCCACCCGACATAGCAAGACAGTCCGCGGCGATAACCTTTTCGCCCGCGGGTCCTTTGACCGTCACCGAGCGCAGCGCAAGCCGGCCAGCGGTATCGACCACATGGCTGCCTTTGTACACGGGCCAGGAGGCTGACGGCAGTGCGATATCGGGCCGGCTGTCGATGACGGCGGCGATTTCCACGCCGGCTTCTGCAAGATCACGCGCGGTGCGGTGCGCATCATCGTTGTTGCCAAAGATCGCCACCTGTTTGCCTGCCGCAACGCCCCAGCGGTTGAGATACGCCCGCACGGCAGAGGCCGTCATGATGCCGGGCCGGTCATTGTTCGGGAAAGCCACCGGGCGCTCGAGCGCGCCGGCGGCCAGCACCGACCGTTTCGCCACGATGCGCCAGAAAGTTTCGCGCGGCGCGCCCTCTGCCGGGGCGGCAAGATGAGAGGTGACACG
>CBDUCB010000211.1:0-5989 GCA_965365545.1 uncultured Roseobacter sp. | reverse complement strand
AGTGCGACAGGTCGGTCAGCAAAAAAGATCGCCTGCCGGCCTGAGGCCGTCCGGCATCACGGGGCGCGATCAAAAAGCCGCTGCGCCAGCGGCGCGCCGAGGATCACAACAAAAATGCGCAGCACATGGTGAGCCACCACAAAGGTGACATCTGCGCCGACAACGAGGGCGAGCACCGTGAGTTCGGCCTGTCCGCCCGGGGCAAAGGCCAGCAGCGCATCCATGCCCGGCGCGAGGCCGGTGCTGTAGATCGCTTCGACAAAAATCACGGTCAGTATCATCAGCAGCACACAAAAGCCCAGACCCGCAGCCAGATCACGGCGGATCTCCTGCATGGTGATGCCTGCGTACTTGCACCCGATGCTCATGCCGATAAAGAACTGAGCCGCCTGAATGGCCTCTGCCGGCGGGCGGTAGTGCAA
This sequence comes from uncultured Roseobacter sp., assembly GCA_965365545.1. Classification (GTDB taxonomy): domain Bacteria; phylum Pseudomonadota; class Alphaproteobacteria; order Rhodobacterales; family Rhodobacteraceae; genus Roseobacter. The sequence continues at coordinate 5,567 of CBDUCB010000211.1, read as the reverse complement.
CCCGTCGCCGAGTGTGACTGCCGCGGTCAGAATAAGCGGCCCGAGGATTGATGCGCCGAATAATCCGATGCGTCGGGCTCCCTGCCAGCCTGCAATGGCACAGAAAACCATAATGGCAAGTTCACTGAGTGGCACCTCGGCAGCCGGCAGGCCAGGCGGGCTGGACAGATCCGCGTCCCATATGCCCCTGAGCAGGAACGGCAGGGCGACGACGATCACCAGAACCCGTGTGGCATGGATCAGGCTGAGTGCACGCACACTGGCGCCGGCTTCCTCACCGAAAACGATCATATCCTGCAACCCGCCCGGCATGGTCGCGTACCAGGCCGTCGGGAAATCATAGCCACAGATTCTGCGGAAATAGGGAACTCCGGTCACACCGATTACGCCGACCATCAGAGGCACCATCAGCAGCGTGGGCCACATCGCAGGAAAAAGTGCGAGTGCTGCGGGCGTCATTGTGGCGCCGACCGCCACGCCGAGGATTGTGCGCATGCCGTCATTGAGCCATTTGATGCCAGCCATGGGCAACCCCGCCAGAGCGGCAAAGAGGCAGGCAAAAATCGGCCCCAGCAACCAGGGCAGCGGGATCGCCAGAACCTGAAACACTGTCACACCGAGGGCTGCTGTCGCAAAGGCGGAAGCAATGCGGATCACGCAGAGACACTCCCCAGTCTGTAACGAAGTGAGGTTTCAAGGTGCTTTCGCGCGGCCATTGCCGCTGCTGCGCCGTCACGGGCACGCAGTTCTCTGATGATGTCCCGGTGTTGTTGCACGACCTCGTCAATACGCGCAGGATCGGAATAAGTCGAAGGTCCGAGCAACAACAGTGCATTGTTCAGCGCGCGGGCAGATTCAACAAGGAACCGGTTACGCCCGGCCAGACAAAGCCCCCGGTGGAAATCCTGATTGATCGCAGCCCCTGTTGCGGGGTCCTCACGAGCGGCCTCAATGCGGTCGTTCATCGCCTCCAGCGCATCGAATTCCGCTGTTGCACCATGCTGTGCCGCCATTTCAGCGGCGGTGGCTTCGAGAACTGCGCGCATTTCGTAAAGCTCGACGAGTTCGGTGTGATCCAGTACCCGGATCACAGCACCGATCCGCGGCCGGTGCTCGACAATGCCGTCGCTTTCCAGACGCCGCAACGCCTCGCGGACGGGCGTGCGCGAAAGGCTGAGACGCGCTGCGACATCTTCTTCACGCAGGCGGTCACCGGGCACAAAGGCGCCGTTTCTGAGCGCCATGATCACGGCGTCATATGCTGTTTCACCACTTGATCTGGACGATTCCGGCATCGGTAAACTTTCTTGTATCCTGTTGGATACGATCATGTGGTTGTCTTGTCCAGTCGTCTGCGATCTGTTCGGACAATGACCGGTTTTTTCGGGCTGATTGCCAGAAAGGTTCCGGGTGCGGAAAGCTTCATGCGCATTTATGCTGAACAGATGTCAGGTCACCGGCAGTATCCCGAGGACGGATATGCTACAGGCGCCCGGCCTTTTGATGCGAGGCTTTCGCGCACCTCGCACCCTTTCGGTCAGTCCGAAAGGGTCTTACTGTGCTGCACAGTGTGGAAAGCGGACATCAGCGCAACCACAGCGAAAGCCCGCCTTGCCCTGCAGAGCAGCCCCGGAGCATTGCGCGGCGAATGACCGCCTGGAGCCTGAAGCTGCCGGATTGAGACAACAGCTTTCGCAGGCGCATCAATCAACGTAATTTTCATCAACACCTGTGCCGGGCACGTTTTTTTCGGCGGCAAATAAAGGAAAAACGAAATGTGCTTTCTTATGAGCTGTGATGCGCCACTGTTGACCACTCAATCAGCACCGGTTCTGCTGCTCTTGGCAAGCCTGAACTATACAACTTTTCGACCGGCCCCTATGGCGTATACCAGATCGGAGAGGTGTAGGCTCGCTCCTGCTGTGATGTCGGCGCGCCTTCGGGGATACCTATGCCGAAGCGGAAGGCATCGTAGACATACCAGGGGGGCGTAGGTATCTCGAGCACGCGCGCGTAGTAAAATGCCGGTCGCGCAGGGTCAAAGTCGGGATCAGTCCAGACCGTTGCCAGTTCCGACGCACCGATGGTGTTTGTCCAGCTCGCCGAGGCGACGTCCACAGTGTCGCCCACGGCAGGTACTTTCCCGTTCGCTCCGGCGGCGCGGTCTCCCGACCAGACCACATCATAAACGTTCTCATCGGTCGTTCCATCTGCGTTGAGCCAGCCTTTCACGATCTGAACCCGGTCCAGATTGGCTCCGATCGGGTCCCGGAGCGCGGCCACCATGAAGGTTGGTGCCGCGACGCCTTCAGGGGCTTCCGGCAGGTTCGCTCCCATTGGAACGCCTTTGGAATACCCGGCCGTCGAGGGAATGCGCGACTCCAGATCCGCAGCGTCGAAAGTCCAGCCCCCGAAGAAGCGCACCGCCATGCGCGGTCCCGTAGTCGCATAGACTTCCTTGCGCGCCATCGCGTCAAAAATGCTCTCGCGGTTGTTCTCCTCTGCCCAGACCGCCGTCAGGCCGGATGCCACCATCTGCCAGGCGAAGAGCTCACCATTTTCATTTTTCATAAAGGGATGCTGCATCCGCTCCGCGGAAGGTTCGTAGCCGGTATGTTTACCAAAGAAGTTTTCCTCTTCCGCAGTCACAAGTCCCGTGTGGCTGTCCGTGGCACCGCTGAAACCGAACTTGTAGGGATTGGTCCCGAACTGCGCTTCCAGCGCCAGGCCGTTTTTCAGAGCTTCACGCGCATATTCCCGCGCCAGCATGTCTTCGCTTTTGGCTTCCGAAAGATCGAGGTTTCCGACATCCCAGTTATAATAGTCCGCGAACTCATCGTTCGGACTCAGGAAAGGATGCGCTTCGCCATCGCCCTTGATCTGCGTAATTTCATAAAGCGGCTCCCATTTGGCGCGGGCGTCGACGTATTCCTGCGTGACCGGCGAGCCATCAAAGCGGATGTCGATCGGAAACATCACGCCGTTGGAAAGATTGCCGTTATGCGCGAGTGCAAGAACGGCCCCTTTTGTCTTTTGCTCATATTCCTCGAGATAGGCATAGAGATCCATGGGGTCCGGGCTGCCCCAGGGCGGCGTCATGACCATGGGCACGATCTGGCCAACACGGTCCGGCCCGTCCCGGAAGATGACATTGCGGTGCATGTTGTTGCCGGCCACAAGCGACGTCCATTCGAAGCCAAGCATGGGCGTGAAAACACCGGGGTCATAAAACCGCTCGGCCGTTTTCAGGTTGTCCGACCACAAGGTCGCGAAGCGGCGGGATCCGGGCATGTAGTTGTTGAACATGTCGATATCGACTTCGCCCTGTGAGACCGTCGTGATAAGATCAAGCGCGGTTTCGACCGCGGTCTGGCCGCCGGCTCGGAACCCGTCTGACCAACGCTTTCCCTGCTCATAGCGGGTGACCGACGGTTTGGCATCGAGCGCATCAAAGATCATCCCCATACCGTCCGAGTGATCGGCGATCACGAGCCAGTCCAGCGGACGAGACAGCCTCACCGGCTGGCCCGAAGAGGCGATGATCTCTTCTCCGCGCGCAAACCGATACGCGTCTTCATGATCAAGACGCGCACCGAAGCCGCCAGCATCCATGGATTGCCCGGTATGCAGATGGGTTTCACCCCACAAGGGCCGCTCGGGGAAGGTCCGTCCGGCATAAGGAGAATAGCCCGGCGCAGGATAGGTGTCGGCAAGCTGTTCCGGAGTGGCCATCCATTCCTGGGCGCTCAACGGAAGTGCTGTGCCGAGGAATGTCAACGCGACCGCGGCAATCACCCTGTGTGTTACCTTGCTTTGCATGTTCGTCATCCCCTGTCCCTCCCCCCGAAAATGTTTGATTCGGGAATTATACCGCCAGTCACGGTCATGGCGAATGATGCAGATCAATATGGCATCTTCATCCTTCGGCCCTGACCCGCAACGGTAAGAGGAACAGATCCTTGCCCGAATCCTCTGTGCCGTCTCGCCTCCGACTGCTTCATTGCGCCCGGAACCTGAACGGCGCATTCCGTGACAAGAACAGTTGCAAACACCCTGTAATTTTATCAGCCTGTCACGATAGACGTGTCCGAATTCGGGGGCTAGAACGATCGTGCGCAGACTTTTGCATTCTCAGCTTTTCCATTTTTTTGTTCTCGGGGCGCTCGTTTTTGCGGCCTACGCGGTTATCAACGATGAACCGGACAGGCCCTCTGCCGATACCATCGAACTGACGGAGGCCCGCGCAGACAGTCTGGTTGAGAATTTCTCGGCAGTCTGGAACCGGCCGCCCACAGCGACGGAACTTGAGAAGCTGATGCAGGCGTGGGTTCTTGAAGAAGCCTATGTTCGTGAGGCGCTGGCTCTGGGTCTGGACCGGGGCGATGCGGTGATCCGCCAGCGGTTGACCCAGAAGATGCGCTTTCTGGCGGAATCGAGCGCAGCCGCGCAGGAGCCTGCGGACGCCGTGCTGCAGTCTTTCCTTGAAACGCATTCCGACCGCTTCATGCAACCTGCGCGCATGGCTTTCGAGCAGATCGCCCTGCCCTCCGACCGGGTTGCGTCAGAGGTTCTCGCCCTGCTGAACGCGGGCGCGGATCCGTCGACGCTGGCACCCGCGAGCCTGCTGCCGCCGTCGTTTCCGATGTCGCCGGTGGAGGTGATCGACCGGACTTTCGGGGCCGGGTTTCATGAAGAGCTTGCGGAATTGCCGGTGGGCGAATGGCAGGGCCCGGTCAGAAGCGGCTATGGAGACCCCCTCGTTCGAGTGTCCGGCAGCGCGCCAGCCGTCCTGCCGACGCTCGCCGATATACGTGACCGCGTTCAAGCCGAATGGCGGGCCAGTGAGATGACGCGGATTGGCGAAAGCTTCGCCGAGGCCCTGATGAAGCGCTACACCGTTCGGTTACCTGACGTCGACGAGGTATTGCGGCGATGAAGCGACTTTTACTCGCAGTGCTTGTCCTGATGGCCGCGGGTTTGCCGAATTTTTCCCACGCGCATGCACTCGATCCGGGGTATCTTGATCTTGCGTCGCTCGGAGAAGATCGCTGGCGCATCACCTGGCGCAAACCTGATATCGGCGGTCAGCCGCTGCCCATCGAACCGCTTTTACCGATGAACTGCATGCATGAACCGCCGTCTCCGCCGGTTTTCGACGGACGCGCGTGGACGACAGTCTGGATCGCCCGCTGTCCGGGGGGACTGCGTGGGGGTATCATCAAAATCAACAACCTCGAAAAAACCCGCACCGAAACCCTCGTTCGTTATGAACTGGAACCCGGGGAGACACAGGTGCACCGCCTGACATCTGCCGAGACCGCGTTTGCCGTGCCTGAGGACCCCGGCCTGCGCGACATCATGTCGAGCTATGTTGCACTGGGTATCACGCACATCCTTGAAGGCGTTGACCATCTGCTTTTTGTCTTTGCTTTGCTGCTTCTGATCCGCGATCGGGGACGCCTTTTCTGGGCAATCACGGCTTTCACGCTGGCTCACAGCATAACGCTCGCAGCGTCAACGCTCGGCTGGCTGAGTTTACCTGGCCCGCCGGTCGAGGCGGTGATCGC
>CBDUCB010000210.1:0-6014 GCA_965365545.1 uncultured Roseobacter sp. | reverse complement strand
CATGCACGCGACCGGCCAGGTCGAGACCTCGGTCGTCGACTGCTTCGGGTTCTGATCCACGCGACCAAGGGCCTCGGCACCAACGGGCGTCCGAGCACCGAGGGTGCGCAGCGGGCGTAGTGGGGAGTTCGGCTCACGGTGCCCCTATCCGGCCTGCGGTATACGTTCGTCCCCGTTCGTCCCGGCCCTCGCGCAGGGGCTTGCCAACCTCGTCCGAGAGTCCATCCTCACCGCATGCCCACGTCCTTCGTGCGCGTGTTCGTCTCGGTCGCGCTGTGCTCCCTGGTTGTCGCCCAGGCGCCCGGCCCCGCGGGCGGCTTTGGCGGCGCCTGCCAGCACGCTGGCGACCGAGGCCACCGCGTCGGGGTGTTCCACAAAAACCCGCTGCCCCATACCACCGGCGTCGGCGGCCACCGTATCAATCGGCGTGACCGAACGCGCAAGAAGCTTGAGCTGATCCGCCTCCAGGGTTGCCTCGACACCCACGACGACCTTTGATCCGGTCTCCAGATGTTCACGGAATTTCTCAAGTGCTTCGGAGAAAAGCGTGACCTCATAGGCACCCGTGGTGTCGGACATCTGGCAAAAGGCAAAACGGTTGCCGCGCGCCGATTTACGCTCCTGACGCCCGGCGACGATGCCTGCGATCTTGGCGTTGAGCGGACCGCGCGCAGCCTTTTCCAGGATCTCATCCAGGGTCAGCACGTTTTTGCGTCTGAGCGGGCCCATATAGTCGTCGAGCGGATGGCCGGAGAGATAAAAGCCCACCGCTTTGAATTCTTCGGCCAGCCGTTCTGCCGGCAGCCAGTCGTCCACGGGCTGCAGACGCGGCTCGGGCAGGTCCTCGCCGGCTTCCCCGAAAAGCGAGACCTGGTTTGAGGCTTTCTGCTCATGGATCGCCGCCGAATACCCCACCAGAGCATCAAGCGCGCCATAAACACGCCGCCGGTTGCTGTCGAGCTGATCAAAAGCGCCGGAGCGCGCGAGCATTTCCAGCGGACGCTTGCCCACGCGTTTGAGATCGACCCGGCGGGCAAGATCATAGAGCGTGGCAAAGGGCCTGGGGCCCCGCGCCTCGACGATCAGCCGCATGGCCTCGACGCCCACATTTTTCAGCGCACCAAGCGCATAGACCAGCGCGCCCTCTTCGACCGTGAACGTCGCATCCGAGCGGTTCACGCAGGGCGGCACCCATGGCAGTTCAAGCTGCTTGCGCACCTCTTCGAAATAAACCGCCAGCTTGTCGGTGAGGTGGATATCGCAGTTCATCACGCCGGCCATAAATTCGACCGGATGGTTGGCCTTGAGCCACGCGGTCTGATAGCTGACCACCGCATAGGCCGCCGCGTGGGATTTGTTGAAGCCGTAATTGGCAAATTTTTCAAGAAGGTCGAAAACCTCGGTCGCTTTTTTCTTGTCGACCCCGTTTTCCATCGCGCCCTTTTCGAATTTGGGGCGCTCTTTAGCCATCTCTTCAGCGATCTTTTTGCCCATCGCGCGGCGCAGCAGATCAGCACCGCCAAGGCTGTAGCCGGCCATGACCTGGGCGATCTGCATCACCTGCTCCTGATAAACGATGATGCCTTGTGTTTCCTTCAGAATATCATCGATCAGCGGGTGAATGGATTCGAGCTCTTTCAGGCCGTTTTTCACTTCGCAATAGGTCGGGATGTTCTCCATCGGACCGGGACGGTAAAGCGCCACAAGGGCCACGATGTCCTCAATGCAGGTGGGTTTCATGCGCTTGAGCGCATCCATCATCCCCGAGCTTTCAACCTGAAAAACGGCGACCGTTTTAGCGCTGGCATAAAGCTTATATGAGGCCTCATCATCCAGCGGAATCGTGGCGATATCATCGATCAGACCTTCGGGCGGGGCGAAAAGCTCGGTGCCGTCAGCCGCGATATGAAGATGGCGCCCGGAGGCCTTGATCTGGTCCACTGCGTTCTGGATGACCGTCAGCGTTTTCAGCCCGAGAAAGTCGAATTTAACCAGACCCGCCTGCTCCACCCATTTCATGTTGAACTGGGTTGCAGGCATGTCAGAGCGCGGATCCTGGTAAAGCGGTACCAGCTGATCCAGTGGCCGGTCGCCGATCACCACACCGGCGGCGTGGGTCGAGGCGTTGCGCAACAGTCCTTCGACCTGCTGGCCATACTCCAGCAGTCTTGCCACGACCTCTTCGTTGCGCGCCTCTTCGCGCAGACGCGGCTCATCCGCCAGCGCCTTTTCAATGCTCACGGGTTTTACGCCCTCGACCGGGATCATTTTCGACAGCCGGTCCACCTGGCCGTAGGGCATCTGCAGCACCCGACCGATATCGCGCACGGCGGCTTTGGACAGCAACGCGCCAAAGGTGATGATCTGCCCCACCTTATCGCGGCCGTACTTGTCCTGAACGTAGCGGATAACCTCTTCGCGCCGGTCCATGCAGAAATCGATGTCGAAGTCCGGCATGGAGACCCGTTCGGGGTTCAGAAAGCGCTCAAAGAGCAGGTTGTAGCGCAGCGGGTCAAGATCCGTGATGGTCAGCGCATAGGCCACCAGACTGCCGGCACCCGAGCCGCGGCCCGGCCCGACGGGGATGTCTTCGTCCTTGGCCCATTTAATGAAATCGGCAACAATCAGGAAATAGCCCGGGAAACCCATCCCTTCGATGATGCCCAGCTCGAAATCCAGACGTTTTTCATACTCTTCGACGCTGGTGGCATGGGGGATAACGGCAAGACGGTCTTTCAGGCCGGCCTCTGCCTGGCGGCGCAGTTCCTGCACTTCGTCATCGGCAAACTTCGGCAGGATCGGATCCCGCCGATAGGCCTGAAAAGCGCAACGCTTAGCGATTTCGACAGTGTTTTCAACGGCCTCCGGAAGATCCGCAAATAGCGCCACCATCTCAGACTGTGACTTGAAGTAATGCTGTGCGGTCAGCCGCCGGCGCGGATCCTGCTGATCAACATAAGCGCCGTCGGCAATGCAGATCAGCGCATCATGCGCCTCATACATTTTCGCATCGGGGAAATAGACATCATTGGTGGCCACCAGCGGCAGATCCATCGCATAGGCCATCTCGACGAAGCCGCGCTCGGTGAGGCGCTCGGCCGCGGGCTGGCCGTCTTCGCCGGGATGGCGTTGCAGTTCCACATACAACCGGTCGCCGAAAGCCTCCTTAAGATCCGTCATCAGCGTCTGAGCCGCAGCGTGCTGACCGGCCTGCAGCAATCGCCCCACCGGCCCGTCAGGTCCGCCGGTCAGACAGATTACATCGCCTGCATGTGACCGGAGTTCCTCCAGCGTCACCTGCGGCAGTTGCCCGCGCTTGTCGATATAAAGGCACGAGTTCAGCTTCATCAGGTTCTCATAGCCGGCTTCGGACTGCGCCAGCAGAACCACGGGCGCGGGGGCTGCCGGCTTTTCGCCCGGGCCGGTTGCCACATAGGCAAGATCGGTCTGACAACCGAGAACGGGCTGCACGCCGGCATCCGACATCGCCACGGAAAACTCCAGCGCAGCAAACATATTGTTGGTATCGGTCAGCGCCATTGCGGGCATGCCCGCCTTGCGGCAAAGCGCGGGCAGCTTTTTCAGCCGCAATGCCCCTTCCAGCAACGAGTATTCGGAATGGGTACGCAGGTGAATGAATCGGGGATCGGTGCTCATATCAGGACCGTAAATGACACGCCCGGCACCCGCCAGAGCGTTCCGCACGACGCTCTGTTTTTTCAGCACCGGGGGGCGCGGCGGCGCGAAGATTTCCCCTTTTCCCTTGCCAAGTGGCGCGCCCCCCGCATAGCTTCGGACCCGGTATTGCCTGTCCTGTGTTCTACGCCGCATCGAACACCGGACGCGAAGGGGGCATGGTACTGCGGCGGATCTGACGAAATGAACATTACGTTTCGCCTGAACGGAGAAACACTGGCGCTGACCGATGTGGCGCCGACCACGACCCTGCTGGACTGGCTTCGTGAAACCCGTGGCCTGACCGGCACCAAGGAAGGCTGCAACGAAGGTGACTGCGGTGCCTGCACCGTCATGGTCACGGACGAGGCGGGCGCGCGGGCGCTCAATTCCTGCATTCTGTTCCTGCCCCAGCTTCAGGGAAAATCCGTGCGCACCGTCGAAGGCATTGCCGGGCCCGACGGCACCCTGCACCCGGTACAGGAGGCGATGGTCGGCCATCACGGATCGCAATGCGGCTTCTGCACACCGGGGTTCATCGTCACCATGGCCACGGCGCACCTGAACGGTCGCACGGATCATGATGTGCAACTGGCCGGCAATCTCTGCCGGTGCACGGGCTATGCGCCGATCATCCGCGCCGCAGAGGCCGCGGCCGGCGCCCCCGTACCCGAACACATGCGGGACGCCCCGCCGCCTCCGGCCGGAAAGCCGGCCGGGGCTGAGGCTGCGGGCAGCGGCGGGAAATTCCCCGCCGCGTTTCATCCGGCTGACAGTGATGCGCTCGCGCAGTGGTATACCGAAAACCCCGATGCCACCCTGGTTGCAGGTGCCACGGATGTCGGTCTCTGGGTCACCAAGAATTTCCACGATCCGGACCAGATCGCCTTCCTGAACGGCTGTGCGGACCTGCAGGGCGTGAACGTCACTGCGGATGAGATCACCATCGGTGCAATGACGACGCTGACAGCGCTGGAACCCGTCATGCAAGAACTGCACCCGTCGTTCGCCGCTTTGATCCGGCGATACGGCTCTGTACAGGTGCGCAATGCGGCAACCATCGGCGGCAACATTGCCAATGGCTCTCCCATCGGCGACGGGCCGCCGGCTCTCATCGCGCTGGGGGCGACCCTGCATCTGCGGCAGGGCGACAGGCGGCGCAATATACCGCTCGAAGACTTCTTTCTCGCCTATGGCAAACAGGATCGCCGCGCGGGCGAATTTGTGGAAAAAATCGCCATTCCCCGCCAGCCCGACCGGCTGCGCTGCTACAAGCTCTCCAAACGCTTTGACCAGGATATCTCGGCGGTCTGCGGATGTTTCTCGGTTCAGGTTGCTGCCGGAGCCGTCAGCCGTGCCCGCATCGCGTTCGGCGGCATGTCCGGCACCCCGCAGCGCGCCATCGCGACCGAAAACGCGCTGACCGGACAGCCATGGACGCAGGACACTGTGCGCAGGGCCATGGCCGCAATGAGCACGGATTTCACGCCCATGTCCGACATGCGCGCCTCGGCTGACTACCGTATGCAAACCGCGCAGAATATGCTGCTGCGCTGCTGGCATGAAGACGCGGACACGCCGGTCAGCGTTCTTGAGGTGCGGCCATGAGTGTCGCAAAGCCGCTGCCGCACGATTCCGCACCGCTGCATGTGACAGGGGCCGCGCGCTATGTGGATGACATCCCGATGCCGGCCGGCACACTGCATCTTGCCTTCGGACTCAGCGACATCGCCGCCGGGCGGATCTTGTCGCTCGACACCGGGCCCGTGCGCGCGGCCCCCGGTGTCGTCCAGGTCATCACCGCGGCGGAACTGCCCTTTGAAAACGATGTCTCTCCGTCCAGTCACGATGAACCGCTGCTTGCGGAAGAGGCCATCAGCTATCTCGGACAGCCGCTCTTTATCGTGGTCGCCACCTCGCACCTGACTGCCCGGCGCGCGGCACGCCTTGCACAGGTCGAAACAGAGGCTGAAGACCCGATCCTGACCGTGGATGAGGCTCTCGCCCGGAACAGCCGTTTTGAGGAGGGCCCACGGGTCTATGGACGTGGTGACGTGGCCGCAGCGATCGAAGGTGCTGCGCACCGGCTCACCGGAAGACTGGAGATCGGCGGGCAGGAGCACTTTTATCTGGAGGGGCAGGCGGCTGCCGCGCTGCCTCAGGACAACGGCGATATGGTCGTCATGAGCAGCACACAGCACCCCACCGAAATCCAGCATAAGGTTGCCGAGGCCATCGGCGTTCCCATGCATGGCGTGCGTGTCGAGACACGCCGGATGGGCGGTGGTTTCGGCGGCAAGGAAAGCCAGGGCAATGCGCTCGCGGTCGCCTGTGCCATT
>CBDUCB010000209.1:0-6022 GCA_965365545.1 uncultured Roseobacter sp. | reverse complement strand
GAGCCAGCCGAAAAACCAGTACGCGATCATGGCGATCACCGCCGTCAGGGTCGCAAGCGTCCAGGTCGCGTCGGTCTGCAGACCCCGCATCGCGCGCAGCGTCAGAACGCCGAGACCGCGCTCCGCCCCGGTGAACTCTCCGATCATGGCACCCAGAAAGGCAGCAGGCGCGGCAATCTGCAATCCGACAAAGAGATAGGGCAGACTGGCACGCGCGCGCACTCTGATCAGCGTGTCAAACCTCCCGCGTCCGTAAACCGCCATGAGATCCGTCCAGCTTTGCGGGACTGCGCGCAGACCGACCAGCATGGCAAGGAAGGTGGTGTAATATACGGCCAGAGCGGCCAGGGCGATCTGCGGACCGTCTCCGGGGCCATAAAGCACCCGCAGGATGGGGCCGCTGGCGATAAGCGGGATGCAGAAGACCAGAAGCGCCAGCGCCGCCACAACGCGTTCAGCCCGCGGCACCACGACGACCAGCGCCGCCAGCACAACCGCCACGAGGTTGCCCCAGAAAAAGCCCGGAACCGCATTTGACGTGGTTTCCAGTGCGGCGCGTGTGATCAGGCCGGCGTGCTCGTAAAAATGCAAGGCCATCGGAACCGGCCCGCTGATAAGAACGCTCCCGGGAAGCCCGCGCGCAACCGCTTCCCATATGATCAGCCCGACGAAGATACCGGCAAGCCGTCGCAGACGCATCATTCACATGCTGCCTTCGAGTGCTGCGAGAACTTTCCCGGTCATGGCGTGAAAGACGGGCGTGCCGGGGTCCTGGCCTGCGTCCCTGCACGCGGGGTCCACCGGGATGTCGGCGACGATCCGCGCCGGGCGCGGCGACAGCACAAGGATCCGGTCGGCGATCAGAACCGCCTCCTGAACGGAATGGGTGACAAGCACCGCCGTGGCGTTGCGTGTGCGCCAGAGCGGCGGCAGCTCTGCGTTCAGCCGGCTCCGGGTGATCATATCGACCGCGCCGAAAGGTTCATCCAGCAACAAAACCTCAGGATCCGAGATGAGAGCGCGCGCGATTGCCGCCCGCTGGCGCATGCCACCTGAGAGTTCAGCCGGCCGGTGATCTGCGAAACCGTCAAGCCCGACCATGGAGATCAGCGCATCGAGGTTGCCGGCGGGCCGGCGCGCCAGCCAGGCCCCGAGCGCGATGTTCGACCTGACTGTGCGCCAGGGCAGCAAAGACGGGTCCTGAAACGCCATGGCAAGGGCGCCGCGCCGGGCAAGGTCTTTCGGGCTTTCCCCGCCCAGCCGGATGGTGCCGGTATCCGGCGCCTCAAGACCTGCGATCATGCGCAGAATTGTCGACTTGCCGCACCCCGACGGCCCCACGAGCGCTGTGGTCTGACCGGCCGCAAGGGTGGCAGAAAAGGGCGCGACGGCCTCTGTCCGCCCGAAGCTTTTGCTTACCGTGTCACAGCAGATGCCGGCAGAGGCCATGTTTGCCCTTCCCTCAGCCATGCACCTCTTCAAGCAGGGAGCGGTCCCAGAGGTCAGCGGAGACCTCGCGGCCCAGCAAGGCCAGCGTTTCGATATTGGCCGCAACCGTTTCGTCCGTGAACCAGCCAAAGCCGTACTCCGCCGTCAGATCAGAGAACATCAGCGGCACCTGACGGGCGGCCTGCAGCTTTTGCGCCGCCAGATCGAGACCGGCGTCGGGAAACATTTTTGTCGTCAGTTCCGCGGCGGCATCGGTATCGGCAAGATAATCATTCCAGCCCATCACCTCTCCCTTAAGCAGGGCAATAAGATCATCGCGGCGGGTGGCCAGCGCGTCCTCGGTCGCGATATAGGTCTGGGAATGCACAGCATAGCCGTGATCGGCCATAAGCATGGTGGTATTGTCGATCCCCTGCACGCTCATCGCAACGGGCAGATCCGTCTCCCAGCACAGCAGGCAGTCGACCTGACCGCTCACCAGGGGCGCGGGGTCATATTGCGTGGGCACAATCTCAATCGCATTGATGTCGATGTCATTCAGGGTGCAGAGCGCCTGCAGCACCGGCGTGTTGGCGACGGCCATGCCGATCTTTTTGCCGACAAGATCGGAAGGCGTGTTCACCGGGTTTCCGGCAAGCGAGGCAATCGCGAAGGGGTTTTTCTGCATGGCGACGGCGATGATCCTGAAGGGAGCGCCCTCGGACACGGCAGCAGCGGTATAATCCGCCGCTGAAATGCCGACCAGCGCGTTGCCGGAGACCACCGGCGGCTCAACCGGGGCGTTTGGTCCGCCCTGCGCCAGTGACACGTCAAGTCCGAGATCGGACCAGTAGCCCTTGCTGGCGGCGATATAGCTGCCCCCGAACTGCACCGAATGCAGCCAGGACAGCTGAAAATTCACGGCGCGCAGACCGGCGGCCTGCGCGGGCAGCCCGCTTGCTGCGGCAAGGGCGCCGGCCGCACTGGTTTGCAGAAAGAAGCGACGGTTAAGATGAGCAGGATATGTCATGTCGGGTGTGAACTCCGTTTGGTTGGAAAAGTCTTCGGGATGTGCCGCCGGAACAGGACAGGCACCGCCGGGAATGTCGCGCTCAGACCGCCCGCGCCGTAGGCGCCCCCGGCAGCAACACCGGCGCTGGCCGATGCGCCGATCAGCGGAAACAGGGCCGCGGCCGCACCTTCGCGCCAGCCCCAGCCGCCGACAGACAACGGGATCAGCATGGCACTCAGAATGAGCGGGATCAGCGTCGCCCAGCCGGCAGCGGGGATCAGCGTGCCGGTGGCACGGGCGCAGGCGTAAAAGCCAAAGATCAGGCAGACCGGTGTGACAAGGGCGTGAAGAAGCATTTCCGGCTGACGCTGCAGGTGGGTGATCAGCTGCGTGAACCGGCCGGCGGGGCCGGAAGTCCGGGACAGGATCACAGCCAGCACAGCACACGCCCCGATACCGGCGGGCAGGGCCAGGAAAGGCCAGGGCCAGTCAGGTCCGCCAGGCAGGGCCAGTGCCGCGGTAAATCCTGCAAAGACGATCGCGAACATGGCCATCTGGCCGAGCAGCCGTTCAGCCACCACCGACTGCGCCGCGCGCGTAAGACCGGCATCATGTCGCAGGCGCAGCGCCCGCGCCATATCGCCTGCAACGCCGCCCGGCAGCGTGCTGTTGACCAGTTGCCCCAGGTAATATTCGCGCAGCGCACCGGCAAAGCTTATCTCAATCCCGAGTGCCCGTGCCGACATCTGCCAGCGCCGCGCCATCGACCATGTGGCCGCCGTCACGGCGAGCAGCGCAAGCCCGGTCCATTTATGATCTGCACCCTGCAGACGCGCCCGGACGCCGGCCGCATCTGTCCACCACAGCAAGATGCCAAGGCAGATCACAGAGACGGCAAACCTGAGTGCGGGCGTGTTCATTGCGACACCATCACCGATCTGACGGGCCCGGTAAATGCGTCAATAAAGTCATTCCGGAAGCTGTCCATCCGCCGCACAGGCCCGTCTGTCGCAGGGATCAGCCCGTCAGTCCAGTTCCAGTGACTGATCGCTTTCAGCACCTCATCCGGACCGATCATATGGACGGCGACGTCCCGGTTTTCGCTGCCTGCCACAAATCCCGCCGCCTGGTGATCGCCTGCGACAATGACCAGAGGTGCTGCATCACCAAGCCGCGCCACATGGGAAAACGTTGCTGTCAGAGCATAATCAACCGAGCGGCGGTAAGCATCGCGCACCGCGTCGCGATCTTTCCAGAGCGTCTTTGGCGCTGGCCCGCGCGCGGCCATGGGATTGAACACCGTGCCGTCCCCCACGGCCTCCCAGGGCACCATGTCGGCGATCGGGGTCCAGGGGGCGTGCGATGAAATGAGCGCAATCTGTATGAAGTCCGGCCGGGGATCGGGCTCAAGGAGCGTGGGATAGGTTGCCAGCGTGAACTGATCGGGCATGGTCACCCAGCGAAACCGGTCGCCTTTATAGGGGATATCCGCCGCCGCAAAGATCTGCTCAAACCCCATCGCGCTGCTCTCCGGCCAGCCCAGGGTGATCGCGGGCATGAAAGCAGAGGTGCGATAGCCTGCGTCCTGCGCGAAATGAAAAAGCCATTTGTTGCCGCTGGCAATAAGCGCGTTGTAACGCCCGTTGTCCGAGGTCCACAAACCGCTGGCAAGGGCACCGTGCGCCAGCCAGCTTTGCCCCCCGGCGGTGGGCGAGGTGAGCCATCCGCTTTTCATGGCCTGACCCGAGCGCGAGATCTCCTTCTGCGCGGCGCGCAGCGTGGCCAGATGCGTCGGGGCATATAGCGGGTTGTCAAAGCTCGCGCGTCCGTAGCTCTCGATCCAGATCAGGATGACATCGCGACCATCCAGCCGGTCCAGACGCCCTGTCGCCCCGGCATATGCGTCAGATTTTGCCGCCTCACGAAACCGGACCAGATCAGTCGCCGTCTCCTGCAGCTCCGCGCCTCGCCTGACGGTCAGCCGCGACGTAAAGGCGGTTCCCGGCGGGCTGCGATCCAGCGTCCAGTAGTTCAGATGGTGGCCCGCAACGGCTGTGGCCCAGCCCCCGAACCCGATTGCCGCAACAAGCGCCGTCCCCCGGTAAGCTTTGGAGACATTCAGGTGCGCCCAGATGCCAAGGCTGCGCTGCAAAGCGATAAAGAGCACGCCCATGAGCACCACGGACAGGATCACTGCCGCACCTGCCATCGTCGCACCGATACTGTCACGCAGCAGCGAAAGCCCCGACCTGATCAGAAAGGTATCGAGGATCGGGTTGAATGTCCGGTTGTAGGCACTGAACATCGCATAATCCGCCAGTTTGATGAACACCGTCACCAGCAGGATCAGCGCCACACCCCAGGTCACGCCCCGGTAGCGCCCGACCGCAACCATAAGCATGAGCAGCACAGGCAGCTCCAGCGGCCAGCGGTTCAGCGCGCTCAGGGTCATTGTGCCAGGATGGTTGGGCAGGACAAGCACGCCAAATAACAGCGCCGCCGCAAGCGCGGGCAAAAGAACACGTCTCATCGCGCGCGCCTCAGCAGCCAGACCACATCGACGGCAAAAGACCAGGTCAGCAGAAACGCCGCACCTGCGGAGACGGGCAGTAACAGACTGGCGGGTGATGCGGGAAAGAGCAGGAAGATCAGCGCGGAAATCTGGACGACGCAGATGGTTTTGCGCCGCAGCGACTGCGGTAATTCCGCCCGCAGTGCCGGCACCATCAGTCCCGCCAGCACAAAGCCATAGCGCATGAAACCAAGGATTAGAATCTCCGGCCCGGCAACGTCGCTCAGAAGCAGATGGAGCGACAGCACAGCGCCCAGGGCCGCATCCGTTTCCATATCGAAACGCGCGCCGAAATCCGAGACGAGACCCGATCGTCGCGCGAGAACTCCATCAAGGCCGTCAAGCGCAAAGGCAACAGTTGCCACGCTGAAAACAATCCAGACCGACACGTCCGGATCAGAAACCGCCCCCGCGAGAAAAGCGACCATCGCCACCCGCGACAGAGTGATCACATTGCACAATCCGAGATCCCGGTGCGGATAGTGATGCACAAGACCCTGGACAATCAAAACGAGGACAACCGCGAAGATGAAGAGTGTCACAAGGGCCGGGGTGCCGGCGGCCAGGCAGAGCACGGTCAGACCTGCCGCCAGACCACCGGCTGCCAGTGTCAGGCTGCCAAGCGGCGGCTGGCCTGCCAGAGTCTTTACCGCAGTTTGTGATTCACTTCTGAACATTATGTTTCCCGGGCGCATTCATTACCAAGTTAGAGCACGAATCCGGCCTGGCGACAGTTTCCTGACGCTTCTACCTCTGTGGGCCGTCCACACATTCACGTGATCGTAACAACACCGTGCAACGGCAGATGATCTGAGGCCAGTACCAGGTCGGGTGCGCTGACTGCTTCCACGAATTCCACGATGCCGGGCGCATCGGTCAGGATACGGTCAAGCGGCAACAAAGGTCGCGTGCTGGGAAAAGTGCGCCTTGCCGGGCCGCGCAGGGCCGTGCCGACCAGACGGGGATGGAACATCCAAACGCCCCAGGGCCGACACTCGTTGAAATCACCA
>CBDUCB010000208.1:0-6071 GCA_965365545.1 uncultured Roseobacter sp. | reverse complement strand
CAATTGTGATGTCGCGCCGCGCGCCTGCGATCCGCTGCAGGATGCGGTTTGCCACCTGCACGGGACGGTCCGCCGGTGCAGCCGGGCTCTTAGCGGGCGGTTTGTCCGCGATAAGCTCTGCCCGCCCGGTAAAGGAGCCACGCAGGGCACGCCGCCATGCGGAGGCTCGTTCCTGCTCTGTCTCGGCAGGAAAAAGAGACCGCGAAACCTGCCACGGAGCATCGCTTTCATGCGCTGCGGGGATGACCCGGGCATGTGCAATCCTGTCCACAGGGAACGACCAGTTATCGTTCCAGTAGGCGTCAAACACTTCCGAGGATTTCTGCACGACCGGCCCGCCGACCAGCAATTCCATATCCCGGAAATTGCCGCCGCTGCTAAGGCCGAAATATTCGTCGGCGATGTTACGTCCGCCAATAATGGCCACCTGATTGTCGACCATCATTGTCTTATTGTGCATGCGGTGATCAACACGACTGAATTCGCCGAGGTTCAGGATCTGCCGGCTGACGAGCCCGCTGGTGCGCCGCTGATACGGGTTGTAGATGCGATACTCGATACCGGGGTGCGCCTGGAGGCTCAGCAGCACCTGATCCTGGCCCGCAAGAAAGGTGTCATCGATCAGAAGCCTCACAGCAACGCCGCGATCTGCGGCGCTGACAATTCGTGACATGACTTCCGTTCCCACAGTGTCGAAGGTCCATAAAAATGTCTGCATATCAATGGATGCAGTTGCACTGTCGATGGCGCGCAGGCGCCAGGCCAGCGCTGTCGGGCCATCGTTCAGCGGGATCTGCCAGTCGCCTCTTCGGATCTCTTCAATCTCAGCCCAGACGCCGGTCTGCACAGGTGCGCGGCTTCGTTCATCGGCAATCTCTATCGGTTGCAGAGCCGAGCAGCCAAAGAGCAATATCAGCGACAGAGCGGCTGCAAGAACCCGGCATACTTTGCCCCCGGCAAGGGCCTGTGCGACCCGACCATCGGTCGCGGGCAGGGTGAGCGTTCGGATCACTCGATGCCAAAGATGACGTTGTAATCCACCAGAGCATCGCTGCGGTTGATGACCTCAACCACGTGATCGCCGCTCTGCCAGAGCTGGCCGCGATACTCCTGGCCGGCGTTCATCAGTCCGAGCAGTTCGGAGCCGTCCGGGTTACGGATGACATAGTCAAGCGTGCCGTTCCGGGGGGCCACACGCACATAAAGATACTGCTCGTTTGCGGCGCCGAGAACATATTGCTGCGAGGCACCGGGAGCGAGTGTCCCGGTGAGTTCCGCGCCGGTTGTGCCGGCATCAAATGCAACCCGCTGTGTCTGTGTCGTGCCGCCGGCACCGGCCATCGCGCCGCCGCCGTCATCCATCGCTTCAACAGCCGCAAAATCACCGATTGCGCCGTCACTGTAAGCGATACAGCGCCAGAGCGTTCCGCCCGCATCCCGCAGCATAACGAGCGTGCCGGCCTGGGAAAACTCCGAACTCTCAATTGTGCCGGATTGCCCGTCAGGCCCTCCGACGCTGCGCAGATGATCAATACAAGCGTCATCCGCATCGGTCATAGCAATAGCGGATGTGCCGAACAAAACTGCGGACAGAGAAATGATACTGACGCGTGTTTTCATATGATTGTTCCTTCGCTTTTCACCTGAAAACTACCACATTGAGGCCGTGCCTTCAATTTCCGGTAACAGCTTGGAGACCAGCCGGCTTTATTGACGACATAAAATTCTGCAAAGCGTGACAGGCCCGGAACATCCTGATTTTTTCACGGGGCCAGTCTTCAGGAGAACGAAAAATGCATTTCGATATCGCCCACGCCCTTATTTCCGCGTTCATTATCCTCGGGGTTATTTTTGCACTGCGCAAATTCGGATACGAGCATTAAAACGGCAAATGGATCTGGCCGGTGTTTTTCGCAGTCTTCATTGCCATATCGATCCTGAACCTGATCTGGCCTTACGGGAGCTGACGACGGCGCGGCTTTCATGACAAAGCCGCGCCGCCGGGTTTACGTTTCAGCAATCTCCTGAGGGCAGCATATTGATCGACGAATAGCGTCCGTCCGACGTTGTGATCTCGGCGCAGGCGCCGGTGCTGCGGTTGAACCAGTAGGAGGTCAGTCCTTCGGACCGGATAAGCTCATACCCGAGGTTCTGAATACCCATTTCGGCCTGGCCTGCCCTGGCGCCCTCGAAGGCTGAAAGATCGGAGCTGCTGCCCACTGCCGGTGCCCCTGCTGATCCTGTATCCTCAACGCATCCGGCAAGCGGAAAAGCAATTATGGTTGCAGCAAAAACAATTTTTTTCATGAGAGTTCCTTTTGGTTCTATCTTTCACGGGCCGCGCGCCTGATGATGAAACCGGTTACAGAACAAGGGCCCGCCCCAGTAAAAAGTATTGAGCGCCGGTGAGTAAAGTATTTTCAGAAAAAATGAGCAGGTCCCGGGTCGTATCTGAGAGGTGCCGGAGCCGTGTCTGACGTTTTACAAAGAGACATCGGCGGCAGGCTGCTGTGGCTTGATATCGCGCGGACGGCAGCGCTGCTCGGGATGGTGGTTTTCCATTTTTTCCACGATCTGGAAATTTTCGGTATTCTTCCGCGTGGCACCACTGTCACCGGGGGCTGGGACGTGTTTTCCAGCCTGGTGGCCGGATCATTTCTCTGTATCGCCGGGATCAGCTTCTGGCTTGCGCATAGCGGTGGTGTAAGATGGCGCAGCTTTCTGCGACGGTTCAGTGTCCTGTGCCTCGCAGCAGCGCTGGTGTCGCTTGCAACCTGGGTCGTGTTTCCGGAAAACTTCATCAGGTTCGGGATTCTGCACTGCATCGCTTTGTCGGGCGTTCTGGGGCTTTTGTGTCTTCGGCTGCCGGGTGTGGTCAACGCCGGTCTTGCCATCGTCTTGGTGATGGCGCCGGACCATCTGCGCTCCGATCTTTTTAATGCAGATCTGCTGCTCTGGACTGGCCTTGCGACGACAACTCCACCAGCGCTTGATTATATACCGGTAATGCCATGGTCGGGCTGGTTTCTGGCAGGGCTGGCAGCCGCACAGATGCTGCGACCGGGCAGGCTCCGGCCAGGTATCGCGTTGTCCGGGCGATATCCGAAAGGGGCGGCTGTTCTTGCCTGGCCCGGCCGGCACAGCCTGACCATATACCTGTTGCATCAACCGGTCCTGCTGGGTCTGATATGGACAGGGGTGACGCTCGCGTCATGAACCGCGGCTGTCGCCAGGTGGCGTTGGCTGAACGTGAAAGTGAGAACCAAGGGAGGCTTCTGACCACTATTGTGGCGACGGTGATGAGCGTCTCACCGGCCGCCGCGAAGGGTTTCACTGACCCGTCAGGTGGGCCGTCTGAGAGTCAGATGATGGGAAGCGGTACCGGTGATCTGCCTGATGGCATTGCTCTCTGCCCGGTTCAGAGTGGATGCTTCGCGGAAACTTCCGGTGTCCGGGTTCCAAAACCATGCCTTTGACACGGCGGATGCCCGGGAGTTGCGCCGCCTTTTCTTCTCTGCATCCGCGCGACGATGAGGTGGATCTGTCGGGCCTGACGAGCGATGTAGCATAGGGGACATCCTGGTTGTCAGTGACGCCGGAGAACCGCTGTTCAGCATGAACCGGGACGCGCGGGCAGTTCGGCGCTTCGATCTGCCCCGCAGCAAAAAAGCACATACCAGAACTGCTGAGGAAACGCCGAAGATGTGCCCTGAGCGCAGCGTCTGACAGGCTCTTTGTTCTGACAGATAATGGTCAGTCATCCCGGCCTGTCACCTGTGAATGGCCCTGACGGCACCGTGAAATGCACGCCCTGCAGGCCCGTGACGCCGGGACGGCAGGTCAGGTCTGCGGCTCAGGGGCCGGCTTGCCGGAATAAAGAGACATATCGCGCAGAAGCTCAAATTTGACCCGGTTCGCACTGACCTGCCGGTAGAACGAAATCAGAAACGTCGTCGGACCCTGAAGCCTGCTGAGCCCCATCGTAGCTGCCACCACCGTGCCGACATCCGTTTGCCCCCGCAGGATGAACAGACCGCCGAGCATGAACACGGCGACCGTCCCTGCTCCGTTGATCAGACTGAGGACGAATTTGGTTGAAAGCTTCCACCTGAACATCGATCGCCGCGCACCATAAATACTGTCAAAGTCTTCGAGAACAGACGCTTCGACAGCGCTGATTTCTCTGGCCGTAATTTTGTTAGTGGCCTGCCGCAGAAGCCTCACGCGCCCGGCCAGCAGCATGTTAACCCTGCGCTGCGTGAAAAGGACGATCGCGATCTGAGGTGCGATCATGGCCAGCGCAAGGATACCGAGACCGGGCTGCGTGGAGGCGACAAAACCGACCACGCTGATCAGTGTGCCAACCTGCATCACAGGCTCCGAAAACGCGCTGCCGGTGAACTTTCCAAGCTCCTCCGCCTCACTTGATATTGCGGTCGATAAGGTGCCGGTAAGGATGTCGCGTTGCATACTCTGCTCAGCTGCGGCATCGGTCAGAAGTTTTTTACGGATCAGGCGGATCACGTCCTCTCCCAACAGTTGCGACCGGTATCCCATCAGCCATTTGAGGCCGAGGCTCAGCAGGATGACACCCATCATCCCGGCACCCAGCAGGAAAAGCTGTGACGGCCGGAACGACGCTTCCGTCAGCAGGTTTACAATTTCCTGCTGGAATTTCAGGGGGGCTGCCGCCAGAGCCGCAATCGCAACGGACAGAACGATCAGTAAAATCTGTCGGCGCCCGCTGACACGCCAGATTGCTGCATAAAGTGAGATCATAGAATGTGCGCCTTTACCTTTGAGTTCAGTTCTCGCGCAGCACCTTGATGCACACAAGTGAGCCGTGCAGTCTTTCGCGTTGTCGCCTGGCCGTGGGCAGGCCCGTGACCGGCGCGGGATGCATCGCGGCATATGCCGGGATGTGCAGCGCGGGACGCACCTGCCTCCATCGGATCCGGTGATTATCCGCAAAACAGGACCGCGACCCGCAAACCGATGTGCCCGGACAAGCATAAGCACCGGCTGAGTTTATCTTCAGTCCGGCCTCGGTTGCCTGATGCCGGCATGGCCGTCGGGGAGACAATTGATTCCCTCTGGCACGCAAAGCTGCGCGGTGGCGATGACGTCGGAAGCGTACTGATTTTCGGGACGCACGGATATGCGGACGCGGACACATCGTGCCGTAGCAAAGGCGGATATTTCTGCGGCGTCGGCCTGTCCTGCAAGCTCTGTCCGCAAATTGTCCGGTCCGGCAAATATCTGAAAACAAATTCGACGGCCTGGCGGGCGTCACCGGTTCTGACGCCTCATCGGGTTGCATTGCGCTGCGCGCCTCCTCGCCGTTCTGAACAAGGCGGACCATTACTTTCATTCAGCCGAAGGTGCGGGTCTCCGACGGAATTTAATTATCGCGCGATTCATGTATAATGAGATGCAGCGCCCCAACGGGACAGCAGTTCTAAGGACCGGACATGGAACGCAGACTGGCGGCCATCCTCGCCACCGATATCGTTGGCTTTGCAGGGCTTGTTTCACGCGACGAAAGCGGAACACTGACACGCCTGGAGCATTTCAGCCGCGATGTGATCGGCATGCAGGTCGAAGCCAACCGGGGCCGCGTGTTCAAATCCACCGGCGATGGCTTTCTCGCCGAATTTTCCAGCATTATCGAAGCCGTCAACTGCGCCACGGGAATTCAAAGGGCCGCCGCACTCGAAGCACACCAGTCAGAAACCGGCGACTTTTTTGTGCTCCGGGTCGGCGTGTCGCTGGGTGATGTGGTGGTCCGCGGGGCCGATCTTCTCGGCGAAGGCGTCAATACTGCCGCCCGGCTGGAAGCAATGGCCGAACCGGGAGGCATCGCCGTCTCGGGCGAAGTAATGGCGCAGATCAAAGGCAAGGTTGATCTCACGCTCGAAGACTGCGGACACAAACGCCTCAAGAATACAGACGCGCCGATACATGTTTTCATGACCCGCTCCGGCCCGGGCAGGACGGCAGGTTTTCTGGACTTCGACGATGATGACCTCGCGGGCACGCTGATCACCGGCGGCTGTCTGTGCGGTGCTGTC
>CBDUCB010000207.1:0-6078 GCA_965365545.1 uncultured Roseobacter sp. | reverse complement strand
GGGTCGGATCAACTACCGCTTCAAGTAACCCTTGTTTATTCTCGGGTCCGGATCACCGCGCCGCAAGGAATTGCTGGCGCAGATCGGCGTTGTGCCGGATGAAATCCGTGCACCCGACATAAACGAAGAACCGCATCCCCGCGAACTGCCCAGACCCTATTGCGCGCGGATGGCCCGTGAAAAGGCGGCGGCCGTGCCCGCCGGTCCGGCCGACATTGTGCTGTGTGCGGATACAACCGTCGCGCTGGGGCGGCGCATCCTGGGAAAGCCGGCGGATGCGTCTGAGGCCGAAGCCTTTCTGCGCGCACTTTCGGGACGCAGGCACCGGGTCATCACAGCGGTCGCAGTGCGTTGCGGCGACACGACCCGCGAAAAAGACGTGGTCAGTACGGTGCGCATGAAAACCCTCTCCGAGCCGGAAATCCGGTCCTATATCGCGAGCAATGACTGGCAGGGTAAAGCGGGCGGATACGGGATTCAGGGCCCTGCGGGGATGCTTATTCCCTGGATCAGCGGGTCATTCACCGGCATCGTCGGGCTGCCTCTTGCGGAAACTGCAAATCTGCTGCGTGCGGCAGGACTGAAAGGGCTGGCATGAAAGGTCGCAGTATCATTCTGGATCACTGGCAGGGCCGCGAAGCCGCAGCCCTTATGATCGACGGCAAACTGGATGATCTGCTGATCGATGGCGATCTGCCGCGGACAGGCACAGTCTGTCGTGCGGTCGCCGACCGGCCTGTCAAAGGGCAGGGCGGCATGTTCCTGAAAACACCCGACGGACCGGCGTTTCTGCGCCAGGTCAGGGGGCTTGCGCCGGGGCAGTCGCTGCTTGTGCAGGTCTCCGGCTATGCGGAGCCCGGCAAGGCGCTGCCGGTGACGCAGAAGCTTCTGTTTAAAAGCCGTTACGCGATCATCACGCCGGATGCACCCGGTCTTAACATCAGCCGGTCGATCCGGGATGAAGCTGAACGCGACCGGCTCCTTGAAATTGCCCATGACACGCTCGACGGTGCCGCAACCGGGCTGATCCTTCGCTCCTCCTGCGAGGGGATCGATGAGGATGAGATTGCCGCTGACATCGAGGCGATGGCAACGCTTGCGCGCAGGGTGTCAGAAGACGAAGGCACCGGTATGGAGACCCTGGCGGAAGGCGACGGACCGCATGCACTGGCCTGGCGGGAATGGGTTGCTCCGGCGCAGGTTTCAACCGAGCCCGGCGGCTTTGAAACTCAGGGCGTGGCCGAGGCAATCGATGCGCTGCGCAGCCCCCGCGAGCCCCTCGAAGCCGGCGCTTCGATGTATGTTGAACCGACGCGTGCGCTGGTCGCGGTAGATGTTAATACAGGTAATGACGCTTCGCTTGCCGCCGGTCTCAAAGCCAATCTGGCCTGCGCGCGTGCTTTGCCACGCGCACTGAGACTGCGCGGGCTTGGAGGCCAGATTGTGCTGGACCTCGCACCGATGCCGAAAAAGGACCGCCGCAGCTTTGAGAGCGCGCTGCGTCAGGCCCTCCGTAGTGATACGGTTGAAACCGCGCTGGTTGGCTGGACGCCTCTGGGACACTACGAACTTCAGCGTAAACGCGCCAGAATTCCCCTGAGCGAGGTGTTCGCATGAGCTGTCCGATCTGCAGCAAGCCTACCGTGCAGGAAACGCGCCCCTTCTGCTCGAAGCGATGTGCGGATCTGGACCTCGCCCGCTGGTTCAACGGCAGCTACGCAGTGCCGTCAAATGACCCTGATGATTTTGATGACCTCGA
Source organism: uncultured Roseobacter sp. (assembly GCA_965365545.1). Classification (GTDB taxonomy): domain Bacteria; phylum Pseudomonadota; class Alphaproteobacteria; order Rhodobacterales; family Rhodobacteraceae; genus Roseobacter. Next base: position 4,319 of record CBDUCB010000207.1, on the reverse strand, counting down.
ACAGGCACTTGATGAAGCTGCGCGAAAAGAGCCCGGTGCGGACAAGCCGCACTAAGCCTCAGGATTTAAGATCGTAGGTTGGCAGCTGCTCAAACGCGGTGCGCAGCGCATTTCCCCAGTCGTTTGAGATGCTTTCGTAAACCGGGTCGTCCTCTTCAATGCGCAGCTCGACCTCGGGCCTGAAAGTATCGTTTTTATAGACCATCAGATCAAACGGCGGGCCAACCGACAGGTTCGAGGCGGTGGTCGAGTCAAACGACACCAGCAACAGTTTCACCGCGTCCCCGAAACTCATGTGGCTGTCATAGGCGCGCACCAGAATAGGCCGGCCGTATTTGGTTTCACCGATCTGAAAGAACGGCGTCTCGGCCGTGACTTCAATGAAGTTGCCTTCCGGATAGATCATGAACATGGTCGGCGGACTGCCTTTGACCTGACCTCCGACAATGACAGTTGCCTGAAACGACGATGCATCGCCGCGCGGACCAATGGGCGCGCTGTCGGCGATCACTTCTTTAAGGGTCGATCCGACGTGCCGGGCGACCTGAAACATCGACGGTGCGCGCAGGATCGAAGGGTCGCGGTCACTGGCGCCTTTTACACGTTCTTCAATCAGGCTCACGAGCGCCTGGGTGGTCGCGAGGTTGCCTGCGGTCATCAGCGTGATGTGGCGCTCGCCGGGCACGTCCCAGCTGAACATTTTGCGGGTTCGCGAAAAGTTGTCGAAACCCGCATTCGTGCGGGTGTCGGACATGAAAACCAGCCCGTTGTCGAGAAGAAGGCCGACGCAATATGTCATGGAATCATCCGGTGAGAAAGCTGCACTGCGGCTTATGCCTTACTGCTGTACCTGCAGCGATACAATCATCGATTCCCTTGCATCGCCCAGTCTGACGCCCGAAACAGGCGCTGCATCGCGGTAATCCAGGCCCGACCCGAGGCGGATGTAGCGCTCGTCCGGGCTGATGCAGTTGGACACATCGAAGCCGACCCAGCCCAGACCCTCGACATGGGCCTCGGCCCAGGCGTGGCTGGCATCCTGATCGACCCGGTCGTCCATCATCAGATATCCGCTCACATAACGCGCGGGAATGCCGGCGGCCCGTGCTGCCGACACAAAGATCTGTGCGTGATCCTGACACACGCCGCTGCCGCCGGTCAGAGCCTGTTCGGCGGTGGTTGTGGACCAGGTTTCGCCCGTCTGATACGGTGCCGCGATGATGATCGAGCCTGAAAGCGCATGCAGTGCGCTCAGCTTGTCAGAGGCATCCCTGAGCCCGTGGGCCAGGGCGGTGATGCCCTCGCCGGGTGTTGTCAGTTCCGTCTGCGTACAGAAATACCAGAGCGGCGCAGGGCCATAGACCGGCCCCAGCACCCCTGCAGTATTGACCGTCCGAACTTCACCTGAGGCCGTGATCGTAACCGCCTCCGATCCGCGTCCGGCGGACACGAGGTGCACGGTTGTACCGTTATGATCGAGATAGGATGTTTCGATGTCTCCGCCTTCAATCGCAAGATCCCAGCTCAGCACCTCCTGCATGTCCCAGTTCCGCGGGGTCAGGCGAACCTGCTGCAACCCGTAGTCCACAGGCTGGTCATAGGTGTATCGGGTCGAATGGCTGACAGTCAGCAGCATGATATAATTCCTTCAGCCATTGAACCTGTAGTCTTTTTCGATCTGCGCAGCGAGAGTGTTGTTGTCCCGGATGAACCCGCTGATGTATTCGTGCAGCCCGGTATCAAACACCTCATTGATGGTGCCGGATTTCAGCCGGCGCCGCATCCTGTCCGCGATATCATGGCTGGGGTGACGCATGTCGTATTCATCGGCCAGATAAGCCAGGTTCTCGGTGGTCTGTTTCACGCAAAAGGCCAGCGACCGCGGCAGGCGTTTATCAAAGAGAAGGAATTCGGCAATCGCAGTGGCCGTCATCTCCTGCTCGTCGAGCCAGCGAAAACACCTGTGCGCCGAGACCGACCGCAGGATCATCTCCCACTGCACATTGTCCAGCGAGGAGCCCACCGACGACGCAGACGGCAACAACGTATAGTATTTTACGTCGATGATCCTTGCGGTGTTGTCGGCGCGTTCGACGAATGTGCCGATCCGTGCAAAATCATAAATGTCATTGCGCAGCATCGTGCCGTAAAGTGCACCCCGCACCAGTCCGCTTTGTTTACGGATCAGCGCCAGTGTGGCGGGCAGGTCGATCGGTGTCACCGGTTTTGCCAGGTGATCGCGCAGCGTCATCCAGTTATCGTTGACCGCCTCCCAGACCTCGGTGGTCAGGGCCGTGCGTACGAGGCGGGCATTGTCGCGCGCGGCACTCATTACCGAAATCACGCTTGAGGGGTTGTCCTCATCGCGCAGCAGGTAATCGATGACCTGCAGATCGGTAAAGCTGTCGTACTTTTTACTGTATCCGGCCTGGGCGCCCGATGTGGCGACCACGGATTTCCATTCGCTTTCGGTGTCCTTTGACCGGGTGAGGGCCATCCGGAAACCCGCCTCGATAAGACGCGCGGTGTTTTCGCTGCGTTCCAGGAACCGGAACATCCAGTAGAGGCCGCCTGCTGTTTTGCCGAGCATATCAGTCCTCCAGAACCCATGTGTCTTTTGTGCCGCCGCCCTGGCTTGAGTTTACCACGAGCGATCCTTCTGTCAGTGCGACGCGTGTCAGCCCGCCGGGTGTGATATCCACACCTTTCGGGCTGACGAGCACATAGGGGCGCAGATCGACGTGCCGCGGCGCCAGCCCCTGATCCACGAATATCGGTACCGTCGAGAGCGACAGCGTTGGCTGCGCGATATAGGCACCGGGCCGCGCAATCAGCTTTTCGCGAAAAGCTTCAAGTTCCTTTTTACTGGCCGCCGGGCCGACAAGCATGCCATAGCCGCCTGAGCCGTGCACCTCTTTGACCACCAGGTCCTTAAGATTATCGAGCACGTATTTCAGCATCTCGGGCTCTGCACAGCGATAGGTCTCCACATTGCGCAGCAGAGCCTTTTCACCGGTATAAAACTCAACGATCTCAGGCATATAAGAATAAATCGCCTTGTCGTCAGCGATGCCCGCCCCCGGCGCATTTGCGATCGTGACACCGCCGGCGCGGTAAACATCCATAATACCTGGCACACCCAGAAGGCTCGTCGGGTTGAAGCTGAGCGGGTCCAGAAAGTTGTCATCGATCCGCCGGTACAAGACATCGATGACTTTGTATCCCCGCGTGGTTCGCATCGCGATGCGCCCGTCCACCACCCTCAGGTCATGCCCTTCCACCAGCTCAGCCCCCATCTGGTCGGCAAGGAACGAATGTTCGAAATACGCGGAATTGTGAATGCCGGGTGTGAGCACGGCCACGGTCGGCTTGCCGGTACAGGCCGGCGGAGCGCAGGCCGCCAGAGAGGCACGCAGGTTTTTGGGATAGTCGCTGACCGGCTGCACTTTAATTTTGGAGAACAGCTCCGGGAACATCTGCAGCATCGTTTCGCGGTTCTCCAGCATATAGGAGACACCCGAGGGCGTTCGCGCATTGTCTTCGAGCACAAAGAAATCGTCTTCGCCGGTGCGCACGATGTCGGTGCCCACGATATGTGTGTAAACATTACCGGGCGGCGCAAAGCCCATCATCTGTGGGAGGAAGGCTTCATTATTGGCGATCAGCTCTGTCGGAATCCGCCCGGCACGCAGGATTTCCTGGCGATTATAGATGTCGAGGATGAAAGCGTTGATCGCACGTACCCGCTGGTCGATCCCTTTTGACAGCCGTGTCCATTCACGGTTCGACAGAATGCGCGGCACCAGATCAAAAGGGATCAGCCGTTCCTGTGCTTCGGCGTCGCCATAGACATTAAACGTGATCCCTGTGCGCCGGAAAAAAGCTTCTGCTTCTTCGGACTTCGCCTCAAGACGCGCTGCATCCTGGCCGCTGAACCATTTCTCATAGTCCTGATAGGGAGGGTGTGTTGCCCCGTCTGCGCGGAACATCTCATCATAGTGTTTTTGTGTATCTGCCATGGCGTGAGCATACCGGACCCTTGCCCGGCTACAACCACCTGACCGGTTTCATTTGAATGGACTGTGTTTGCACCGGGGATTGCCCAAAATATCATCACTGTTACCGGCCTCTGAAAGCCGCTCCGGGACGACCTCGTTGATCTGTGACGGACGGTGCGCGAATGAGCGTTGCGAGGTGCGAAAAAGGCACTGGACAGCAGAGCGTCAACCCCATAGAACCCCGCTCACCCAGCCATGCAAGTGGTTCCCGTGCCCGGGTAGCTCAGGGGTAGAGCAGTGGATTGAAAATCCTCGTGTCGG
>CBDUCB010000206.1:0-6103 GCA_965365545.1 uncultured Roseobacter sp. | reverse complement strand
CGATCAGGTGAACCCTGTGGCCCAGACCAGCCATCCGGGCTGCGAAAACGCTGCCCGCAGGACCACCGCCGATGACCACAACACGCGCCACGGATCACAGCCCGCCGGTCGACTGCTCGCGGGAAGACAGACGCAGCCATACACCGATGCAGTAATGCAGCCAGCCACGAATGAAATCACAGGCCGGGCGACCACGGCTGATCACCTCGTGATGACAGCCACCGCCGCACAGGTATCTTGCCCAGCAGGTATTGCAGGGGGCCTGCTGGTGTACGTGCCGGCTGGTGAGCCAGGCGTTGCGGATGTCGGGGTTGATGCCGCCGGAGAGCGAGCCCATTGCGCCCTCGTCGTCGCCGACAAACCGGTGGCAGGCCGCGAGATCACCGTCCGCAGATACGCCGAGGTAGCCCGCGCCGGCACCGCAGGGGTAGGGGCGGTGCGTGCCCTTGCCGATCTCATTTAGCGCGTTCAGCATATTGGCGAAGGGGTACCGCTCTCCGGCAATGGTTTTCCGTTCAAAGACCTCGCCACATTCGATCATGGCCATGAGCATCCGTTCAAGGTCGGGCTTTTGCATTTCACCCTGACCGTTGGGAGAGGACAGCATCGGCGAAAAGCCGACGTTGTGAAATCCGGCCGAGATAAAGTCATCGAGCGTCTCGGCGAGGTTCAGATTTTCGGGCGTGACGGTGACCCGCGCACTGACCTGCATCCGGCTTTGCCGGCGCAACAGCGGCGACAGTCGTTTCATGATCGTATCGAACGAACCGCGCCCGCCGCGATAGGGGCGCAGGGCATCGTGTTGCGCACGCGGGCCATCAAGGCTGACGGTGACGGCAAACCCGTGCTCTTCAAAGAAATCCGCATCATCCTCATTGAGCAGAGTGCCATTGGTAGTGATCGAAAACCCGGGCTTCAGGCCGTGTGCTGCGGCTTCGTGGGGTGCGTAAAGCGTGGCTTCAGGCAGGACCGGGCGGTTGACCAGCGGCTCGCCGCCCAGAAAAGCAATGTTGATCCGCGAGCCGGTGTCTGCTTCTGCCACAAGCAGATCAATCGCACGTTTTGCGTTTTCAGACGGCATGTTCTTCGGCGCCTGCCCGAATTCGCCCTGCTGAGCGTAGCAATACGTACAGCCGAGATTGCACTTCTGCGCGATTGCCAGCGAGATTGCCTGCAGCGGCGGATCCTGCACCGGCGTGTCATCCACAAAGGGCGCACCGTCCAGACCCAGTCGTTGCATCAGCGCATCAACCGCTGCGCGGTCCTGCGACAGACGCGCTGTCTCAAGCTCTGCAAACAGCGGCGCTTCTACTTCGAAAAGCCGGCTGCCGTCGGCCAGAAAGACATGCCCGCCTGTTGCTGATGGCAGAAGATGCAGTGCCGGGAGCGCGGGCGAGGCGGCCTGCATTATGTCGCGGGCTCTGTCGGGGGTCATTTGCCGTCCTGGCTTTCGCCGGGAGCATCGCGGCCACTGATCTGAAACCGCAGCAAAACCTCCCAGTGGCGGAAGAGATCATCGTAATTAATGAGGCGCGAATCCACGTAATCGTCGGGCACATAGTCTCCGGTGCGGCGCCGTTGCAACCAGTTGTCCCCGCTGCTCAGCCCGTCGGGGCCCATTTCGGCATTCACAAAGTCAGGACGCGCAGAGGCCCAGTAATAACAGGAACATTCGCGATAATCATTCTGCCAGGGAGAGCACAGGCCCTGGGTCAGCTCCCCCGCATCGGCGAGCGCCCTTGAGATCAGCACGCTCTCATCCACCCCGATGTCACCCTGATCGCCGTCATCAAAAAAGTGCCGTACTTCCAGTTCCATGACGATCTGACTGGCCCGGTCGCCCGGCGTGAAAACCTGGTATTCTTTTGCGCGCTCCCGGGTGAAAATGCATCTGACCGTTTTACCCTGATAATCAGCGATCACCGGGGCCAGCGCATTCGACCATTCAAGCGGCGCGCGCCCGGCGGGGTTCATGTCTGTCGTCTGCAGGATCATGTTTTTGGGATCAGATGGTGCGGGTCCTACAATGGGTGCGGTGAACTGGATGTATTCCTTGCCCAGCCGGACCGCCATCAGACGATGGCCTGTCAGATCGAAGTCCAGTGACGCATCGCAGGTCACCACCAGGTTGTCATATTCGCGCAGAGTGACGCCTTTGAACAACCGCCGCCAGACCGCGCGGAAATCCATTTCGAGCCCCGGACAGCAATTGGCGACAGAGCTTGACGGGGTGGAACTGATCGGGTTGCCCTGCGGCTTATAGCTGATCATGGCCGTCCGGTTTTTTGGCTGCAGCAGTGGTTTGTCGTCAGAGGCGGGCAGGGGCTCGGGCTGCGCGTTACTGTACCCCAGCAGTGAGGCGGCCCGTTCGATGGTTGCGATCTGGCGATGCGTCAGCGCGAGGTATCCGTTGTCCGCACCGCACATCATCGCAGGCATTTTGCGGCGTCCGTGGTCGGTGAAGTCAGACACCTCATCGGGGCGTCTGATCACATTGGCAAACCAGGCCTCAGAGCCGCCTTTCAGCGCGGCATAGACCTGGGCGTGCAGTTGCGAAATGGCGAGCGTATCCACAGTCTGCGGAGGCATGACCGGGCGCAGGGCTCTTTCTGTGTCCGCGGATTCCTCCTGCGGCATCGAATCGAGTGTGAGCGCGGAACGCCCCTTGAAATCATTGCCGTTCATCACCGTCAGGTTCATGAAACGCACGGTCTCAAATGCCCGGCGCACAATGTCGATGGCACGGGCGCGGGTCATTTCGGGCGCTTCATCCCCGGCAAGGCCGGGCCCCTCAAGCACCTGTTCGAGATCATCCGTAAGAGTACGCAGGAACATCGCATCAGGTGCGATATCGGGCGGGCCGGCACAGATCCGCGCGGTGGATTCCGCCAGTCTGCTGCCGTCGGCGGCGGTGATCTTTACAGTGATAAAGCCGTCGCAGGAATCGTCAAAATACCCGCGGCTCACTGCGATATTGTTATTCAGCCAGGACGGTGCAGGCGATGAAATCGCGTAAAGTGAAGGCGGCAGCGTCTCGTTGTAATACCCGAGATCTTTGAAAGCGTTGTCATCGGCATCGAACCCGACCCAGTTGCCTTTTGCATAGATGCGCTGATCCGCGGAGACCACATCACTGTCAGTGATGTCTTTACCCTGCTCTGCCACCGGCCCGTAGATCAGACCGGCACCGGGGGTGAACCGGGCGCGGATCTGCGGGAACTCTCTGGTGGGCCTGATATAACGCACGCGCCCGAAATCAATGGACCCGTCCGGGGTGAAATTCGGCGCTTTGCCCTGCAGAACCAGCGGGTCATGGCCTTTGCAGGTGCCTTTGAATGTCACCTTGTCCCTTGGGTCATTTGTGCGGCGAAACACCTTGTGATTGGCAACCTCAACCGTCCAGGACACCTCTGCGCCATCCGGAAGATCATCGATGCACAGCGGGCGCAATGTGTCGCCGTCGTGAGTGAACACTTCCAGAAAGGGCGCCACCGGCCGGATGTGTTCACCGTCGCGGAAAGTGATCTTTTCGGGGGTGCTCTGGCTGAGGCTGCCGTCTGCGGCCACCTCAAAGGTCGGCTCAGGCAGGATTTTCCGGTAGCCCAGCGGATCGTCAGGATCGTCGCCCAGTGTGAAATTCTCAACCGGTTTCTCCGACGAGCCAAAGCGACCAATTGCGACGGGCGGCAGCAGCCGGATTTTCAGGTCACTCATGTCAGCTGTCCTTTGGTGACGCCGAGACCGGTCAGGATCGCTTCGGTCCAGGCGAGTGTCTGTCTGTCGATCGGCAGTTGCGTGCGCAGATAGGCGGCTGCCGTGTCGTCATCATCTGACGCGTCAAGCAGTTCTTTGGCCTGCCTGATTGCCGCCTTCACAAGTTCGCGGTGCAGCATCCAGGTCTCAACCTCTGAATAGGGCATGCGCAGATCAAAAGGGGTCTCAAAAGGCGGACCCGCGAAACGCGCGGCATCTTCGCCGGACGTTCCGAGGGGCATCTGCATCAGAAGGTTGGACACGGTTTTGATATTGTACATCTCGGCAAAGGTCCGGTGGATGAGCATGGTCTCGCGGTCCTGTACGGGGACCTTGTGCTTTGCGCCTGATTTCAGCCGGTGCCCGAGAAAAGCAAGCAGCATCCTGTACCGGATGTTTGCAAACTTTGCCCAGCTGCGCGTGCGGGGATGGGTTATCTGCGTGCTGCCGTCGACATCTTTGCGGACCGAGGGGTTAGAGGCGACATCGCGCGCGGGGCGGAAATCATCGCCCATCTCTTTGAGGTCCTGAAAAATCACCAGAAACCTGTCGAAGTGCGAGATTTCTTCCAGTTCGGCCGTGCCCATATGAGGGGCCTCACCCTGTTCGCTGACCAGCTGCAGTGCTTTGATCGCTTCCGTGCGGGTGCCCACGGGCATGACCAGCATGTTGGTTTCATTCACTGTCTGTATATCTTCTTCCGCCTGTTTTTCAGCAGGGCTGCCATCTGCCGTCAGCATCTTTGGCGCCGGCCGGTAGCGGCGGCCCCAGTCATCCCAGTTGGCCTGTGCGGAATAGGTATCCTCCTGAAAGACGCTGTCGGGGATGCGGTCCTCGTCTTTGAGCAGGTTTATAATCTCGGAATAAATGACATCTACCGAATGAGCTTCGACATTGCGCGGCATGCGTACATCGACCCGGCGTCTGATCTCGTCATAGTCAAAGCGTTTGTAGTGGATATATCGATTGGCCATCGCAGGATGGATGCGTTTACCACCCGATGTCTGACGGGCAGCATCGGTGTCCAGCGTTTCCAGCGGGGGCGCTTCGGTAAAGGCATAGGCGGCAACGGAGGACAGTGAGAACGGCTCAAGACGAAACGGGAAAGGATAGTAGTCAACGTCCCAGGGGAAATTCTGACGGGCGAGGTTCATCGGCGCTCCGAGCAACCGAAGAAGGTTCTGCACGGTAATGAAATGGCCCATTTCCTCGCGTGCGATCGTCAGAATATGGTCCCGCCAGCTTTCCAGCTTCTGAACCACCTCCGGGGGATGGCCGCGTGTGTCGATGGAATAGGCGGAATAGAGGTATTGCACCATGAGGCCGTGCTCGATCTCTGCCCCGACATTCAGGAGCATCACAAGATGATCGCGCCAGGAGACTTCCGGAGCCTTCCGGTCACTGGTTTTTTCGGTCGATGATCGGATGTCGTCGGGAGCCATGATGTTGTCCTGTGATGTTCTCTGCCGCACGGATGCGGATATCCTGACGGCCGGCCGGCGTCAGGCGCGGCCTTTGTCACCTCGTCCGGTATGCGGGCATAACCCGTTGACGGAACTGAAAATTCGGAAATCGTACCCCACCTGTCAATGTTAGGCCCTAAAGCTGATTCCAATCAACCTCGGAAGTCAGGCACCGCTGGCGGACAAAACCGCGCAGCCGGGAAAATCTGTTGTCCGGGCCGGGAAAAAATGCCTTCCTGGAGCGGCAACAGAATTTGGGAGCCAGTCTGATGACAGATAAAGCAGCAGCCGACAGCAAACCGGCCTATACACGCACGCCCGTGAACCCCGTCAGCTGGGCAACGGAGTACTATAATCAGGGTGAGGTCATTTCAGGAGCCACAAAAACGTTGCGGATTGCCGGACAGGTTTCTGTGGTGCCTGACCCCGGCAGTGAATGGGGTGTCAAGCCGTCCAAAGCCGGAGACATGCGCGATCAGATGGCGGGTGCGCTTGCAGCACTTGAGGATGTGCTGAAAGCTGCGGGCATGCGCCGGGAAAATCTCGCACATATGCAGTTTTTCGTGACGGACATGCAGGCCGGTCTGGGTGCTGTGGACATTCTGATGGAATGGCTTGGCCCGTGCCGCCCGCCGCAGTCCTTCATCGGCGTGGCGGGGCTCGCGGTCGATGTCTCTATCTGGCACACCCACAAACGAGTGGCGCAGACGATTGCTGACGCCGCCGTCTTGGGGGCTATTCTCGAGGCCACCAGAACCGGAGACGACACCAAAGCCGAAGCCGCGGCAACGCTGGCGGCGACCCAAAACGGCTACGATGCGAACGTCGGCTATAGCATCACCGTGAACAATCCGCCGACCTCCGGCGAGTTCACCTCATTCGACGAT
>CBDUCB010000205.1:0-6185 GCA_965365545.1 uncultured Roseobacter sp. | reverse complement strand
CCACCATTCTGGGTCTGAACCCTCCAGGGTTCGCAGCACAGACTGTGGCACTGGCCTTTGGTCTCGCGGCGGCCTCGATCTTCCCGGCGCTGATGATGGGCATCTTCTCCAAGCGGGTAAACAACGTGGGCGCGGTCTCCGGCATGCTGGCGGGTCTCGGCTTCACGCTGATCTACATCTTCCTGCACAAAGGCTGGCTCTTTATCGCGGGCACCAACTCCTTCCCGGACACGGTTGACGGATCGCTCTTCGGCATCCAGTCCACCGCGATCGGAGCGGTCGGAGCGCTGATCAACTTCGCGGTTGCCTACGGTGTGTCGCTTGCGACCAAAGACACCCCGCAGGAGATCAAAGATCTGGTCGAAAGCGTCCGGGTACCTGCGGGTGCCGGTGTGGCTGTCGATCACTGATCCGCGCTGTGGCCGGGCGCCTCTGTCCGGCCCGCTCAAACCAACCTGTCCCGGCGTTTTCCGGGGCAGGTCTTATGATACCCGGAGGCTGCTATGCGCGATGATGAGCTGACATTTCTGGCCGGCCGCCATCCCTGGAATACACTGCCCGACGATGTTCTTGACGCGCTGCGCCCGGAACTTGCCCGCCTGACTGCGGAAAAGGGTCAGACCATCTACACCGCAGGCGCGCCGCTTGATGGTCTTTACTTTATTCTCTCCGGCGGGGTGGAAGTTACTGATCCGGCCGGCAGTCAGGTCTCGGTGCTGCACGCCGGCAATTCCTTTGGAGAGCGCGGCCTGCTGCGCGATGGCCTCGCGGCAACCACGGCCACGGCCATCGAGACCACAAAGCTGATTTGCCTGCCCGCTGCCCGCTTTGAAAACCTGCGCGCGTCGCAGCCGGCCTTCCGCGCTTTTTTCGACCGGTCCCGGGCCGCGCCTGATAGCGGTCTGCAGCCGCCGGGGCTTGCGCAGGTGCGCGTCGATACCCTGATGATCCGCGATCCGGTGACCTGCACGGCCGACACCACGATCCGCGCTGCGGCAGAACTGATGCGCGACCGGCGGATTTCGTGCCTCTGTGTGCTCGGAGATGGCCGGCTGACCGGTATCCTGACCCTGCGCGATCTGGTGAACCGGGCGCTCGCTACAGGGCTTTCCGATGATACGCACGTTGGCGGTGTGATGACCAAAGCCCCCCGCACCCTGCCGCCTTCAGCTATCGGCTCGGACGTCCTGCATATGATGGTCGAGCACCGGCTGGGCCATTTGCCGGTGGTCGATGGCGACCGTCTTGCAGGTATCGTCACTCAGACAGATCTCACGCGCTTTCAGGCGACGACATCTGCGGGCCTTGTCGGCGATGCGGCGCGGGCGACAACTGTGGATGCGCTGTCGCAGGTCACGGCGCGCATCCCCGCACTTCTCGTACATCTCATCGCCACCGGCCAGCGGCATGACACCGTCACCCGGCTGATCACGGATGTGGGCGACGTGGTTACCCGCCGTCTGCTGACGCTCGGCGAGGAAAAGCTCGGACCCGCTCCGGCGGGCTGGCTCTGGCTGGCCTGCGGATCACAGGGCCGGCGCGAGCAGACGGGCGTGTCTGATCAGGACAACTGCCTCATTATCGAAGACGTGCCGGGCATCGCAGATCATCCGTGGTTCCGCGATTTCGCGGCTTTTGTCTGTGACGGGCTCAACGCCTGCGGATATGTTTATTGCCCGGGCGATATGATGGCCACCAACCCGCGCTGGCGCCAGCCGCTGGCGGTCTGGCGTGAATACTTTCGTGGCTGGATTGCGCAGCCCGGTAAAGAGGCGCAGATGCTGGCTTCTGTGATGTTCGATCTGCGGCCCGTCGGCGGCAACGCGGCCCTTTTCGAAGGTCTGCAGAAAGAGGTCCTGAAAGCGGCTTCCGGCAATTCAATCTTTACCGCGCATATGGCCGGCAATGCGCTGACCCATGCGACACCTCTGGGACTGTTGCGCGGTCTTGCCGTCATTTCCTCAGGGGAGCACCGCAAGACAATCGATACCAAACATAACGGTGTGGTTCCGGTCGTCGATCTGGGCCGGATGTATGCGCTGCAGGGTCAGATCGCCGAGGTGAACACCCGCGCCCGGCTCAAAGCGGCGCTGGCCGCAGGGATCGTCAGCGCACGGGGCGGGCGCGATCTTATTGACGCCTATGACCTGATCGCGCAGATGCGGCTTGAGCATCAGGCAAAACAGATCCGCGACGGCCATGCGCCGGACAATTATCTGCCGCCCGCAAGTCTGTCGGATTTCGAGCGCAGCCACTTGCGTGACGCATTTGTGGTCGTCAAAACCATGCAGGCAGCGCTGATGCAGGGCAGGGGGCTGCTCGGCTGAGACCGGCAGGCTCGTGAGGGGAGGAGGAGCAGAATGATTTTTGAACTGATCGGAACACTGGTGGCCGGGGGCGTCATGGCGCTGCTGGTCTGGGCCGTCAACCGGTTCACCGGAGGCCGCCTGCCGAAATGGCTTATGCCGGTTGCCGCCGGCCTTGCGATGCTGATTGCCACGATTTCCAGCGAATACGGCTGGTTCGCCCGCACCACTGCCACCATGCCGCGGGGTCTCGTGGTCGCACAGCCGGTGGAGGAAAAGGCTTTCTATCGCCCCTGGACCTATGTCAGACCCTATATAAGCCGCTTTGTCGCCGTGGACCGCGCCCGCATGCGCAGCCACCCGCAGCAGCCGGATCAGTATATCGCAGATCTGGTCATCTACGGCCGCTGGGCCCGTACCGCGACGGTGCCTGTTCTCTTTGACTGTGCCGGAATGCGGCGCGCAGATCTTGCGGATGGTGCTGAGTTCGGTGCCGAAGGAGAGGTCATTTCCGCGCAGTGGATCGCTCTGGATGCCGGTGATCCGGTCCTGCAGGCGGTCTGTCAGGAGGTCTGAAATGCGACAGGCAGGCCTGCGGCTGAGAGTGTTTTTATTCTTTGCCCTGCTGGCCGCGGCAGGGGTGGTCACAGCATGGGGCGGTCTCTGGCTGGGGTATCGCCAGCTGGCTCAGCCCGCAGCCCTTCCGGGGTTTGTGACCGCTGCCGTGGTCAGCGGTTTCGGATTGCCGCTGATCGCCGCCGGCATCTGGCTGCTTTTTGATGAGAACGTCAGCAAGCCCGTCGAAGCTCTCTCCGGCGCGCTCCGGGCCGGGACCGATGCGGGCGGCGCTGCCCTGACAAAGCGCAAGGCGGGGCAGTATCTCGGCGATCTTGCGCCCGCAGTTGCCTCGGCCTGTGAGCGTTTCGCCGAAGCTTCCGCAGAAACCGCGACCCGCATCGACGCAGCAACTGCGCGGCTGAAGGAACAGCGCGAACAGCTTTTGCAGATCCTTTCTGATGTGCCGGTCGCTGTGATCCTTGCCGGCCCGGATCACCAGATCGTGCTTTATGATGGACAGGCGGCCGATCTGATGGCCCGGGAACGTCCTGCGCTGCTGAACGGATCGGTATTTGATTACCTCGACGAAGACGCCGTGCGCGCCGCGCTTGAGCGCCTTGCAGAGGCGGGCGCCAGCAAGATCGACGTGACCCTCACAGGGCGCTCCGGCGCAATTTATACCGGCCACATCCGGCGTTTCGGGAGGACGGGCGGCTACACGCTGATGCTCGAGCCGCTGTCGCCCGATGCCGCACGACCCCTTGTCTATGATTTCGATCTGCTTGGCAAAAGCCGTTGTGACACCCTGGCGGACACGCCGTTGAGGGATCTGGCATGGGTTGTCTTTGACAGTGAAACGACCGGCCTCGATCCGCAAAAGGACGAGGTCGTTCAACTTGCCGCTGTTCGGATCATCAACGGGCGCATCGTTGCGGGCGAAGTGTTTGATGCGCTGGTCAATCCGGGCCGTCCCATACCCGCCGCCTCAACGAAAGTGCACGGCGTCAGTGACGAAATGGTCCGCGCAGCACCGCCTTTCCCGGATGTCTGCCGCCGCTTTCACGGGTTCTGTGCGCAGGCCGTCATCATTGCACATAACGCACCCTTTGATATCGCCTTTCTGAAACGCGCAGAGCCCGCCTCGGGCTGTGTGTTCGACCATCCGGTGCTGGATACGGTGCACCTTTCAGCAATCGTCTTCGGCGGAGCGGAGGAGCATACGCTTGATGCGCTTTGCGACCGGCTCAGCATCACGATCGCGCCTGAGCTCAGGCACACGGCCCTTGGCGATGCAGAGGCGACGGCCCGCGCCTTCTGTGCACTGCTCCCCGTGCTGGAGGCGCGCGGGTTAAATACCTTTGGCGCGCTGAGAGCGGAATGTGAAAAGCACCGCCGTATTCTGAAAACCGTCAGCTCCTGACGGGCGGAAAGGTTCCGGCGCACGCAATACAGCGCACGCCGGAAGCCTGATCAGACTGCGACGGCGTGCCCCGGGCGCGACACGACATGTGCGTCCGCCCTGAGGCTTTCGGCAACCGAGCCTGCGACGATACGAGCCGTCGCAGCACAAAGGGTCCAGCCAAGGTGACCGTGGCCGGTGTTGTAGAACACACCGGGCGCGCGGCCGCGTCCCACCCGGGGCAGCATCGACGGCATCATCGGGCGCAGACCGGCCCAGGGGGTGCCAGTCTCGGTGGCGACACCTGGGAAGTACCGCTCGCACCAGTCGGTCAGCGGTTTGATGCGGTCGGCACGGATGTCGCGGTTGGCGCCGTTGAATTCTGCTGTGCCGGCGATGCGGAAACGGTTCTCGCCAAAGCGGCTGGCCACGATTTTGGCGCGGTCATCCAGAAGGCTGATCCAGGGGGCTGCGGCGCGGCTTTCGGCGTCGTCGAGCGGGATGGTGACCGAGTACCCTTTGACCGGATAGATGTTGACCCGGTCGCCGAGCTGACGGGCGAACCCGCGGCTTTCAATACCGGCGCTGACGACGATGGCGTCATAGGTCTCATCGCGACCGGCTTCGGTGACGCGGACAATCCCGTCTTCCGAAGTCAGGTGCTCGACTTTCGCGCCAAAACGGAGCGTCGCACCGCGGCGCACACAGGCACGTGCCAGACCCATGGTGAATTTGTGGATATCGCCGGAGCTGTCGGATTCAGTCAGGAAACCCCCAACGAAATCGCCCTGCAGCGCGGGTTCCACCTCGCGCAGCTCACCGCCTCCGAGCTCGCGCCGCTCCAGACCGCCTTCAGCCAGCAGCGTGTTCACTTTGCGCGCATGTGCCATGTCTTTTTCGTTGCTGTAGAAGTGCAGGATGCCACGACGCTCGAGGTCGAAATCGATACCTTCGCGGTCGGCCATATCAAAAAGGACGCCGCGCGCCGCAATCGCCATGCGGACGGTTTCGACGGTGTTGCGTTTATAGTTCGGAATGTTGGAGAGAAATTCGGCCATCCAGCGCATTTTGTGCAGGGTCGGTGCCGGGTTAACCAGCAGCGGTGCATCCGCGTGCAACATCCATTTGAGGCCCTTGATGATGGTTCCCCACTGGGTCCAGACTTCGGCGTTGGAGGCAGAGAGCTGCCCGCCGTTGGCAAAGCTGGTCTCCATGGCGGCATAGCGGTGGCGGTCGTAAACGGTGACCTCATAGCCCCGGTCAAGCAGCTCATAGGCGGTGGTCAGACCGGTC
Source organism: uncultured Roseobacter sp. (assembly GCA_965365545.1). Classification (GTDB taxonomy): domain Bacteria; phylum Pseudomonadota; class Alphaproteobacteria; order Rhodobacterales; family Rhodobacteraceae; genus Roseobacter. Next base: position 629 of record CBDUCB010000205.1, on the reverse strand, counting down.
ACGCCGGCCCCGATTACAGCAACTGAAGTCATAGCATTTCTCCTAGCACGCGCGGCTTTGCGCCGCTTGCCCCCTCCGTGCATGGAACCTGAGAGTTTCACCCGGAACCCGGGCTTTCTCCTACGGTGGACCCCAATGCGAGGGGCCGCTTTCCGGAGTGTTTAAGCTGCACCGGTCCTTGGACCTGAGAGTTTCCGGGGCGGTTGCTCCTTCGGCGACGGTTGCCCGTCTTCTCCCGGTACAGCTTGATCTGTTGAGTGGGCATTAGGGCAAGCGATTGAGTCGCGCAACTGTTTTTTGCAGGCGTCCGGATGCCCCGGGCGGAATGTGTAATCGCATCCGCAAAAGCGCGGTCGCAGCCGGCTTTCAGGTCGGGCAGCTGATCGGGGAATCCCCGCTATATTCGAAGGACTCCCGATTTTGCGGTGTACATATTTGCTGCCCGGGGACGATGCAGGGTGAAGTCATCGCAGGGGTGCCTTGTGGCACCTCTGTCACATGATCATGGACGTCCCCGTATCGCAGCCAAGGCAAAAGGCGCCGCCGTCAGCCATCACCGGCTTCCGGCATTGGAGCGATTTTTTCGATGGCGATCTGCGCACCCTCGACGGCGCGCACGCGCAGGCTTC
>CBDUCB010000204.1:0-6195 GCA_965365545.1 uncultured Roseobacter sp. | reverse complement strand
CTTGCGATTTCTGTATCAGCCCGCGCAATCGCGATGCCACTGGCATAAACGGGCACGTCGCCTGAGGCCCCGTCATTCAGCAGCCGTGCCAGCGGAAGACCGGCTATCCGGGCGGCGATGTCATGGACCGCCGTGTCAACTCCGGCGAGGACATGCGCAAAAGGGCCGGGCTCGCCGCATTGGAGCGCGCGGATCCGGATCTGCGCGGTCAGGTCACGCCACAGATCAGCCGGTTTGCTGAAAACCCGGCCGAGGATCAGCGCGCTGATGTCTTCGGCCAGCAACCGGGCGCGGTGTTCGGCCCCTGCGGCAGGCCAGTTGGCGAAAATCTCACCCCACCCCCTCTGGCCATCACGCTCGGTAAGGCGCACGAATACGGCCGGCCTGTCACGCATGGTGCCAAAGGAGGTGGCAACCGGTGCAGGCGTGGGCGCGCGGAACACAAACACCTCGATACGGTCAATTCTCATAGCAGTTCTCTTATCATCAGCAGGGTGCCCGACACGAGGCAAAGCCCGATCAGCAGGCGGTGAAACAACGCACCCGGAATGCGCCGGAAAGCCGCGATCCCGATCCGGGCAAAGATGATAGCCACCGGCATCGCAACCGCCACAAAGACCAGCGTCTGGTGGTCGTAAGCCCCTTTGCCGATCAGTATGATCATAGCAAAGCCAAGAACGGCGAGGTTATAGGGCTGCAGGACGGCACGCACTTCGGCCTTGGGCCAGTTGCGCAGCGAACACCACATCGTCGGCAACACGCCTGAGAGTGCCACGGCCCCCCCGAGCACACCGCCGGCAAACCCCACCAGTGCGTCAATCACCGGTGTACGCTGAGCTATATCCGGCAGCTTGCGACGCAATGAAAAATAACCTCCATAAAGAATGAGAAACCCTGCGATCACCAGTTTAAGCATCTCTGCGTTGATCATCTCCAGCATTGACAACCCGACAGGAATTCCGATGAGCCCCGGCACCAGAAACCGCGCAAGCCGTGGCAGGTTGGCCATCATCTCATGGCGCACCACCCAGATGCCCTGCACCCCGTTGACGGCGGCAATGCTGACCGTGACGGCCACGGCCTGCACCGGGCTCATCACCGTCAGAAAAAACCCCAGCGCAAAAAGCGCGGTGCCAAAGGCGGCCATGCCGTTGATGAAACCGGCGGCGGCGGCCCCCATAAAGATGTAGAGTAACTCCTGGGATGTCATTCCGGTGTGGTCCGGTCCGGACCGGCATTCACCGCGCTGGCACTCTCAATAACCCGCAGGCACAGGCTGTGCAGCTCGCTCAGGATGCGCGAGCGCGGATTGTCGCGACGGTGCGCAAGTCCGAGCCGTCGCACCGGCGCATCCGGACCCAGCGACAAGCGTTTGAGAGCCAGCGGATTGCGCACCCGCACACAGCGACGGGGCGCCATCGCAACGCCTAAGTTGGCGTGCACCATGCTGGAAATTGCCTCAAGACTGTCGAGTTCCATGGTTTCATTGACACGGATGCCCTTTTTCTGCAGCCAGGTTTCAATCATATGGCCGACGACTGCATCGCGGTTGAACCGGATAAAGGAATGCGACGACAGCAGTTCGAGCGGATCATCGCTTTGCGTCTCCAGCGACGCCAGCAACTGCACCGGCTCCTCGGCAATCTCCATAAACTCAAGGTCGGGGGGCAAGGTCTCGGGCCGGGTGATCAGCGCCACATCCAGCGCCCCGCGCTCCAGTTGAGAAATCATCGCCGTCGTCAGCCCGGGATTGAGATGCACATGCACATCCGGATGCCGCGCCATCAGCAGCGAGATCACCTGTGGAACCAGTGTGGTAAGCGTGGTCGGCAGAGCGCCGAGCGCCACCTCGCCGCTGACGCCGGTTTCGCCCGTGACAGAGGGCAGGATCTGGTCATACCCGCGCACCACCTCACGCGCCCGGGCCACCAGCGCGCGCCCCACCGGCGTGAGTTCGGGAGTGCGCCGTGTCCGGTCAAATATCTGAACGCCCCAGTTTTCCTCAAGCGCGCGCATCTGCTGGCTGACGGCGGCGTGGGTCACAAAGACAGCATCTGCCGCCGCACTGAAAGTTTTGTGATCATCAATGGCGATGAGGGTTCTGAGCATTCTGATCGACACGGGCTGTCGGGCCTCTTTCGTAAGTCAGCCTAACGCAATTTGTAATATTAAATTACTTCTTTTAAGCTTCACTTAACGATACCAATTGTCAAGGGCGGTGCCGGTCTTGGCCGGACATCTCCTTAATGACGAAGAACAGGGAGAAAAATGATGAAATTCAAGACCTTTGGCGCGGCCTGTGCCGTCAGTCTGGGCCTCGCGACAACCGCCTTTGCCGAGTATCCGGAGCGGCCGATTAACATGGTCATCCCCTATGGTGCCGGCGGCGCCACCGATATCTCCGCGCGCACCATTGCCGAGCCGCTGAACAATGCCGTTGGCAGACCGCTGGTCATGGCGAATGTGACCGGGGCGGGGGGTGCCACGGGCTCTGTGGCGGTGCAGAACGCCAAACCCGATGGATACACCATGCTCTTTGCCCGTGTGGGCTCGCATTCGGTGAACCCTGCCATGAAAGCGACGCTGCCCTACACGCTGGACGATTTCCGGTTTGTGACGGTTTACGAGATCAACCCGGTCGCCTGTGCTGTGAGCCCGAATTCCGGCATTACGTCGATGGACGAACTGATCGCCAAAGTTGCCGAAGGTGGCGTGACGTATTCGTCCTCCGGCGTCGGATCACTGCTGCACATCGCGGCGGTGATGGTGCTTTCCGAGTTCGGCGTGACCGAGCCGCTGACCCAGACGACGCATATCCCGCAGAAAGGCGGCGGTGCTGCGGCAACGGCCGTCCTCAACGGCACGGCCACTTTCCTGTGCACCAACTCCTCGGCGCTGGCGAGCTTTGTCGCCAACAAACAACTCGTGCCTTTGATGGTGACCACGGCCGAGCCCGTGCCCGGATTTGATGCCCCGACAGCGGCCGATCTGGGTAAACCTGCGCTGCACCAGCTGGTCGGCTGGACAGGTATCGCCGGCCCCGATGACCTGCCCGACGACGTTGCCGACAAGTGGGGCGAGTGGATGGCCACTGCCACGGCGGATGAGGATTTCCTTGAAAAGATGACATCCCGCGGCTCGGTGATCGAGCTGATGGACCCGGTCAGAGCCAATGAGTTTATCCAGGGCCAGTACGAAACTTTCCGGAAACTTGTTGACGATCTGGGCATGAGGATTGAAGGCTAGGCAGAACTGTCCGGTCTTTGGGAACAATAACAAACGCCGGGCCTGATCAGGCCCGGCGTTTTCTGATCCTGATGTGATACGAAAATATGGGGGTGGCGGGGATGACAGAGCGACAGGTGCAACTGCGTCTCGGGATTGGTGCGATAATTGCTGCGGTTTTTCTTACGCTGGTGGCAATCCCGCAGTGGATCTCTTCTCCCAGTAACGTGCAGCGTATCGTGTTGTCTCCGCTTTTCTGGCCCTATGCGCTGTCGGCGTTCACTTTTCTGGCAGGCCTGGGTCTGGTTTTCGGCGGGCTGCGCATGACCGACAGCGGCGAGTCTGTGGACGCGCTAGCGGATGATCCGCGCGCCGCCTGGATGCGGCTTGCGGGGATGGCGGTGATCATGGTGCTTGCCATGTTCCTGATGCCGCGGCTCGGCATGGTTCTGACCTCCATGCTGATATTCGTGGCCACCGCCTTTCTGGTGCGCACGCGGCACCCGAAAACAGCGCTGGTCTGTGCGGTGATCGTGCCGTTGGTGCTCTATGCCTTTTTTGCTCATGTCGCGGGGGTCGCCATTCCGCAGGGCAACTTCATGAGGCTGCCATGAGCTTTATGGACAGCATCGCCGCGGGCCTCAGTCTTGTCGGCAACGTGGAATCTTTTCTGGCGCTGTTCGTGGGCGTGGCCATCGGTACCATCGGCGGAGCGATCCCCGGAATGTCGGCCACAATGGCGGTGGCGCTGACGCTGCCGTTCACCTTTGCCATGCAGCCGATCACCGGTATCCTGCTGCTGCTCGGGGTCTACAAGGGCGGTATTTTCGGCGGCTCAATCCCGGCGATCCTGATTAAAACGCCCGGTACACCCGCGTCATCGGCCACGATCCTCGACGGATATCCGATGGCCGAAAAGGGCGAAGCGGGACGCGCTCTTGGCATGGCGCTCTGGGCTTCGTGCACGGCGGATGTGATCTCCAATCTGGCGCTTATCCTCTTTGCGGGCTGGCTCGCCTCTTTTGCGCTGAGCTTTGGTCCGCCCGAGTTTTTCACGCTGATCCTGTTTTCGCTGACCATCATCGCCGGCGTCTCCGGCACCAGCCTGCTGCGCGGGGCGCTGTCGGCGCTGCTGGGTCTGCTGCTGGCCACGATCGGGCTGGATCTGGTGTATGGAACGAACCGTTTCACCTTCGGTGATCCCAATATGATGGGCGGGCTGAATTTTATTGCGGTGCTGATCGGCCTTTTTGCGATCCCCGAGATCCTTGCCATGGTCTGGAACCCAACCGCCCATGTCGGCACGGCGCGCAGCCTCGGCAACAACCGGGTGACCTTTGCCGATTACCGGCGGTGTTTCAAATCCATTGTGCGTGGCAGCTTTATTGGTGTGTTTCTGGGCTCAATCCCGGGCATCGGGGCGGCACCATCCGCCTTTCTGAGTTATTCCGAGGCACGACGTACTTCGAAAAACCGCGAAAACTTCGGCAAGGGCGAGGTAGAGGGCGTGGCCGCGTCAGAGGCCGGCAACAACGGTGTCGCGGGTGCCACGCTGATCCCGCTCCTCGCACTCGGTGTGCCGGGTGATGTGATTACGGCAATCATCATCGGGGCCTTCATGATCCACGGGCTGCAGCCCGGCCCGATGATGTTCATCCTGAACGTGGACATTATCTATGGCCTGTTCATCGGCCTCATTGTCAGCTCGTTCTTTCTCTTCATCGTCGGCACGGTGGCGATCCGCGGGTTCAGATATGTGGCTGACATCCCCAAGCGCATCCTGATCCCGGCCGTGCTTGTGCTCTGCATCTACGGCGTCTTTGCGGTGAACAACAATATTTTCGACGTCGGCGTGATGTTTGCTATGGGCTGGGTCGGTTATCTGATGGTGCGCTACCAGGTGCCGGCAGCGCCCTTCCTTATCGCCTTCATTCTCGGCCCTCTGCTGGAGGACAATTTCCGCCAGTCGATGCTGATGTCGGGCAGTGATCCGCTGATCCTGTTCCGGGGCCCGATCACCTGGTTCTTCTGGTTGCTGACGGTGATCACGGTGATCGCCATTGTGCGCGCAGGGGTGCGCGCGGTCCGGGGCATCCCGCTGGGCGGCGGCCCGTGATATCGTCGGGTCCGCTGACGTGGCGTTCAAAAATCACAAGCCCGTAAAAACCGGCGCCCTGCCGGAGAATCCGAAAAAGTGATTTGGTCCCGGCCCGATGCTGGCGCAGTCTGCAAAGGTCCGGGGGCAGCAATGTCTGCCCGGTCAGCAATACCGAAAGGGACCCGATGACGCCGCAGACTGTTGCCCGCCTGAACGCATTACCCGATCGTGACCCGCAATACGCCCTTGTCGGCGAGGTGGATCTCGTGGTCGTTCGCTTTGATGATGAAATTTCTGTTTTCTACGGTCGCTGCCTTCACCGCGGCGCGCTGATGTCGGACGGGCACGTGCGCGGCAAAGATCTGATCTGCGGCGTGCACAACTGGGATTACCGGCTCGACAGCGGTGTCTCGGCCTATGCCAATGACGAGGTGCTGCCAAAATTCAGATCGTGGGTCGAGGACGGCCAGGTGATGGTCGATGCCGATGAGATCAACCAGTGGGGGTTTGACAATCCGCAGCCTTACAACCGCGACGCCTATCTGGGGCTTTACGCCGACCCAAGCCATGGCGACACCGGCGAGCCCTATACCGGGCTCATCCAGAGCTATGCCCGCGACGGGCTGAGCAAAACCGGCCATCACGGACAGGTCGAAGCGATGGGCGTGCTGCGTGCTGAACTGCCTGACTGGGACGACATTCAGATCCTGACCGCACAGCTGGCGAAACCGCCGCTTCTCGATGACGCAGAGGTGGGCACCGACGTTGTGATCGGACCGGCTGCACAGAAACCGCTGCGCCTGAAGATCCCGCTCTTTGTGTCGGATATGTCCTTCGGGGCGCTGTCTGAGCCTGCCAAGATAGCTCTCGCG
>CBDUCB010000203.1:0-6219 GCA_965365545.1 uncultured Roseobacter sp. | reverse complement strand
GCGGGTCAGGGCACCAGCACCGCGGCACCGTTCAGACGGCCGTTTCGCAGGTCATCGAGGGCCTTGTTTGCATCTCTGAGCGGATAGGGCGTTGTCTCTGTCCGGACACCGGCCTTGCGGGCCAGCGCGAAAAACGCGTCACCGTCCCCGCGCGTCAGGTTGGCCACGGACATGATCTGACGCTCGTGCCACAGGTCGGCATAGGGAAATGACGGAATGTCGCTCATATGAATGCCCGCACAGATCACGCGACCGCCCTTGCGTACTGCTTTCAGCGCCCGGGGCACGAGTGCACCCACAGGGGCAAAGATAATGGCCGCGTCCAGTGATACGCCGGGGTTCATGTCTGAACCGCCCGCCCAGATTGCACCTTTCTGGCGCGCAAATTGCTGTGTCGCGATATCGCCTGGTTGCGTAAAGGCATAGACATCGCGGCCCTGCCATACAGCGATCTGCGCGAGGATATGCGCCGCCGCACCGAAGCCATAAAGCCCGAGGCGCTGCGCGTCAGCTGCCATGGTATAGCTGCGATAGCCGATCAGCCCTGCGCACAGCAGCGGTGCCAGTCCCACCGGGTCTGCATCCTCTGGAAGAGTAAAAACATAAGCCGCGTCAGCGACGCATTCTTCGGCATAGCCACCGGGCAGCGTGTACCCCGTGAACCCGGGCGCATCACAGAGGTTTTCGCGACCCGCGAGGCAACTGGGGCATCTGCCACAGGTCTTTCCCAGCCAGGGCACACCGACGCGCTGGCCTGTGCTAAACCCTTCAACTTTGTCGCCCGACTGAATGATCCTGCCAACTATTTCGTGCCCCGGGATGAGGGGCAGGACCGGGTCCTTCAGCTCTGCGTCGATGATATGCAGGTCGGTGCGGCACACCCCGCAGGCTTCAACCCTGAGCCGGACCTGTCGCGGACCGCAGTCCGGTGCCGGGACATCCCGGGCGCGAAGAGTCGTTTCACCTTTGTTCAGAACCATTGCGAGCATCAGGACCTCCCTGCCGATGATCACGGATCCTGGACCATTCGCTGCCGGCGAAAATGATGCGGGTCAACCGGCCCTGGTGTCGCCGCCGCCCGCGCCTGCGGTGCCGTCGGCAGGTTTTTGCACGCCAGAACGCAATCCGGCGCCGGGGTTGATTGAAATCAATCGCGGGACCACTATCCACAATAATGGCTTTGACACGTTCGTACATCTGATGGTGTGGGGGTGAAAAACCGCAATGCCAGACTTTAGGGACACGCCGGGAATGTACCGAAAGCCCGGGACCGGCGGGCCGTCACGTCCGGTTGAACGCCGGTCGAAGCGGCATAAACTCACATATGAATTGCAAAAATACCTGCATGTGCTCGGGCCAACGCCGAAACGGTGCCTTGAGACGCTCGTGGACCTTGGTCTGTCTGATCCGGAGATCGCGCGTTACTACAGGATCCCCCGGGCCGTGGTCACAGATCTCCGCCGGATCTGGAGAATCGGTGCCTGAATTCGAAATCTTTGCGAACGGATGACATCGGCGTCCTGAAAGGCAAACCGCTTTCTTTATCTGACAATGACAACACTGCAGTCCGCGTGGTGCAACACCTTCTGCGACACGCTGCCCAGCAGTGTGCTCTTCAGAATGCCCAGCCCGCGCGACCCGATAACGATGATATCGACCTTGTGTTCGCGTGCCGCCTCAAGGATTTCATCGGCGTAGTCACCTGCAAGCACCGATGCATCGACAGTCCCGGCGCCAAGCTCAGCACATCGGGATTTTGCTCTTGTGACGATCTGCTCGCCAAGGGCGGAAATGATCCTGGCGGTTCTGGCATCCGTTGCATCGCCCCCCAGCAATTCAGGGTAACTTCCGGGGACATAGGCCGTTTTCGGTGACATGGCAGAATGCGCCTCTTTGACCAGATGTTCGACCTCCGCCATATGTACCAGCTCCCTCGACGGGCGACCGTGCATCAGCACATGTACGATGAACAGGTCAGCATTCAGTTTGCCTGCCAGTTCGGCCGCGAGATCGGTGGCGCGTTGAGCGGTGTCGGAACCGTCAACCGCCAGAAGGATTCTTTCGATCATTGTCTTACTCCTTATACAGGGTGAAATCTGGACTGTTTCCCGCGCCCGGGCGCTTGGTCCGGCCACCTTCTGAAACGAGCACCGGGCGCTGAGAGCCTGTCGTCCTTCGGCATGCCTGCACATCGGATAGCTCATAAATGTAATCCCGGGTCAGGGGGACCGCATCGATATTGCGTGACAACTGAAACTGGAACACCGCCTGTGGACCGTGGCGAAAGGTCTGCTCGCAGGCCGCAAGATAAAAGCGCCACATCCGGACGAACCGGTCGTCATACATCGCCGCAACCTCATCTGCGTTCTTCTGGAACCGGTCGTACCAGTGGCGCAGTGTCCAGGCATAATGCAGTCGCCAGCATTCTATGTCGGTTGCCCAGAGCCGGGTCTTTTCGATGGCGTTCATCGCTTCTGAGACGGTCGGAATGTAGCCGCCCGGGAAAATATACCGGCCGATCCACGGATTTGTGCCCTGCGCCGGACCGATCCAGCCAATCGTGTGGACCAGCGCTATGCCCTCCGGAGACAGCCGGTCCCTGATTGTCCGGAAATACGCATCAAAATGGCGCAGCCCCACGTGTTCGAACATCCCGACCGAGACGATCCTGTCAAAGGTCCCCTCAATATGGCGATAATCGCAGAGCCGGATGTCGACCCGATCCGCCAGACCACTGTTTTCCACGCGCCGCTTTGCCCAGGCATATTGCTCCTCCGAGAGCGTGATGCCGACAACGCGCGCACCATAGTCTCTGGCCAGGCTGACCGCCATGCCGCCCCAGCCACATCCGATATCCAGAACGGACATGCCCGGTTCGATCATCAGTTTGCGGGCGATATGTTCTTTTTTGTTCGCCTGTGCGTGCTCCAGCGTATCGGTGGGAGCCCTGAAGTAAGCGCATGAATACTGCCGGTCGTTGTCCAGAAAGAGATCATAAAGACGCCCCGACAGATCATAATGCCGGGCGACGTTGCCGCGTGCACGTGTCACGAAGTTGACGTTTGCGAGTCCCCGCAGGGCGGCGCGTGCCCTCATAACCGGTTTTTGCCACCAGACTTCGTTTGCGGCTGCTCCGCGAACGTTGGATACGATCAGGCCCATAAACCTCTGCAGATCATCTTCTTTGATCGTCAGCGCCCCGTTCATGTAGGCTTCGCCCAATGCCATCTCCGGGTTCAGTGCCAGATGCCTGACTGTTGCGGCGTCGTGCAGCCTGACTTTTACCGCACGACCGCTCCGGTTTCCGTATCTGTGACAGTCACCAGAGGGCATGGTGACGTGCAGGTCGCCGTCGCGCAGTATTGAACTCATCATCCTGTGGAGTGCGTATTCCGAAAGCTGGATCATCGGTCCCTTTGCATTCTGGCACTGTCATTTCAGTCTGATCCGGCGGAAGACAAATCCATCCCTGCGATGCCGGCTCTTTCCGTCAGAAGACGAATGATCGCCCGGGACGAGCCGGTGAGATGTCGGCTGCGCACAGAGTTTCGGGCATGAAACCGGAGCCGTCTTGACGCAAATCAATTGCTACAGGGATTTCGTGTCTAGCTTGTCTCAGCGCGATCTCTTCGTCCGGCTGCACCGTGACTGTTCCGCAAATGTCCGAAGGCTGAGGCTTTGGCGCTGATCCGGCGATGATCGTATTGCGGAAGCTTTTTTATCAAAGGATTGACTGCAACATGACCCGATCACAGCGGCCATCAACATCTGGCAGGCATCAGACGTCAGAACCGGTGCAGGCCTTTAAGTCGTCGGACGTTCTGGTTTTCGTCGAAGACGCCGCCACAACCTCAGCCTGCCTCAGCCACGCAGGCAAGGTTGCCGGTGCTTTTGGCGGCGAGGTGATCCTGGTGCAGGTCCTGTGTAAACCCCTCGACAACAACGGACCGGTTGATCCGGTCGAATGGGACATCAGAAAACAGCAGACCCTGAAGCGTCTGGGCGGGCAGAGCGACCGCTCTGACGATGTTAAAAACCGTGGCAGCGTCCGGCTTCTTGAGGGGCAATGCATAAACCAGATCAGGGCGTTCATGGATGTCCGGCAGGGGGATATTGCGGCCTCGGTGCGCCCTCACGACGCTCTGGGCTGGTTATCCAGCGAGACAGCACGGGGTGTGCTCTTGTCACGAAGCGCCGGCGTTCTGATGATACCGGGTGGCGCGGCAACCGGCCCTGACAGCAATTATCGCAGGGTTTTCGTGCCTCTTGACGGCTCGACCCGGGCGGAGGCGGCCCTTCCGGTCGCCGTTACGCTGGCCCGGGCAGAAAATGCGCATCTGGTCATCTGCTATGTCCTGCCCGTCCCGGGGCTGACGGAATTCGGAGCGCGGGACAGCGAGTCTGAACGGCTTCACGCCATTGTCAGGCGACGGAATGAACAGGCCGGAAAAACGTATCTTGCGCGGATCAGAAAAAACCTTGAGCACAACGGCCTGCAGATATCAGTCAGAATTTCCAGTGGCGATGATGTGCGGCGTGAGCTGATCGACATCATGTCGAAAGAGAATGCTGACTTTGTTGTCATGGCGACCCACGGACAAAGCGGGCACAAAGACGTGCCCACCGGCGATGTGGCGCGGTTCATTCTCGACAAATCGGCAATACCTGTGCTGCTGGTGCGCACACGGAACAGTTCCGGAAAAAACCATGCATTCGGGTCGGTGTCATCAAAGGGGGTCAGGCAACCGGCTGGCACTGACTGATGAACGAGCAGGAAATATCGTCGTTTGACGCGCGGATTGCTCGCAGTATCGCGCAGAAACAACACTGTATTGTTGCGGGACCGCCCGCGTTTAACAAAACCTACCTTGTGCTGCCGGCCCTCGAGGACTGGTTCCGGGGCGTCCGCCGCTGGTGCGCCGACCCGCCCGCTGATCAGGCGCGTGCAGCGGAATGGATCCTCGACAATGACTACCGGATCCTGCGCGCGCTGCGACGCCTGAACGAGGACCTGCCGCGCCGCTTTTATGAAAAACTGCCAGCGCTTCGCCGGTCGGGTGGCGCAGGTCCCCCGCGCGCTTTCGCAGTGTCACAGGCCGTCTGCGATCTTCTGAAGCCACAAATCACGCTGACGGACCTGACCAGATTTATGAAGCACTATCAGCAGTCCGCAGAGCTGACAAATGCCGAGCTCTGGGTGCTGCCGTCCATGCTGCGACTGGTTTGCCTTGAGAATTTCATCGATGCAGTCGGGGCGATCAGCCCGGAACTGGCAGTGCCTTCACTGCAGAACACCGACACCACCATCAGCGCCGGCATCCCGCCCGTCGATATCATTGCCAGAGTGATAGCCAACCTGACAGCGGTGGATGCGATCAAATGGCCGGACTTTGTGGATCTTGTCAGCTGCATCGAAGCGGAACTGGCCCACGATCCCGCGGATGTCTATTCCGCCATGACATTCGAGGCCCGCAACCGCTATCGCGACACGGTCGAAGATCTGGCATCGCGTTGCGACAGATCAGAATCCGACGTGGCCCGCGCGGCGGTCAGATTATCGCGCAGCGAAGGGGCGGACACTCCCCGTGGTCATGTCGGATACTGGTTGATCGGCGATGGATTTCGGGCGCTTGAGACTGATCTGGAGTGCCGTGTTCCCTGGCAGATGGCAGTAAAGCGCCGCCTGGCGGACCACCGGGGAGCGTTTTATGCGGCCTGGCTTTTACTGCTTGTCACTGCAGCGCTCTCTGTGTCCGCGGTCTATCTTTGGGTTCATGAGGCCACGATGGTGCAATGGGGTATCGGACTTGCCCTCTCTGTTCTGCCGGCCACGATCCCGGGTGTATGGTTTGGCCACTGGGTCATCACCCGCCTCAGCCGCCCGGAAACTCTGCCCGAGATGGATTTTTCAAAGGCTGTTCCGCCAGACAACGCGACCGCCATCGTAATCCCGGTGATCATAGCGTCCGGTGCCGAAGTGGACGCAATTGCCGGGAAGGCAGAGATACTGCACATCGCAAACCCTGATACGGCATTCCGGGTTGTCCTGCTGAGTGATCTTGCCGACTCCCCGGCCAGGACGCTCCCCGAAGACGCCGCGGTGGAAACGGCACTGCGGGAGCGTATCGAGCGTCTCAACCGGCGCTACATCCGGGATGACGGTCCTCCGTTTATCTTGCTGCATCGGCGTCGCAGATACAACGCGGCCGAAGGATGCTG
>CBDUCB010000202.1:0-6257 GCA_965365545.1 uncultured Roseobacter sp. | reverse complement strand
GAGTGTCGCCGCCGTTGTTGAACTACCGGAGGGAGAGATCTTTATGAAACTAGTACCCGTATCACTTGCCGTAGTCGTTCTCTGTAGCCTATTGCTAATTCCACAGCTTGCCTTGGCGGAGGAAAAAGACCCTGCCGAGATGGATTCCTCAGTTCCTTCAGGGGCCGGAATGCCGATTCCAGACGACGCCTATGACGGAACAATTGGATCCATGGCTTGCATGACCACCGCTGGTCCTGGCGGTGCTGTTACCGCGTGGCGAGCACCGAAATCCGCGCCTCGCTGCGCGTGGGCTGCGGCACACCCCGGGCTGCGGCATCGACGAGAAACTGCACCTCTTCAAGCGGCCGGGCATAAAGCACCGCCGACCGCGGCATCACAACCGTGGCACCGCTCAGCAGCAGTGACTGGCCCAGCCAGCCGATCTTTTGCCATTTGCCTGTGCGCGCCCGCGCCGAGATCGAATCGTATTTCATGGTGCGCAACCGTCCGCCAATGCCGGCGTAAATAAACCGCGCACCATAAATGCCCGGGCGGCAGGACAACGGCAAGGCCCCCACGCCGGCCTCGGATCGCATATAGAGCCTGTTGGCCTCCATCACGAGGCGGCGCACCATGGCGCGCACCGCGTCTGAGGCCTCCGGGTTTGTGCAATGTGCGTCGGGGTCGATCCCTGCCTCTTCTAGCCAGTCAAGCGGCAGGTATATCCGGCCTTCGAGCGCGTCCTCGCCCACATCCCGGGCGATATTGGTCAGCTGCATCGCCACACCGAGATCACAGGCCCGCGCCAGCGCATCCGCGTCGCGCACGCCCATAAGTACACACATCATCGCGCCCACCGCCGAGGCCACACGCGCGGAATAATCCCGCACCCCGGAGAGCGTTTCATAGCGCCGCGCCTCCGCGTCCCAGGCCAGCCCCTCAAGCAGCGCATCGGGCAGCGCGCGGGGCATCTCGAAATCGTCCACAAGCGCGGCGAACGCCCGGTCAGGGGCGGCATTCTGCGGGCGTCCGGCATAGACCGCGTCGAGCCTGTCGCGCAGCCGCAGGACCGCCTCTACCTTTTCCGCCTTCAGATCGACCTCGTCATCGGCCAGCCGGCAAAAGGCATAGAGCGCCAGAGCGGGGTCGCGGACCTTTGCGGGCAACAGTTTCGAGGCGGCGTGAAACGACAGGGATCCGTGGCGGATCGCTTCGCGGCAATGCTCAAGATCTGCGGGTGCAATCATTGGTCTCTTCCTTTGCGCAGCACCATCGCGCTGCCATTCATCTCACCGGTTACGCTGTGCCATCTTCTTGGCAAGGTCATCGCACGACCTCCGGATCGGGCACCAGCTGGCTCAGCACCTCCGCCGTCGAAATCACGCCCGGCACCCCTGCCCCGGGATGCGTTCCTGCCCCGACAAGATAGAGCCCTTTCGCCTCTTCAGAGACGTTATGCGGCCGGAACCAGGCGCTTTGCAGGATGCGCGGCTCAATCGAGAAACCGGCACCGAAGGGGCTGAGATACCGGTCGCGGAAAGTCTCGGGTGTGAACACAACTTCAGTGCTGATTTTATCGCGCAGTCCGGGCAGCAGCTGGTCCTCCAGCACCTTCAGCATCTTTTCTTTGTAGCGCGGTTCTTCCGTGGCCCAGTCCACGCCGTTGTCGTGACCCAGATGCGGCACCGGGCTCAGCACATAAAAACTGTCATCTCCCTCGGGCGCCACGGACGGGTCGGTAACCGACGGGCGATGCACATAAAGGCTCATGTCATCGCAAAGCTTGCCCCGGATAAAGATATCTTTCAGCAGCCCTGTGTAGCGCGGCCCGTTCAGGATCGTATGGTGGCCCACATCCTGCCAGTCACCACGCGTGCCCTTCGTGCCGAAATACCACACAAAAAGGCTCATGGAATACCGCGTGCGCGCCAGCCTTTTGCTGGTCCAGCGACGGCGTTTGTGATTGCGCAGCAGCCGGTCATATGTATGGCCCGCATCCGCGTTTGAAACGACCACATCGGCCCCCATCTCAAGACCACTCGCAAGGCGCACACCGGTGGTCACACCATCGCGGATCACGATTTCGTCGACTTCGGTTTCCATCAGCAGCGTGCCGCCCTGATCGGTGATCACCCGGCCCATGGCTTCGGCCATGCCGGCAATCCCGCCCATCGCATAGTGCACCCCGAATTCCTTTTCGAGATAGGCCACGAGAATATACATCGACGTGACATGCAGCGGGTCGCCCCCGATAAACAGCGGATGAAAACTCAGCGCCATGCGCAGCTTTTCGTCCTTCACCCGTGAGGCGGCATGGGCGTAAACAGACCGGTCCGCGCGCAGCCGCGCAAAGGTGGGCAGCACCTTTATCAGATCCATCAGCCGGTGCATCGACCGCCGGCCAAGGTCCTCGAACCCGAACCAGTACCGCCGCGCGCTGTCGTCGAGGAATTTGTCGAACCCGGCCACATCGCCCGGTGCCAGTTTCGCAACCTCAGCGCGCAGCTTACCGGTGTCCTGCTGCGCCACGAACTTCGTACCATCCGGCCAGCGGATTTCATAAAACGGATCGAGAGGGCGCAGTTCCACGTCCTTGTCGAAATCGCGCCCGCAGGCGGCCCAGAGTTCGCGGTAAAGCTGCGGCACCGTCACAATCGTCGGACCCAGATCAAACCGGTACCCGTCCTGGCGGATCGCCGACCCGCGCCCGCCCGGCACATCAAGCCGGTCAATCACCGTGACACGGTAACCTTTAGCCCCGAGCCGCATCGCGGCGGCCAGACCTCCGAGCCCCGCGCCGATTACAATGGCCCTGTCCCGCCGGTCGCGCCCGGCTGACAGAGATTCGATAGGATCCACGCGTGTCATCATTTCCTTACAGTAGATGTGTCCAGTTCACTTGACAATTGCGTTCTTCCCATCTGCGGCTTTAAGTGTCAGACTTGGTTGACACAAATTCAGTAACAGCGCGCCGATGCAGGATACCCCGATTGTGACCTTGAGCTTTTTCCGCTTTGCGCGGCCACTGGCGCGCGCCTGGGCGCTGGGGATGATGGGGGCTGCACGGGTATCTCTGCCCCGGGTGCCCGGTATCGGGTTCTGGAAACTCTGCGGGTCCGGCACCGGCGAGGGGTTCACGCCTCTGCCCAACACGGCAGTCTATGCTATCCTGGCGAGCTGGCCTGATGAGGAAACTGCGCGCGAACAGACTGAAAACGCTGCTGTATTTCAGCGCTACACGCGACGTTCGGATGAGACCTGGACCGTGTTTCTGGAGACCAGCTCGGCGCGGGGCAACTGGTCCGGGCGGGCCCCCTTCTGCCCCACGGGTCGCCGGCCCACCGGCCCGCTTGCCGCGCTCACCCGTGCCACGATCCGGCCCGGCGTCGCGATGAAATTCTGGCAGCGCGTCCCCGATATCAGCCGCATGATCGGCGCGGACCGTAACGTCGCCTTCAAAATCGGCATCGGTGAGGTTCCGCTGCTGCACCAGGTGACCTTTTCCATCTGGCCGGATGCCGCCGCCATGGCCGGTTTCGCCCGTGAAAACGGCCCCCATGCTGCAGCGATCCGGGCGGTGCGCGACGGCAACTGGTTTTCCGAAGAACTCTATGCCCGTTTTGCCATCCTCGGCGATGCCGGCACATGGGGCGGCACGAGCCCCCTCAGAAATCTGGATATCCCTGCATGAAGACCCCTTTTCCGTTCTCCGCAATCGTCGGTCAGGCCGAAATGAAACAGGCGATGATCCTGACCGCCGTAGATCCCGGCATCGGCGGCGTTCTGGTCTTTGGCGACCGCGGCACCGGCAAATCGACCGCCGTGCGCGCGCTGGCTGCTTTGCTGCCGCCGATCCGGGCTGTGGAAAGCTGTCCGGTCAATTCACAAAAGACGGCCGATTGCCCGGAATGGGCCGAATTAGGGTCGAAAAAGATCGTAACACGCCCCACGCCGGTGATCGATCTGCCGCTGGGCGCGACCGAAGACCGTGTGGTCGGCGCGCTGGACATCGAACGGGCGCTGACCCGGGGCGAAAAGGCCTTTGAACCCGGTCTGCTGGCCCGCGCAAACCGCGGGTATCTCTACATCGACGAGGTCAATCTGCTGGAGGATCACATTGTCGATCTGCTGCTCGATGTGGCGCAGTCGGGCGAGAACGTTGTGGAGCGCGAGGGGCTCTCGATCCGCCACCCTGCCCGCTTTGTTCTGGTTGGCTCCGGCAATCCCGAAGAGGGTGAATTGCGCCCGCAGCTGCTCGACCGTTTCGGGCTGTCGGTCGAGGTCCGCTCGCCCGGCGACATCAATGAACGGGTCGAGGTGATCCGCCGCCGCCACGCTTTCGAAACCGATGCGGAAGCGTTCATGGAAACCTGGGCGCCGCAGGACGCAGAGGTCCGCGAGACGATCCTGAAAGCACGCAAACGGCTGGCGAAAATACAGACCCCGGATGAGATCCTGAACGATTGTGCGCGGCTTTGCATCGCGCTCGGCTCGGACGGGTTGCGGGGCGAACTGACGCTGCTGCGGACCGCCCGCGCGCTTGCCGCCTGGCAGGGCGACCGCAAACTCACCCGCGCGCATCTCGCGGCAATCGCGCCCTCGGCCCTGTCCCACCGCCTGCGCCGGGATCCCCTCGACGAGGCAGGCTCAGGCGCCCGGGTGACACGCATCGTCTCGGAGGTGCTGGGGTGAGCGATGACCCCGACAGCTGGGACCGTGCCGCACTCGCGACCGGACTGCTGCTCTTTGATCCGGTCTGCGCCGGCGGCCTGCACCTGCGGATGCGCGCGGGCCCTGCCCGTGACCGCATCCTTGGCGCGCTGAGCCCGCTTGCCGCGCGCCGTATCCACCCCACCATCTCCGACGATCAGCTCTTTGGCGGGATTGACCTCGGGGCGACACTTAAATCAGGTCAAATATTTGATAATAAAGGAATATTAGAGACCGCAGAGGTCATAATTCTGAGCATGGCAGAGCGGTGCAGCACAGGTCTCGCCGCACGGCTCGCCGCCCGGACCGACCGCACGGATACCCCGGTGATCATCGCCCTTGATGAAGGTGCGGAGGCCGACGAAACGCTGCCCCCTGCCCTCGCCGGGCGGCTGGCGCTTTATGTCTCGCCGGAGGGTCGCATGCCTCCCAACTGGGCACCTGTCCCCGCGGGGACAGAGACCTGCGACCCCGCTGATGTGACCATCGCGCCGGACCAGATTGACGCGCTGACGACGCTGGCCGCCCGCTTTGGCATCGACAATCTGCGGGCGCCAACGATGGCCGTGCGACTGGCCCGCTGCCATGCTGCTTTCAGCGGGCGCCGCACGGTTACGGACGACGATCTGAACGCGGCGGCGACCCTCGTCTATCCGCAGCGCGCAACGACCTTTCCCGAAGAGCCGGCGACAGAGGACGACACCCCGCCCCCGCCGCCTGAAAGCGCACCGGATGAGAGCGGCACCGATGGCCAGCCGGATACTCTGCCGGACGGCGATATGCTCGTCGATGCGGTCAAAGCGCTGCTGCCCGCCGACCTGTTGGCCGGGCTTGTCCCCGCGGGGACAGTGGCCCGCGCCACCGGAAACGGCGCCGGGAAAGCCCGCAAAGGCAACCGGCGCGGCCGTCCCCTGCCCTCTCGTCCCGGGCGGCTCGACGGGCGCGCGCGGATCGATCTGGTGGCGACCCTGCGGGCCGCTGCCCCCTGGCAACCGTTGCGCCGGCAGGCACAGCCCGACACACCCGGTCTGCTGATCCGGCCTGCGGACATCCGGGTGCGGCGCTATGAGGAAATGTCCGATCGCTTGCTGATATTTGCGGTGGATGCATCGGGGTCCGCGGCGGTGTCGCGGCTGAACGAGGCCAAGGGCGCGGTAGAACTTCTGCTGGCTCAGGCCTATGCCGCGCGCGACCACGTGGCCCTGATTTCGTTTCGCGGCACCGGCGCAGAACTGATGCTGCCACCCACCCGCTCGCTGGTACAGACAAAACGCCGGCTCGCAGGGTTGCCCGGCGGCGGCGGCACGCCCCTGGCCGCGGGGCTGGAACAGGCCGCGCAGCTGGCGGAGCAGAGCCGCGCGCGCGGGCTGACACCCACCGTCGTGCTGCTCACGGACGGACGCGCGAACATAGCCCTTGATGGCGCGCCGGCCCGGGCCGCTGCGCCCTCGAGCGCGATCTTCCAGATGCGGCGAGTCGAGGCGGCCAGCTCGGGATCGCCAAGACCGTCACGCGCGGAGCGCAGCCAGTACTCGTGCAGGTCTCCCCGCAGCGGTTCCAGGAGC
>CBDUCB010000201.1:0-6371 GCA_965365545.1 uncultured Roseobacter sp. | reverse complement strand
AACAGGACCGTATTGCGCGAGGTCTTGTTGATCTGGATGCCGTATTTATCCATCAGGATATCGGTCTTGAAGGTATCACCGTCCCAGCCGGTGCCACCGACCGCAAGGGTTACGCGGGTCGCATCAAGCACGAAATCGTCCTGCTCCCAGCTGTCCCACATATCGGTCCAGCCCTGTTCGGCATCATAATAACTCGAGATGCCGCTCTGGCGGTATTTGGCGGGGATCATGTCGCCCGCCGTCAGCACGCGGAAGTATTTCTGCAGCAGCGGGTGGGTCATGATCGCGCGCCGCATTGAAAGTGCCGCCTCGATCTGGCGCTGCACGAACTCGTAGCCTTCAAGCTCCACCTGCCGCCGCCCGACATCAAGGCTCGCGATGATCTGATAGTTCGGCGAGGTCGATGTGTGAGTCATATAGGCTTCGTGGAAGGACTGTTCGACCTCGCCTTTGAAGTCCTGATCATTGACGTGGATCATCGAGCCCTGGCGCAGCGATGTCAGCGTTTTGTGGGTCGATTGCGTGGCATAGGCCCTGACCCGCGCATGTGGTGGCGGGATGAGGCGCGTGTTCAGCAGCTTTTCATCATCGGCGTCTTCCAGACGGGTCTGCTGTGCTTCATAGAGACGCTTATGGGCGTCGGTGCGAAAGCGTGCGCGCAACGTATTGGCGGCCGTCATTGCGGTCCGCTGGCGATAGGTCGGGTTGAACCTGGCAAAGGCAAACCATGCTTCGTCCCACAAAAAGATCAGATCGGGCTTGATCGCCAGACACTCTTCCATCACCCGCTCGACGTTATAAACCAGACCGTCAAAGGTACAGTTGGTGAGCAGCAACATGCGGACCTTATCAAGCTTGCCTTCGGCTTTGAGTTTGAGAAGCTGGTGCTTGATTTCCTTCAGAGGCACTGCCCCGTACATCGAGTATTCATCAAGCGGATAGCTGTCGAGATAACAGACCTGAGCGCCTGCGAGCACCATGCCGTAGTGATGCGATTTATGACAATCGCGGTCTACAAGCACGATATCGCCCGGGCGCACCAGTGCCTGAACGACAATCTTGTTACAGGTCGAGGTGCCGTTGGTCGCGAAAAACGTCTGTTTAGAGCCGAATGCGCGTGACGCGAGCTCCTGAGCTTCCTTAATGGGACCGTGCGGTTCCAAAAGACTGTCAAGACCGCCCGAGGTCGCCGATGTCTCCGCAAGAAAGATGTTGGGCCCGTAAAATGCGCCCATGTCCTGAATCCAGTGGCTGCGCGAGATGGATTTGCCGCGGCTGATGGGCATGGCGTGGAAAACGCCGGTCGGCTGTTTGGAATATTCGACGAGCGCAGTGAAGAACGGCGTTTTATTCCGGGCCTGAACGCCGCGCAGGATGTTCAGGTGCAGCTCCATGAAGTCTTCCTGGTTGTAGAACACCCGGCGGCAGATCCCCAGATCAAGACCGGCGATGTCTTCCACCGACCGTTCCGTGACCAGATAAGCATCCAGCTCGGGACGCACTTTGGCCACGAGGCGGCACAGCTCCGGGCCATAGTCTTCGGGCTGCATGTTGTCGATTTCTTCCTGATCACCGGCACGGTTCAGGAACCGCTGCACGATCTGCTGGTCCATGCGTGACTTCAGCACCAGACCGGGGCGCACCACGATGGCCTGGATGTTGTGATTGAAGAGGACGGCGACAAGCGCATCTTCGAGACTGGGCACAACAAGCGCTTCATAGACAAAGGGGTCTTCGGGACGCCGCATCTTGCTGACGTTGTTGCGCAGCCAGCGTTCCTGATACTCATTCACGTTATCGACAATCAGCACTTCGAAATACGGTTTGGTCAGCGCCCGCGCTTCGGGTGACAAAAGCGCTTCGTCGTCCAGTTCTTCTGCTTCGATGCTGTCGCGATCAAGAGGGATATGCCGGCGTCTGTACGCCCCGGTGGTCAGCGCCCGTGTGACGCGCCCGACGCTGAAAGCCAGTTCCTCATGCGCATTGTGCTCGAACTGGCGGCGCATGTGGTCAAAGGCGGCCATGCCGGGAAACGCCCAGTAGGGCTCGATCACCGCGAGACTGTCGAAAAGCTGGCTGGTTTTCTTGCGCAGGGCCGTCTGCTGTTTGGCCGTCGGATTGCGCGTCAGGGCGCCGGTGGCCTCGCGCAGGGCGCTCCATCTGTCTGAGCGCAGTTGTATCGCCGAGGAATAGTCATTCATCGCATGCATCAGTCGTTCTCCGTTGCGCGGGGTCGCCGATGCAAACCGGACAGCACATTGCTGCCCGGTGCAATGGCTGATTTACCCGCTGGATTGTTTTTCGTTCTTCGTTCCCGGTGAGGGTGACAGCGCCGCCGCGGCCTCCCCCGCAGGTTCCGCCGCCGCGGGATCCGGTGTCTCATGGTGCGCAAAGGCCGCCACAGCGTCGAGTGCCATTCCCTTATATGCCGGCACTTCCTGGATTTTCTGTCCCGGCATATCCACGTGCAGACCGGCGCGGTTGCCCTGCTGAGGTATTTCAAGCGGTCCGAGCGATTTCAGATATGCATCTGTGCCGCTGTTGCGGTCATAAACCGAGAAATCCACCGACCGGTCGCGGAAGCTTTTCAGAACCTGGCCCAGCCCCTTCATGCCGGTTTCGCGCTGGCGCCGGACCATCGACAGATCGACCTCGATGGGGAACATATCTTCCTGTCCCGCGGACTGGTGCAGCACATGCGCTGACGGGTCCACCACCAGCGATTTGCCAACACCGCCGGCTCCGAGACCGTTGACGTCAATTACATAGCACTGGAACTGTGCCGCCGTCGCCCGCGCGATCGCAAGCTCTGCATCCCGGTCGGTGGTGCCGGTCAGCACCGGGTGCAGCAACACCTCGACGCCCTGCGCCGTGATCTGGCGCGTGGTTTCCGGGAACCAGATATCGTAGCAGATCGAAAGGCCGAACCGGCCCACTTCGGGCACATCAAAGACACAGAAGTCCGTGCCCGCAGCGATCCCTGTTTCATAAGGCCGGAACGGGAACATTTTGGAATACCGCCGGATGATCTCTCCCTCCGGATTAATCACCACGGATGTGTTGAAGATCAGACCGGTTTCGGGATCACGCAGGAACATCGAGCCCGGGATCAGCCAGACCCGGTGTTTGCGCGCGGCTTCGCAGAAACGGTCAAGTGCCTCGTTCTGCGGCGGCTGTGCGAACCGGTCGAGCGGGCCGTAAGGCGCCAGTTCCGAGAACAGCACCATCTGGGTCCAGGGAAAACGGGCCATCAGAACATCAAGGCGCTGGATCATGCCTTCGACGTTGGACTGCAGTGCGTTCACATACATCTGCACGCCGGCAATGGCGAATGGGGTCATGTCAAATCTCTCCGTCGCGACAGAGGGACCTGGTCAGGCCCGCAAAAACTCTGCGCGACCCGGCTTTTATGCCTGTTCGGGGGAGGTTGAAACCACTGACGTTACGCTGCGGTGCATTTCTTTGCCTGATCCGGCCGGATGGGTGAAAAACAGTCACAGTCGGGCGACCCTGCCGGCGCGAAAGGCAATTGAAGTGAAGAATAAATTAAACAGTATCGTCTCGCCTCCCTGATTTTTGCACGCGGTTCCGGGCACTGATACCTTTGACTGACCCGCTATGCGACCCGCCGTCTGCGCCGTAACCTCTGCGATTCTCCCCGTTCCGGAACCACTGCAGATGCGATCTGTTGTTCCGTTCAGCACCCTTGTTACCGCGCCATTCTGTGTCTTTTTCCGGATGGTATGCGGGTTTCCCGGGCTGATCAAGCACTATGGTGCATCCGTCCCTGCAGGCCGGAAGACTGCGCTTTTCCCCGGGCCCGGCGCATCAGCGCTTGCGCGGGACCCGAAGATGCATAATCATTACCGTACGTTTAATTTATCGCCAATTTGCTCAGGGGCTGCGCATTGGCAGACCGGGGACACAGGCCTCACTCAGAATACCGGAGACCTGATGACTGACCTCAGCTCGATGACCCGTTTCGCACCTCTCGCAGGGGTCATAATCCTTGCCGTTATCTCACTTCTTGCCGCGCTGATCTGGACATGGTGGCTGCTTATTCCCTTTGCTGCATTTGCCTGGCTTTCGATCCTCGGGGTTCATGACATACGACAACCAGGGCATTCTATCCTGCGCAATTACCCGGTGCTGGGACACATGCGGTTCCTCTTTGAGGGTATCCGCCCGGAAATCCGCCAGTATCTGATTGAAAGCGATCAGGACGAAGAACCGTTCAGCCGTGACGCGCGCAGCCTTGTCTATCAGCGCGCCAAGGGTCAGGAAGACAAACGCCCGTTTGGCACCCGGATGCGCGTTTACGATGCAGGCTATGCCTGGGTCACACATTCGGTCTCCCCGGTGGAACTGGAAGACACTGATTTTCGTGTGAAAATTGGCGGGAAGGACTGCAAACAGCCCTATTCGGCGTCGCTTCTGAATATCTCTGCAATGAGCTTCGGATCGCTGTCAGCTAATGCGATCGAGGCGCTGAACACCGGCGCAAAAGCAGGCGGATTTGCCCATGATACCGGCGAGGGCTCCGTGAGCCGATATCACAAAGCCGGCGGCGGTGACCTTATATACCAGGTCGCATCCGGCTATTTCGGGGCCCGCGCCGCCGACGGCAGCTTTGATGAGGACAAGTTTCGCGCCACGGCCACGCTCGATCAGGTGAAAATGATAGAGCTCAAACTCAGCCAGGGCGCCAAGCCCGGCCACGGTGGCATGCTGCCTGCGTCAAAAATCACGCCTGAGATTGCCGAAGCACGTGGCATCCCGATGGGCGAGGACTGTGTCTCGCCTGCGGCACATTCCGCCTTTTCCACGCCTGTCGAAATGATGGAATTTGTCGGTCGAATGCGGGATCTGTCGGGCGGTAAACCGGTCGGGTTCAAGCTTTGCATCGGGCACCGGCGGGAATTCATGTGTATCGTCAAAGCAATGCTGGAGACTGGCATCGCGCCCGATTTCATCGTGGTCGATGGCACCGAAGGCGGCACAGGCGCGGCCCCTGTTGAGTTTTCCAACCACATCGGCATGCCGCTCGTCGAAGGTCTCACCTTTGTGCACAACACCCTGCGGGGTGCCGGATTGCGCGGCGAAATCAAAATCGGCGCGGCGGGTAAAGTTGTCTCGTCTTTTGACATTGCCCGCTGCCTGGCTCTCGGAGCCGACTGGTGCAATTCAGCGCGCGGTTTTATGTTTGCCATCGGCTGCATTCAGGCCCAGGCCTGTCACACCAATCACTGTCCTGTCGGCGTCGCCACACAGGACCCGATGCGTGCCCGCGCGCTCGATGTCGGCTCAAAATCCGAAAGGGTTGCGCGGTTCCACCGCAACACGCTCAAGGCTCTGGGTGAAATGACCGGTGCGGCCGGCCTCTCACACCCGGGAGATTTCATGCCGCAGCACCTGATGGTCCGGCTCGGTGACAAGGAAATGGCCGAAGGCAGCGACGCCTATCCCTATCTGCCCGAGGGGTTCCTCTTTGATAATCAGAGCGACGTTGGCGGCGATTACCGCAAACGCTGGGCGCGTGCGAGTGCCGCAAGCTTCAAACCACCGTCGCTCTGAATTCAGTCTGTAACGAGATCATAGTGCTGCAGTGATCTGCTTTCGACCAGAGCTTCCTCGGCCGGATCGATATGCGGGGTCTGATAGTCCGGGCCAACAAAGTCCCGCAGCGCATCAAGGTCTTTCCAGACCATCACAAAGCTGAAGTTACGCGGGCTGTCCGGCCGTGCGGCACCGGGCAGAACGGTCACGAGACCTTTGGTCTGCTGCATCAGCGGGATTGCTGTTTCGTGGAAAAACCGTGCAAAAGCAGCCTCTTTGCCCGGGCGGGTTACGACCTGAAAAATGCGCATGATCATGGGGGCGTCCTCCTGTGACGTTCCCCATAATATCACACTGAAGCCGCTGGCCGGATGACAAAAACGGGCGCGGAATGTCCGCGCCCGTTCAGATGTGTGTCGTTCAGAAGCGGGTTATACGCCCTGTTCTGCGACCGCGT
Organism: uncultured Roseobacter sp.; assembly: GCA_965365545.1. GTDB lineage: Bacteria > Pseudomonadota > Alphaproteobacteria > Rhodobacterales > Rhodobacteraceae > Roseobacter. The sequence continues at coordinate 358 of CBDUCB010000201.1, read as the reverse complement.
CGGCAAGGGCGGCTTCAAAGATGCCCAGACCTTCTTCGATGATTTCGTCCGATGCTGTCAGTGGCACCATGATGCGCAGGGCGTTGCCGTGCATGCCACAGCCCAGCAGGATCAGGCCGCGCTTGAGCGCATGTGCGCAGATCGATTTGACCAGCGCCCCGTCGGGTGCTGCCGTCTCGAAATCGGTGACAAACTCAACGGCGAGCATGGCGCCAAGACCACGGATGTCCCACATGCGCCAGGGCGCTGTGCGTGCACCAATCTCGGCAAAACGGGTGCGGAAATGCGCTCCGAGCTCCAGCGACCGGTCCAGAAGGCCTTCGTTTTCCAGCGCATCAATCGCGGCAAGCGCTGCAGC
>CBDUCB010000200.1:0-6394 GCA_965365545.1 uncultured Roseobacter sp. | reverse complement strand
GTCCGGGCAAGGGCAAATCCTCCTCGGGCTTCGGGATGATCATGCGCTGCATCGCACACGGGATGCCCTGCGCGGTGGTGCAGTTCATCAAGGGCAACTGGGAAACGGGCGAGAAAACCTTTCTGCGCGAGCGCCACGCGAAAGAGTGCCGCTTTTTCGTATCAGGCGAAGGGTTCACCTGGGAGACACAGGACCGCGAGCGGGATATCGCGGCCGCGCAGAACGGCTGGACCATCGCCAAAGAACAGATCCTTGATCCGGACATTCAGTTCGTCATGCTTGATGAGATCAACATCGCCCTGCGCTATGATTACATCGACATCGACGAGGTGGTCGATTTCCTGCTGCATGAAAAGCCGCGCATGACACATGTCTGCCTGACCGGGCGCAACGCAAAGCCCGAACTTATCGAAGCGGCCGATCTGGTGACCGAAATGACGCTGATAAAACACCCCTTCCGGGACGGCGTCAAAGCGCAAAAGGGCGTCGAACTCTGAGCCCTGCCCTGATGCTCCAGGGCACCGGCTCGAATGTCGGAAAGTCCATGCTGGTGGCGGGGCTGTGCCGTGCGGCGCGGCGGCGCGGTCTGTCGGTGGCACCTTTCAAGCCACAGAACATGTCAAACAACGCCGCGGTGACCACGGACGGGGGTGAGATCGGGCGGGCTCAGGCGCTTCAGGCTCTGGCCTGCGGGCTCGCTCCGCACACGGATATGAATCCTGTCCTGCTGAAACCGGAAACCGACACGGGCTCGCAGGTGGTTGTGCAGGGCAAGCGCCTGACGACTGTGAAGGCCCGCGAATACGCCGCCCTGAAACCTGATCTGATGGTCCCGGTGCTGGAAAGCTTCAACCGGTTGCGCGCGCGCCACGATCTGGTGCTGGTCGAGGGTGCGGGAAGTCCCGCAGAGGTGAACCTGCGCGCCGGCGACATCGCCAATATGGGCTTTGCGGAAGCTGCCGGCGTGCCGGTTGTGCTCTGCGGAGATATCGACCGGGGCGGTGTAATTGCGCAGATCGCCGGAACGCAGGCCGTCATCAGCCCTGATGACGAGAGTTTGATTAAGGGATTTATAATCAATAAGTTCCGCGGTGATCCTGCACTCTTTGATGAAGGCTACCGGCTGATTGAAGAACACACAGGCTGGCCGGGGTTCGGCGTGCTGCCCTGGTTTGCCGGGGCCTGGCGCCTGCCTGCCGAAGATGCACTCGACATCGTCCGGGCGCCCTCAGGTGCGGGGGCGCACATCGTTTGCCTGCGGCTGTCGCGGATTGCTAATTTCGACGATCTGGACCCGCTGCAGCAGGATCCGGCTCTGCGGGTCAGCATGCTCAGCCCGGGAGAGGCGCTGCCGGCTGATACCGATCTGGTGATCATCCCCGGCAGCAAATCCACGCGCGGAGATATTGCCTTTCTGCGGGCACAGGGCTGGGACACGGATATTCTTGCGCATTATCGTCGGGGCGGACGGATCCTTGGGATCTGCGGAGGGTATCAGATGCTTGGCCGTGTGATCTCGGACCCCGAGGGCATCGAAGGCGTCGCTGGCAGCACCCCGGGCCTTGGGTTGCTGGACATTGAAACGGTGATGACCGGTGACAAAAGCCTCACCGAAGTGCGGGCCATACATGCAGGAACGGGCACGGAATTTTCAGGGTATGAGATCCACATCGGGCGCTCGGAGGGGCCGGATCGCGCGCGCCCTTTCGCCCGTGTGGGCGGCACCCCGGAGGGGGCTGTTTGCGCAGACGGGCGCGTTGCCGGCAGCTATCTGCACGGCATGTTCTCGAACGATGCCTTCCGCCAGGCCTTTCTGAACACCCAGGGGATCACCGGCACAGATTTTTCCTATGCGGCGGGCGTTGAACAGACGCTCGACGCGCTGGCCGACCATATCGAGACGCTTCTCGATGTAGACGGGTTGCTAAGCTGCGCGGGCTGAAACCGCCCGTCTGAACCCGGGACGCTCAGGTAACCGAACAGACGGTGAGCGATCCGGAGAAACCTTTCAGCGTCACGCCGGCATGTTCTTCGGTGTCAAAACCGTCGCCGAGCGCTGCGAGGGTTTCCGCGTCAATGAGTATTTCACGGCTCAGCACTTTGGTATGGGCCTCAAGCCGTGCGGCCAGGTTCACCGTCGATCCGATGCAGGTATAGGTCGCGCGCTGGTCGGTGCCCGCATAGCCCGCGACCACCTCGCCCGTGGCGATGCCAACGCCCAGCCCGATGACAGGGCGCCCGTCAGCGCGGCGTTCCTCGTTGAACTGCCCCATCATGGCGAGCATGTCCTGTGCCGCCAAAACGGCGCTCGCGGCCGGGTTTTCCAAGGGTTGCGGCGCGCCGAAAACCGCCATCAGCCCGTCACCGATCATCAGCGTGACGATACCACCATGGCTGCCGATGGCCTCGAACATCAGGGTATAATAGACATTCAGAAGCTCGATGGTCTCTTCGGGTGACTGGTCTTCGGAGAGGCTGGTAAAGCCGCGAATATCGCAGAAAAGTACCGAGGCCCGGACACGGCTGCCGCCGATGGCAAAGCCCGAGGCCTGCAGATCGTCGGCGACTTCGCTGGTGGCGAAACGTTTGAGCAGCCGTTTCTGCTCGTCGCGCAGACGCTTTTTTTCGAGGCCCGACGAGAGCCGGGCACCCAACAGAGTTTTATTAACCGGCTTGGCGAGATAATCCTCCGCGCCAAGCTCGATACATCTGACAATGTTTTCAATCCCTTCCACCGAAGAGGTCACAATCACCGGCAGGTCTCTGAGCTTTGCATCCTCTTTGATCGCGGCCAGAACTTCAAAGCCGTCCATCTCCGGCATCTCTATGTCCAGCAGCATCAGATCAAAGCTTTCCTGCTGCAGCCGTTCCATGGCGATCCGGCCGTTCTCGGCGACAGAGGCTTTGTGGCCCAGCAGTTCCACACTGCGCGACAGCAACAGTCGGTTGACCTTGTTGTCGTCGACAATCAGCAGGTGCCCGCCGGGATCAGCCATCCGTCAGATCCCGCAGATGCGCAGCAGCCAGGTCATAGCCGGCCTTCACCGCGCTGATCGCGTCGTCGCGCGCGTCTGCGTCCTCAGGCAGGCCACCGAGTTCAAGTGCGCGTGCCTGGTCCGACAGGGTCGTGGCGCCAAAAGTGCTGGCGTTGGACTTCAGCGAATGCGCGGCACGGCGAAACGCCTCGCCGTCCCCGGCACCGGCCGCCGTGCTGAGGTCTGCGATCATCGCCGGCGCCTCCTCCAGAAACGTTGCGACAAGTTCGGCCACGAAATCAGCGCCTGTCGCCTCTTCCAGTTCGCGCAGAACGGCCTCGTCAACGGGGCTTTCAGTCATGGGATTTCCTGTCTCTCTGGGGCACATCCATCAGCGCCGTGATCAGCCTGTCCACCCGGATGGGTTTGGCAATATAGTCATCCATGCCGGCCTCCAGGCACATTTCGCGGTCGCCCTGCATGGCATTGGCGGTCATCGCGATAATCTTCGGTCGCGCGTCGCGGGCGGCTTCCGACGTAATCCGGCGGGCGGCCTCCAGCCCGTCCATTTCGGGCATCTGCACGTCCATCAGCACCACGTCATAGGTCTGGCGCGCCACGCTTTGCAGCGCCTCAACCCCGTTGCTGGCAAGGTCCGCGCGGTACCCCATCTGTTCCAGCAGGCGGATGGCCAGTTTCTGGTTCACCAGATTGTCTTCCGCCAGCAGGATGCGGAGCGGGTGACGCGCTGCCATCTCAGGGTCGGTCGCGGGCTTTTTGTCTTCGGGCCTGCGGGTGACCAGAGTTTCTTTCGGGGTCAGCAGCGTGATCAGCGTGTCGAACAGATGTGACTGTCGCAGCGGTTTAGCGAGATAGGCGTCGAAAAGCGCCTCCTCGGTTTCCACGTCGCGCAGCCCCAGCGAACTGAAGAGCACCAGCGGCATCCCGGGGCGCATTTTGCGCATGCGCCGCGCGAGCTCCAGACCGTCCATATCCGGCATGTGCATATCCAGGATCGCGAGGTCGAACGCCTCATCCTTCAGTGCTTTGATCGCCGGTTCCGGATGATCTTCCGCGCGGGTATGCATGCCCCACTTGCCCGTCTGCAGCGACAGGATTTTGAGGTTGGTGGCATTGTCATCGACCACCAGCAGGCGTTTGCCTTCAAGCTCAGCCTGGGTGCCGGAGAGACGCCGGGTCTTTTTGCCGGGCAGCTGCGCGCGGTCCGCAAGGATCGTGAAACGGAAAACGGAGCCCTTGCCCTCGCCTTCGCTCCTGGCTTCCATAGTGCCGCCCATAAGTTCCGCGAGACGTTTTGAGATGGCGAGCCCGAGGCCGGTGCCACCGTATTTGCGGGTCGTAGAGCTGTCCGCCTGGCTGAATGACTGGAAAAGCCGGCTCATGCCCTTCTCCGTGAGCCCGATGCCTGTGTCGCGCACCTCAAAGCTCAGTTTTACAGGTGCGTCCGGCTTTGCTTCTGCGGCTGACACGCTGACGACAACCTCACCGGAATGGGTGAATTTCACCGCATTGGACAAAAGGTTGAGCAGGATCTGACGCAACCGGGTGAGATCAGTGCTGATAGCCGCCGGCACGCTTTCATCGAGGATATAAGCGATATCGAGATGTTTTTCCGCCGCCCGTCCCGCCACCAGATCGAGCGCGGATTCGACACATTCGCGCAGATCAAAGGGGTGCTTTTCGATGTCCATCTGCCCGGCCTCGATCTTGGAGAAATCGAGGATTTCATTGATGATGCCCAGCAGCGCATCGCCGCTGTCGCGGATTGTGCGGGCATAGTCGGCCTGCTCATCGTTGAGGTCCGTGTCCATCAGCAGACCGCTCATCCCGATCACGGCGTTCATCGGCGTCCGGATTTCGTGGCTCATAGTGGCAAGGAAAGCACTTTTGGCCTCATTGGCCGCCTCAGCGGCGGCGCGGGCGTCTTCGGCTTCCTGAAAGAGCCGCACGTTTTCGATGGCGATCACCGCCTGATCCCCGAAGGACTGCGCAAGGGCGATCTCGTCGCGGCTGAAGGCTTTCCTTTCCATCCGGATGAAACTCAGCATCCCCACCGCTTCGTCGCCCCGCAACAGCGGCACAATCAGCGATGACTGATATCCGCTTTCCTTTTGAATCCGCACGTCTTTTTCCGGAAGATCTGCGGTGTTCCAGTCCGGAATATGCTGGATCTCGCGCGCGAGCAGCGCACGCGACGGCAGGTTATCATCCGGATCAATCCTGTGACGCTCCGTAGAAAAGTTCTTTCTGAGCCCCTCGGTGTCAGCCACCGCAGCCTGCCAGAGCTCTTTTTCATCCGCCCGCAGGACAACCGCCCTGTCGCAGGAAATCAGTCTGACGGCGGCCTGTACGATCTCATCAAAGACAGGTGTCACGTCATTGGGTGACGAGCTGATTACCCGCAGCACATCAACGCTCGCGGTCTGGCGCGCGAGGGCAGTCTGGTTCTCCTCAAAAATCTTTGCATTCCGGATCGCGATCACCGCCTGATCGGAAAAACTCTCCAGCAGGGCTATGTCCTCGTCGCTGAAAGGTTTCACCTCGCGCTTGTAAAGAGCGAGGTTGCCAAGACCGACATTGTTATGGATCAAGGGGATCGTAAGGAACGTGCGGACCCCCTCTTTGTCAACCGACATCCGCCGTATCTCTTCACCGTTGCGATACGCATCAGTGTCTTTGAGGTCGTGAAAATGGATTGGTTTTCTGTCAAGAATACTGTCCGCGATCGATAATCCGCGTTTCATTGGCCACTGGGTCCTGCCCACTTCCAGCGCATCAAGCTCGTCTCCCCAGTGCGCCACAAGATCGGCGTGGGTCCGCTCTTCGTTGACAATGTTCAGGCTGGCCATCGGCGCGTCACAAAGCTGTGCTGCCCGGCTCAGAATAGCATCAAAAACCGGCGCAAGATCCGACTGCGCTTCACTGATGATCCGCAGAATGTCGGCGCTGGCCGTCTGGCGGGCAAGGGCGGCCTCGGTCTCCCGGAACAGGCGCACGTTCTCGATGGCGATCACCGCCTGATCACAGAACGAATTACCCAGACTGATCTCATCTTCGGTAAAGGCGCGGATCTCTTCGGTGCGCGAGAAAATCAGAACGCCAGCGCAGTCGCCTTCGCGCATCAACGGCAGGTAGAGAACCGATTTCAGGTTGAATTTCTTAAATGTATCGACCTCATGCGGCAGCAGGTCCGCCTCCCGGTAATCGGGGATATGAACCATTTTGCACGATTGCACGACCTGCGACGGAAAGTTGCGGTCCGTTTCAACCGGTATCCTGTTCTGCGACAGGCTCGTCATTGTCCTGCCATGCTGGACCCCTGCTGCAGGCACGAGCGCGTCCCGGTCGCGGAGCAGCACAACCACGCTGTCGCTGGCCAGCAACCGGCACCCGGCAAG
>CBDUCB010000199.1:0-6442 GCA_965365545.1 uncultured Roseobacter sp. | reverse complement strand
CCGCTGCTGATGGGCGCCTGGGGGCACGGATTTCCCTACGGGATCTTCAGCCACCTCGACTGGGTGAGCAACACCGGCTACGCCTATCTGCACTTCCACTACAACCCGGCGCATATGCTGGCGGTGACGCTCTTTTTCACCACCACACTGGCGCTGGCGCTGCATGGTGGCCTGATCCTGTCAGCTGCCAACCCTGAAAAGGGTGAAGAGGCCAAGACACCCGATCACGAAGATACGTTCTTCCGGGATTTCATCGGCTATTCGATCGGCACACTGGGCATTCACCGCCTTGGCTATCTGCTGGCGATCAACGCGGTGTTCTTCTCGGCGGTCTGTATCATCATCTCCGGTCCGGTCTGGACCGCGGGCTGGCCCGAGTGGTGGAACTGGTGGCTTGATCTGCCGATCTGGGGTGAACCCATAGCCGTGGGAGGAATGTGATCATGATGTTTCCTGAGTATCAGAATATCTTCACCCAGGTGCAGGTGCAGGGCACGCCCGAGATGGGCATGGACGACACCGGCAACAACATGATGGAAGAGCGGGTCGGCAGACCGCGGTTCAATACCCTTGCCGGCCTGATCGGTAACGGCCAGATCGGTCCCTACTACTGGGGCTGGACCTCAATGGTGGCCTTTGCCACCGGTCTGGCCTGGTTCTTCATCGTGGGGTTCAACATGCTGGCGCAGGTCGGCTATTCGATCCCGCAGTTCATCCGGCAGCTTTTCTGGCTTGCGCTTGAGCCACCCTCGCCGGAGTACGGTCTGTCTATGCCACCGCTTGATGAGGGCGGCTGGTACATCATCGCCAGCTTCTTTCTGCTGGTCTCAGTGATGACCTGGCTGCTGCGGGCCTATCTGCTGGCGCAACAGCACAAGATGGGCAAACACATCTTCTGGGGCTTTGCGGCTGCGGTCTGGCTCTTCCTCGTGCTGGGTCTTTTCCGCCCGGTCCTGATGGGGTCCTGGTCGGAAGCGGTGCCTTACGGGATCTTCCCGCACCTCGACTGGACCACGGCGTTCTCGATCCGCTACGGCAACCTCTACTACAACCCGTTCCACTGTCTTTCGATTGTGTTCCTTTATGGCTCTGTCCTGCTCTTCTGTATGCATGGCGGGACCATTCTGGCGGTAACCCGTTACGGCGGCGACCGCGAGCTGGAACAGATTTATGACCGCGGAACAGCGACCGAACGTGCGGCTCTCTTCTGGCGCTGGACCATGGGCTTTAACGCCACCATGGAAGGTATCCACCGCTGGGCCTGGTGGTTCGCAGTCCTCACCCCCATTACGGGCGGTATCGGGATCCTGCTGACCGGCACGGTTGTCGATAACTGGTTCATCTGGGCGCAGGAGCACAACTTTGCGCCGTTGTATGACGGATCATATGGCTACGCAGACTACGGTTCTTACGAAGCCTTTATCGGGAAGGAGAACTGATCATGCTGCCTAAGTGGTTTAACAAATGGAACCAGGACAACCCGACAAATGTCTTTGGTCCCGCGATCCTGATCGGTGTGCTCGGAGGGGCGGTCTTTGCCGCCGCCATCGTGGTGACATGGGGTAACCCGGCGCAGACAGCCAGTCTGCAGACCGGGCCCCGCGGCACCGGCATGTCGGTCCCTGAGTTCAATATGGACCGGCTCGATGCTGACCCCACGATAGAGGCCTACTACACAGAAGAGCCTTATATCCCGGAAGGCGGAGAGGATCTGGCAAAGGACATCTATCAGAACGTCCAGGTGCTGGGCGATCTGACAGAGGACAACTTCAACCGGGTCATGGCCGCCATGACCCAGTGGGTATCACCCGACGAGGGATGTGCGTACTGCCATGGCGACGGTGATCCGGAGACCTATGGCGAGGATAACCTTTACACCAAGGTCGTCTCCCGCCGGATGATCCAGATGACGCAGAACATCAACGAAAACTGGGGCGGTCACGTCAATGCGGTCGGGGAGGTCGGTGTGAACTGTTATTCCTGCCACCGCGGCGAAAACGTGCCCTCGGAGATCTGGTTCAACATCAGCCCGGTCAATGAGGCGGCAGGCGGATGGGCATCGGTACAGAACCGCGCCACATCCGTGAGCCAGGCGACCTCGCTGCCCTCCAATGCGCTGGAAGTGTATCTGACCGACTATGAGCCGGTAAATGTACACGCTCTGGAGAGCCGTGAAGAAGGGGTGCCGGGCATCGACAATGCCTCGATCCAGAAAACCGAACAGACCTATTCGCTGATGAATTATTTCTCCAACAGCCTCGGGGTGAACTGCGTGTTCTGTCACAACAGCCGCGCCTTCTATGACCCCGGTCAGGTGACACCACAGTGGGCCACGGCTCTGCTGGGACGTCAGATGGTGATCGAACTTAATCAGGAATATCTGATCCCGCTTGAAGCGGAGTATCCCGAAGACCGGCTTGGCCCGATCTATGGCGATGCGCCCAAAGCGGCCTGCAAAACCTGTCACAAAGGCTATCAGCGTCCGCTTCAGGGCATGAACGTGATCGCCGACTGGCCCGAGCTCGCGACCAGCGAGGCGCCGGTTTACGAATAAGCGGCCGGGCGGCCCCCGCAGGGTCGCCCCCGTTTCGCCAGGCACGGATCATCGGCTTCCTTGATCCGGGCACGGGGCTCAACACCCCGGTTCCCTTCCTGTTGGCTACAGGAACCCGGGGTCGCAGCGGTATAAGACCCGGTGCGACCCCTTTTTCATTCCGGACACCGGATACGGGCGCTGGCAAGACGCCCCCCGGAAGGTCCCGCAAAGGAGATGTGCGCCATGACCCGATCCCTGACACCCGTGCTTGACCGCGTGGCCGGCCCCGCCGATCTGCGCGGCCTTTCAGACCCCGATCTGAGAACGCTCGCAGATGAGCTGCGCCAGGAGGTTGTTGGCGCTGTCAGCCAGACCGGCGGGCATCTGGGGTCAAGCCTCGGGGTCGTGGAACTCAGCGTGGCGATCCATGCGGTGTTCGACACGCCGCGTGACAAGCTGATCTGGGACGTGGGCCATCAGTGCTATCCACACAAGATCCTGACCGGGCGGCGCGACCGGATGGGCACGCTGCGCCAGGGCGGCGGGATCAGCGGATTTACAAAGCGCAGCGAGAGCGAATACGACCCCTTTGGCGCGGCCCATTCCAGCACATCAATCTCGGCGGCTCTGGGTTTCACCGTGGGCCGCGACATGGGCTTGCCCACGGGCGATGCGGTCGCGGTGATCGGTGACGGATCAATCAGCGCCGGCATGGCGTATGAGGCGCTCAATAACGCCGGTGCTGAAGGGCGGCGGATGTTTGTCATCCTGAACGACAATGAAATGAGCATCGCGCCGCCCGTGGGCGCAATGTCGTCTTATCTCTCCTCGCTCTCGGATCTCAGCCGCAAGGGCCCCTTTGGCGGGCTTGTCGCCATGGCCGAGGGTATGGAACAGCTGGCTCCGAAGCCGGTGCGCGAGGGTGCACGCCGCGCCCGCGAAATGGTCACCGGGCTGGAAAGCCGTGGCACTTTCTTTGAAGAGCTTGGCTTTGACTATATCGGCCCCATCGACGGGCACGATATGGGCCAGTTGCTGAGTGTGCTGCGCGCCGCGAAAACACGGGCGACCGGGCCGGTGCTGATCCACTGCTGTACGGTCAAGGGCAAGGGCTATGCGCCAGCCGAAGGCTCCGCCGACAAATATCACGGCGTCAGCAAATTCGATGTGGGCACCGGGGTGCAGTCAAAAGCGCGGGCCAATGCGCCGTCCTATACCGGCGTTTTCGGCGATACGCTGACCGATGAAGCCGCGCGCGACCCGCGCATTGTGGCGATCACCGCGGCGATGCCGGGGGGTACGGGTGTGGACCGTATGGCCAAACGCTTTCCGGGCCGGGTTTTCGATGTGGGCATTGCCGAGCAGCACGGGGTGCCCTTTGCCGCCGGAATGGCTGCGGCGGGGCTGAAACCCTTCTGTGCGATATACTCGACGTTTTTACAGCGCGGTTACGATCAGGTGGTGCATGATGTGGCGCTTCAGGGGCTGCCGGTGCGCTTTGCCATAGACCGGGCGGGTCTTGTGGGCGCTGACGGGGCGACCCATGCGGGTGCTTTCGACCTCGGATATCTGGGTGCACTGCCCGGCATGACGGTGATGGCAGCCGCCGATGAGGCCGAACTGATGCATATGGTGGCCACGGCGGTCGCGCATGACAGCGGCCCGGTTGCTTTCCGGTATCCGCGCGGCAATGGCACCGGTGTCACGCTGCCCGAACGTGGCGAGGTGCTGGAGATCGGCAAGGGCCGGATGATCCGCGAGGGCCACGGCGATGTGGCGCTGCTGTCGCTTGGCACGGTGCTGAGCGATTGCGAAGCTGCGGCCACAATGCTGGAGGCCGAAGGGCTGAGTGCCACGGTGGCCGATGCCCGTTTTGCCAAGCCGCTGGATATGGAGCTGATTGCGCGACTGGCGCAGACCCATGCAGCGGTCATCACCGTGGAACAGGGTGCGCAGGGCGGATTTGGCGCGATGGTACTGCAGGCGATGGCGGGCGAGGGTCTGCTGGATCACGGGTGCAAACTGCGCACGCTGTGTCTGCCGGACCGTTTCATTGATCAGGCGAGCCCGGCGGAGATGTACCGCGATGCCGGTGTTGACGCCGAAGGGATCGTGGCGACCGTGCTGCGCGCCTTTGGCCGCGATCGCAAGATTGTGGATCTGGCCAGCCAGCGCAGCTAGCCGTTCACCTCCTGCCAGCAGGGCAGAAGATCCCCCGGCGCGGCGCGTGCGGCATAGACTGCCCGCGCGATGGCGCGTGCAAGGCAGAGCGAGGCCGCATGTCCGATCAGCGGCAGATTGCCCGGCGCGTCGCCCTGTGAGACGGCGAAAACCAGATCACCGTCCATCGGAGAATGTGCCGGCACGCAGGCGCGCCCGATCCCGTCATGCGCGGCGATGGCCATGCGCTGGCACTCGGATTTGCTCAGCCGCGCCGAGGTGGCGACAATGGCGATGGTGGTGCTTGCGCCTGCCGTAAATGCCTGCGCCTTGCGGCTTTTGAGCGCGCGCCCGAGGCCGGTGGCAGGGTCCGGGCCAAGCCCGCCGAACTCAGCATCAATCTCGAAAGGGGCGGCAAAGAAGTGACGCTCGCCGGGTGTCGTCACAGCGCCCTGCGGATTTGCGGCGACCAGCGCCCCCACGGTATGCCCGTCGTCCAGCACCAGTGAGGCCGAGCCCAGACCGCCCTTGAGCATCGCGGTAAGCGCGCCGGTGCCGGCCCCGGCCGTACCGGTATCGAAATCCTCGCCTGCGGCCTCCAGAGCGGCGCGCCCGAGGGCGGGATAGGGGTTGTCAGACCAGTCCTTGGCGCCGCCGTTCAGCAGATCAAAGAGGATGGCACCCGGCACCAGCGGCACCCGCGCAGACCCCACGGCAAAGCCGCGTCCGACGGCGTGCAGCCCCGCGACAACACCCGAGCAGGCATCAAGCCCGAAAGCAGAACCACCAGAGAGCACCAGGGCATCAATGGCGGCCACGGATTTATCGGGGGCCAGCAGATCAGTTTCACGCGTGCCCGGCGCGCCGCCCATGACATGCACCGAGGCCGTGAATGGCGTGTCCGCGGTGAGGACCGTCACGCCCGATTTCAGCGCATCATCCTGCGCATTGCCGACCCTGAGACCGGGCACATCGGTGATCAGATTGCGGGGTCCGGGGCGCATCATCCGGTGCGGTCCCTTTGAGGCAGGCAGGGCGCCGGTGCGTTTTCAATCGGAAAAGTCACGCTGGATCAGATCCTCGGTTTCGCCGCGGCGGTGGCAGCATCGCCTGTATTAGGCTCGCCTTTGGGCTCAATGAGCAGCACTTTGCATTCGGCCTCTGCGCGGGGGCGGTGGGTCACACCACGCGGCACTATGAAAAGCTCGCCCGCGCCGACGGGATGAGACGTATCTTCCAGATCCATGATCATTTCCCCTTCGAGAACCAGAAAGAAGTCATCTGTGTTCTCATGCAGATGAAAGGGAAATTCGCCCTGAAAGCGCACGACCATGACCTCATTATCGTTGTATTCGGCGATCACATGCGGATCCCAGTGGCTGGAGAACTGCGCCAGTTTCCGGGCAAGGTTGACGGGTTTCATATGCAGCGGCCTCCATCGACTTCCATGGCGGTGCCGGTGATCATCGAGGCCTCGTCCGAGCAGAGAAAACAGGCGGCATTGCCCATATCCTGCGGCGTGGAAAAGCGCCCCAGCGGGATTGTCGCGAGAAACTTTGCGCGCAGCTCGGGTGGGTCCTCGCCGAGGAATTATTGCAGTAGCGGCGTTTCACCGGCTACAGGGCAGAGCGCGTTGACGCGCACCCCATGCGGGGCAAGCTCTACCGCCATGGTTTTGGTGGCGGTGATCATCCAGCCTTTGGAGGCGTTGTACCAGTTGAGGTTGGGGCGCGGGCTGAGGCCTGC
>CBDUCB010000198.1:0-6549 GCA_965365545.1 uncultured Roseobacter sp. | reverse complement strand
CCGCCCCCCGGACCCTCTGGTGCATCGGGTGGCGCTGCGGCGGCATCTGCACCGGCGTCGCGTTCTGCTGCCCCTGCCGGCACTGTCAGTACAGCACCGCGCGCGTCCGGCGGATCGGGAGCCGGCCCCGCCACGGCACTTGCAGCGGACGCCGATGCAGCGCTCGCGCGGTTCCCGACTTTTGAGCATGTGGTCGAACTCATCCGCGCCAATAAAGACGGAAAACTCCTGGTGGATGTGGAAACCGACCTGCGCCTTGTCACCTACCAGCCGGGGCGTATCGAATTTCAGCCCACCGACCGCGCGCCGCGAGACCTGGCGCAACGCCTTGGTCAGCGGCTGCAGAACTGGACCGGCAATCGCTGGGCGGTGACCGTTGTCAGCGAGGGCGGCGCGAAAACGATCGACGAGGTGCGCAATGCCGCGCGGTACGCCATGGAAGAGCAGATCCGGCAACATCCGCTGATGCAGGCCGTTCTGGCGCAGTTTCCCAAGGCTGAAATCGGCACAGTGCGCACCCCCGAAGCCATTGCCGCAGCGGCCCGTCAGGAAGCGCTGCCAGAGGTCGAGGACGAATGGGACCCCTTTGAGGACAGCTGATCCTCTTGTTCCGGGCCCGCGCCTTCACATATAAAATGCAAACTGTCTCACAAAGGATGATCAGATGTTCAAAGGTTTAGGCGGTCTCGGCGATATGGCCGGGATGATGAAGAAAGCCCAGGAAATGCAGGGCAAAATGGCCGAACTGCAGGAAGATATGCAGAACATCATGGTCGAAGGCGAATCCGGTGCCGGCCTCGTGAAAGCCACCTGCACGGCCAAGGGCGAGCTGAAAGGCCTCGACATCGACCCGTCGATTTTCAACAGCGACGACAAAGAAGTGGTCGAAGACCTCATCCTCGCCGCAATCAAAGACGCGCAGGGGAAAGCGTCCCGGCGCGCGCAGGAAGAGATGGCAAAACTGACCGAAGGCCTCGGCCTGCCGGCAGACATGAAGCTGCCCTTCTGAGACGGGTTATTCCGCCTCCCGGTATGCCCGCCGTTGGTTGCGGTCGTTTCCCGTGCAGGCCCCTTTGAAAGGCGCACGCTTTGAGCAGCACAAAAGACATCGATGCTCTCATTGAGCTGATGGCCCGGCTGCCCGGCCTCGGTCCGCGATCGGCGCGGCGTGCGGTGCTGCACCTGATCCGCAAACGCAGCCTTTTGCTGATGCCTCTTGCCGACACCCTGCGCACGGTTGCGGAAACGGCCCGGGAATGTCTGAACTGCGGGAATGTCGGCACCACGGATATCTGTGACATCTGCACATCGGAAAAACGCGCCACCGGAGAGCTTTGCGTGGTCAGCGATGTGGCGGATCTCTGGGCGATGGAACGCTCGGGCGTATTCAAAGGCCGGTACCATGTGCTTGGCGGCACACTTTCAGCACTTGATGCGGTGGGGCCTGACGAGCTGCGCATTCCGCGCCTTCTCGACCGCATTCCGTCCGAGAATATTACCGAGGTCATTCTCGCGCTCAGTGCCACAATAGACGGGCTGACAACCGCACATTACATTGCCGACCAGCTTGAGGGGCAGGTTCGGCTGACGTCGCTGGCGCAGGGCGTTCCGGTGGGCGGCGAGCTTGATTACCTTGATGATGGCACCATCACTGCAGCAATGCGGGCGCGCACCTCTTTGTGACCTTTACGTTTCGGCCTCTGACGTTTCCGGTGCGGCCTCGCCGCGCAGCGGCAGAGGCTCTTTGAACGTCAGCGTCCGGTACGGGAACGGAATTTCAATACCGGCATCGTCAAGGGCCCGCTTGACCGCAGATACAACCTCGTCCCGCGACCGGCGCACCTCAACCGGGGTGGAACCGGTCCACCAGGTTACTTCAAAGTTGATCGACGAAGAGGCAAATTCCTGAGCGAAAATCTGCACAGGTCTGCCATCGCGCACAACAGTTTCGCAGGTCTCAACAGCGCTTTCTATCACGCCGCGCGCCTCGTCCACATCCACGTCATATGCGACACCGCAGATCACTGTGACGCGGCGGACATCCTGGTCGGTGCGGACGATCAGAGGGTTTTTGAACAGAATTGAGTTTGGCACGATAACCAGCTGTCCGTCGGTCTGCCGGATATGGCTTTCACGGATGGCGATCTGAGCAACCTTGCCTTCGATGCCTTCGCAGGCGATGTGATCCCCGATGCGCATCTCGCGCCGGAACAGAATGATGATCCCCGCAAGGAAATTCTCAAAGACATCCTTAAAGGCAAAACCGATGGCGACAGAGCCGATGCCGAGGCCCGCAAGAATGCTGCCCGGGGTCAGCCCGGGAAAGAGGATCACTGCGGCTATCATTATACCAAGGGTCCAGATTGCGATCGACACCAGCAATGAAAAGAGGCTCTTGAGGCTTTCACGCAGACGTGTGCGCGCCATCACTTTGCCGAGGACATAGCGACCCAGACGGGCGAGGCCCCAGGTCACCAGAATCACAAGAAGTGCGACAGCAATCTGCGGCAGGATTTCGATTGAGGATCTCGCGATGGATCGCAACTGATCCATCAGTATTTTAACCGGCTCCAAATTCATTCTCCATCGGTTGCAATATGTTAACGACCGGACCGGCGGAAAAGTTCAGATAAGCGCCGGAAAACCGAAACTTTAAGGACGCGGCAGAGACTATACTCGTAAAAAGTGACGCTTCGTCAGCATCTGACCCGGGGCGGGCATATCGTACTCTGTGAAGCGGCGGTGTATACGTATCGCATCGAGGCCGGGAGGCGCCCCGCGCACTCGCAGAGAAAAGGAGACCCGCTTGGAGCTCAATGCAGACTTTCATCGCCGGGCCGTTGTGCATGCGGCAGATATGGACTGGACACCCTCACCCATGGCCGGGGTTGACCGGCGGATGCTCGACAGGATCGGGGATGAGGTTGCCCGCGCGACATCAATTGTGCGCTACGCACCCGGCAGCAGGTTTTCCGCCCACACCCATACGGGCGGCGAAGAGTTTATCGTGCTCGAGGGTGTTTTTCAGGATGAGCACGGCGATTACCCCGCCGGGACCTATGTGCGCAACCCGCCGACGACCAGCCATACGCCGGGGTCTGAAGCCGGCTGCGTGATCTTTGTAAAACTCTGGCAGTTTGACATGGACGACCGCACACAGTTCGCCGTGGACACGAGTGCCGGTGACTATGCGCCGGTCGCAGACGCGCCGGGCGTGACGCGGCTGGAGCTTCATGAAGACAAGCATGAACACGTCTCTGTCGAGCGATGGGCTGCGGACACCACGCTGATCCTGGAGGCGCCGGACGGGCTCGAACTGCTGGTGCTGGAGGCCGGTTTTACCGCAGAGGGCGAAACATTTGGCGTGCAGTCATGGCTGCGACTGCCGCGCGGCGCCCGGATGAAAGTCGAAGCCGGGGCGACGGGCGCAAAAGTCTGGATCAAACGGGGGCATCTGGCGCGCCCACCGCAGGCGCCGGCGCGCCCCTGAAAGCAGCAAGCCGCCCACCCCTCCCAAGGTGGACGGCTCTTTTTTCCAGGGCGATGTCTTCGTTGCTACAGAACGATTACATCAAGCGGTGGAAATCCGTTGAACCCGACAGAACTGTAGCTCGATGTATAAGCACCACAGTTGCGGATCACGATCCGGTCGCCGTCGCGCAGCGCCAGAGGCAGCTGCACCGGGCGTTTTTCATAGAGGATATCGGCACTGTCACAGGAGGGGCCGGCCAGAACGCAGGGGCCGGTCTCTGTGCCGTCGTGACGGGTCACCAACTGATAGCGGATCGCTTCGCCTTCGGTCTCGGCAAGACCGGAGAAACGGCCGATGTCGAGATATACCCAGCGATGCAGATCGTCTTCCGATTTTTTCGACACCAGCATCACTTCGGCCACGATGTGACCGGCTTCTGCGACCATGCCGCGACCGGGCTCCGCCATGACTTCTGCGACGTCACCGAAACGCTCTTTGACCGACGCCATTACAGCCGCAGCATAGGCGCGGGGCGCCTGTACCGTCTGGCCGTAAAAAGCGGGGAAACCACCGCCGATGTTGAGAAGCTGCAGGTCGTGACCGGCGGCACGGGCGGCGTGCCACAAAGGTGCGACCTGATCCAGGACCGGGTTCCAGTGCGCGGCTTCGCGGGTCTGGGACCCGACATGGAAGGACAGACCATAGGGCTGCAGGCCCACGGCCACGGCATGATCGAGAAGCGACGGGAGCATGGATGCGCCGCAGCCAAATTTGCGGCTGAGCGGCCAGTCCGCCTGGCTGTTTTCGACAATCAGGCGGATATAAACACGGGCACCCGGCGCGTGGCGGGCGATTTTGTCAAGCTCGGCTTCGCTGTCGGCGGCGAAAAGGGTCACACCGGCGCTTGCCGCGAATGCGATATCCGAGGCGCGTTTAATGGTATTGCCGAAAGAGATGTTCTCCGGACGCGCACCCTGGCTGAGGCAAAGCTCGATTTCCTGGCGGGAGGCGGCATCAAAGCCGGAGCCTTTTTTGACCAGCATGCGGATCAGTTCCGGCGCGGGGTTCGCTTTGACGGCATAGTGAATGTGGGCAGCACCCAGACCCGCGTGCAGCGCGTCATACTGCGCAGAGACGCGATCACGGGAAATCACCAGCGTCGGTTTGTCAAAGAAGTTTGCTGCGATATAGGCTGCTGCCTGATCGACGAATACGGGGGATGCGGCGCGCAGGGCGCCGGGGACTGTAGCGTTCATGGTCATCTCCAAAGAGCAGGTGGGGGGGAGGTCCCCAAGAGTCGTTTCAAGAGACGTTACCGTCGCTACATAAACGCGGGTCAGTCAGGATCCCTGAAGCAGGGTGGCTGACCGGCCAGAGGCGCGTGCGTTGGCGTCTGTGACGGTGCGTTTACGCCTGTCTGAGATTCGTACAAGCCCCAATCTGCAAACACAGTGAATTATTTCTGCGGCGCATCGGGGTGCGTTCAGAATGCAACACCCGTTCAGCCGTCTTCCCAGTCTTCACCGATCGGCGATCGTGGTCTCGCGCGTTCTTCCCGGATCATCTGCCGGGTGTCGCTTTTTTCGGCGGCATCTGAGGGCTCGATCTGATCATCGCCGCGACTGGTTTCCGTCAAAGCCAGTTCGAAATACAAAGGGAAGTGGTCAGACCCGATGTGTTCAAGCCGTTCAAGCGACACCAGCCGGAACCGGGCGTCGTGAAAAACGTGATCCAGCGGCCAGCGCAGCAAGGGATAGAAAGCATGGAAAGTATTATAAAGCCCGCGCCCGACGCGCGGGTCGAGCAGACCGGACAGGCGCTGAAAACGCCGGGTCGTCGTCGACCAGGCGACATCGTTCAGATCGCCCGCAATCACTGCCGGCAGGGCTGATTCCTTTGCCTGCATACCAGCCAGAGCAATCTCGCTGTCGCGTCCCAGACTTGAATGGCCGATAGCCGGAGGCTCGGGGTGCAGCACAAACAGCCGCAGCTCGTCCCCGCAGGGCAGCGTGACAGTGGTGCGCACGGACGGCACAGCCTGCACCACCAGAAAATCAACCGCTGTGTCACTCAGCGGCAGTTTAGACATAACGCACAGGCCGTATCCGTTATCCTGGGGCTGGCGGATAATCTCCGGGTAGTCCTGTTCCAGCGCCGCGCCCAGAGCGGCGATCCAGGGCTCGTCTGTCTCGAGGGCCAGCACGATATCGGGCCGGCGCGCACGCACGAGGCTCACCAGCCGGTCATATTCCCGGTTGGACATTTTGACGTTAGAGGACAGAACCGAAAGCTGCCGTGAGAGGTCAGTTTTCAGCGCATCCGTTGCCGGTCGCGACTGTTGCGGCCACAGCGGCGTGAATTTCACGATGTAGCTCAGATGCGCGACCGCGTTCAGCATAAAAAGCAGGGCTGCGATCTGCATAGCTGCACCGGGGCCCGCGACAAGGGCTGCGACCGCCCCGGCGACAGACAGACCAAAGAGCTGCAGGCGCGGAAACGCCAGCCCCCGGATCACCCCCAGAGGGATCCGTGTGAGCGGCAGCACCGTTGAGAGCGTTATCACAGCGGCAAGCGCCCAGATCATTCCCTGAATTATCGTCATACTCTTATCCGGATCTGCGGCGCCGGGAAAAACTCCGTCGGCTCCGCCGGTTCTAACGGGTAGCAGGCTTAAAAAAAACCCGGCACGCAAAGGCACCGGGCATTTTTCGCGCTGGTCTGCGGCATCAGCCGGCTGATTTACCGGCCTCATCCTCGTCTTCGTCATCGTCCCGCGTGCCTTCGGGAAGATTAAAGAAGCTCTCCGCATCCGAGAAATCGCCGGCGCTGGCCTCTTCTTCTTCCTTGCTGTCGGCCCCGGTGTCACCCGAAAGCGTAAAGGTTTCGAGGCCTTCGATCGCAGTTGGGATTTTTGGCTCGGTGTCCATGCCAAGGCTCTGCTCGGTGCTGACCAGCTTGCGGCGCTCATCATCGCTCATCACCGGTGCGTCGGCGGCTTTCTTAGCGGCGGCTTTCTGGACAACCGCATCAAGCTCGGATTGTTTGCAGAGCCCGAGGGCAACCGGATCGATCGGCTG
>CBDUCB010000197.1:0-6598 GCA_965365545.1 uncultured Roseobacter sp. | reverse complement strand
AGGCGGGATCATCCGCCGGCACGAGCCGGTAGACATCAATCGCCAGCCCGTATTGCTCCATGTTTTCAAGAAGTTCCGCTGTCAGCAGCAGGGCATCAACATGACCCGGGCGCAGGATGCGGGCCGCCTGGGCATAGAGCACAGTATATTCCGCGCTGGTCTCACCGCGCAGGGCAGCCGAGACGGTGTAGAACACTTCGGCAAAACCGTCCTGAACCGATGTCACATGACTGAACGGCAGCGGCTCTCCGGCTTGAAGCTTTGCGACAACAGTATCGATCTCGGGGTCCGTGGCGCCGGCAAACATGGTCTGCAGCAGCTCCTGTGCCTCATCAAACCGCTCCAGCTGAGACAGTATCTCGACACGGGCAATGACACCACGGCGGGTCTGCAGGGCGGCACCGGCGCTGTCGGCGGCAAAGATCGCCTCTGCCCCTTCAAAATCACCAACCGAGGCCAGCGCCATCGCTTTGTGAAACAGTGCAAATCCCTGCAGGCCGACTTCTTCTGACAGCGCATCAAACGCCACCAGCGCCTCGCTGACCTCGCCCTTGCCCATATAGGCCCAGGCCTGCAGAAGCCCGTCCACAAGCGGGCCGATCCCGCGGCCTTCGGTCTGCGGGTCCAGCATGCTGTCAAAATCACCCTCGCGGATGCTGGCGATTTTCAGCACCAGATCAGCAATCTGGCTGGTCTCGCCGGTGCCGATCAGAGTGCGCGCGACAGGGACAGATTTGTCGATCTCCCCCAGCGCCAGCTGCGCCACCACGACGCTTTCCATAAGTTGCGCGTTCAGCGGATCGCGGGCCAGAGCGCGGGTAAAATAAGACGCTGCCTGTTCAAAATCGTTTTCAATCGCTGCGGCGCGTGCGGCCAGATAGGGACCTGCGACTGACTGAGCGGTAACCGGCGCCGCAAGCGAGAGCGAAAGTGCCATTATGACAATTGTACGGGTCAGGCGAGGCATGAGATTGAACCCTTATTTTTGACTGCGCGCGCAGGCTAGCACGTTCGCAGTCAGGCGCAATGGTCCCGCAAAGCTGCAAGGGGCGACTATTGCACGCAGACGCCCGTTTTGCCGGCCCGACAGGCGATTGCGCGCCGACGCGATCGCTTTTGCGTCACATATTGGGGTAATTCGGCCCGTCGCCGCCCTGCGGTGTGGTCCAGACGATATTCTGTGCGGGATCCTTGATATCACAGGTTTTGCAATGCACGCAGTTCTGGAAGTTGATCACAAAACGGGTGTCTTTGCCTGCCTCTTCCACGAACTCATAAACCCCGGCCGGGCAGTACCGTGCCGAGGGGCCTGCGTATTTAGGCAGGTTGATGTCGACGGGCACCGAGGCGTCCTTCAGCGTGAGATGCGCGGGCTGGCTTTCTTCGTGGTTGGTGAAAGAAAACGCCACGTTCGTCAGCCGGTCAAATGACAGTTTCCCGTCGGGTTTCGGGTAATCGATCGGTTGGTGCTTTGCGGCTTCTTCGGTGGCTTCAGCGTCGGTTTTGCCATGTCCCATGGTCCCGAGCAGCGAGAACCCGAGGGTGTTCGTCCACATATCAAACCCACCGAGAGTCAAACTGGCAGTCAGCCCGTGCCTGGACCACAACGGCTTGACGTTACGTACTTTTTTCAGATCCTGGCCGATGGCGCCCTCGCGCACAGCAGTCTCATAATCGTTGAGCTCATCGCCGCTGCGTTCCGCAGAAATCGCAGCGGATGCGGCTTCGGCAGCGGCCATGCCCGAGAGCATCGCGTTATGATTGCCCTTGATGCGCGGCACATTGACCATCCCCACCGAGCAGCCCAGCAGGGCGACACCGGGCGCCACCATTTTGGGCATAGACTGATATCCGCCTTCGCTGATCGCGCGCGCGCCATAGGCCACGCGTTTGCCGCCTTCCAACAGATCAGCGACCATTGGGTGATGCTTGAAACGCTGGAATTCCATATACGGGAAAAGATGCGGGTTTTTGTAGTTCAGGTGCACCACGAAACCGACGTAGACCTGATTATTTTCAAGATGATAAATAAAGGAGCCGCCGCCCGCGTTGCTGCCCAGCGGCCAGCCCATCGTGTGGGTGACAGAGCCCTCTTTGTGCTTGTCCGGGTCGATCTCCCAGATCTCTTTCATGCCGAGGCCGTATTTCTGCGGTTCGTGACCGTCGCTCAGGCCGTATTTCTCAATGACCTGTTTGGAAAGAGACCCGCGCACGCCCTCGCTGAGGAAAACGTATTTGCCGTGCAACTCCATGCCCGGCTCATAGCTGTCGCCTTGCGTGCCGTCGGGGTTCTTGCCGAACTCACCCGCAACGACGCCTTTGACCTCGCCGTTCTCGCCATAGACCAGCTCAGAGCAGGACATTCCCGGGAAGATTTCAACGCCCAGTTCTTCGGCCTGTTCCGCCATCCAGCGGCAGACATTCCCCATGGAAACGATGTAGTTGCCGTGATTGTTCATCAGCGGCGGCATCGGCCAGTTCGGAATGCGCAGCTTTCCTGCTTCGCCCAGCATGTAAAAGTTATCGTCTTTCACCGGGACATTCAGGGGCGCACCTTTGGCTTTCCAGTCAGGGATCAGCGCGTTGAGACCGGAAGGGTCCAGCACCGCACCGGAGAGGATATGCGCGCCGACCTCGGATCCTTTTTCCAGCACCACGACGTTACAATCCGCGTTAAGCTGTTTGAGGCGGATCGCTGCGGAAAGACCCGCAGGCCCTGCACCAACGATTACAACATCATATTCCATTGCTTCGCGTTGCGTGTCAGTCATCGGTCAGCTTCCCTTCTGTGAAATCCCGGACCGGTGATACCGGTCCCGTAAATGCTCGCGATTGGCTAAACCACGTGCCGCGACAATGCAATCGAAACGGGGCGTCAAAATCGCGTCAGATCCGCGCGAGAGGTGCTCCGGGCCTGGTGTGGCGACGGGTCTGTCACCCGGGCCGGTCGCCCATCAGGTACCGGGGTCCGGGCCCTTTCTCCGCTACCTTGTCAGCGGGGTTGTAAAGCGCGCAGGTCGGCAGGCTCAGGCACCCGCAGCCGATGCATCCGTCCAGATTATCGCGCAGCCGCTCCAGCGTCCCGATCCGCGCGTTCAGCGCGGAACGAAAACGGGTGGATATCTTTTTCCAGTCGGCTTTCGTCGGCGTCCGCCCGCCGGGCAGATGATCGAGCTCCCGCCGGATTTCGGGCAGGGTAAAACCGAACTGCCGGGCAATAATCACAAAGCTCAGACGCCGCAGGTCCGAACGGTCAAACCGCCGCTGTCCGCCCGGATTGCGCCAGGGCCGGATCAGCCCCTGTTCCTCGTAATAGCGGATTGCAGAGACCGCGAGGCCGGTCCGCTGCGCCAGCGCGCCAATACTCAAACCGTCGCGTCCCGCCATAACAGACCCCTTGACCTCAAGTTAGCTTGAGGAATTACGATGGACGGAATCATTTAACAGAACAAGGAAAATCCGATGCCCGCAGAGCTGGAACACGCAAACATCACCGTCTCCGACGCCACAGCTACCGCTGCCTGGATGAGCGACCTTTTTGACTGGCACATTCGCTGGCAGGGTCCGAGCCTGGATGGCGGGGTTTCCGTTCATGTCGGTACGGAGCGCTCGTATATCGCGCTTTATCAGCCGTCCCGCACCACGCAGGAGGGGGATAACAGCTACACCACGCGGGGCGGGCTGAACCATCTTGCTGTCACTGTGGATGATATCGCGGCAACGGAAAAAGCTGTGCGCAAAGCAGGTTTCACTGCAGAGAACCATGCAGATTATGACCCGGGGCTGCGGTTTTACTTCCACGATCACGACGGGATCGAATACGAGGTTGTCCAATACACCTGAGCCGCCGGGGCACCCGCCAAAACCCGCCTGCAGGCCTTTGCACCCCCTTGCAATTCACCCCGCCCTCAGGTCAGGTAGGAAGCATCTGAGATCCGCGGCCCCCCGGCGACACCGGGCGGGCCGCTGTAATTCGTGGAAGGCGCCGATGGACAAGATACCGATGACACGCAAAGGACATGCTGAACTTGAGGCAGAACTCAAGCAGCTGAAGTCTGTGGAACGTCCGGCGATCATCAAGGCGATTGCCGAGGCGCGCGAGCACGGCGATCTGTCTGAGAATGCCGAGTACCATTCTGCTCGCGAAAAGCAGTCGTTTATCGAAGGCCGTGTGAAAGAGCTTGAAGGTGTTCT
The DNA here is from genome assembly GCA_965365545.1 of uncultured Roseobacter sp. Classification (GTDB taxonomy): domain Bacteria; phylum Pseudomonadota; class Alphaproteobacteria; order Rhodobacterales; family Rhodobacteraceae; genus Roseobacter. Next base: position 2,404 of record CBDUCB010000197.1, on the reverse strand, counting down.
GGGTCTTGCAGAGGTGATCGATCCGTCAAAAATGTCGGGCACGATTAAATTCGGTGCGACCGTGACGCTGGTGGATGAGGACACGGACGAGGAAAAGACCTGGCAGATCGTCGGTGAACATGAGGCCAGCATCGAAAAAGGTCTGCTGAACATCAAATCGCCCATTGCACGCGCGCTGATTGGCAAGGATGAGGGCGACAGCGTCGACGTGCGCACGCCCGGCGGGGAGAAATCCTACGAGGTTCTCAAAATCGTTTACGCCTGACAGGACCAGCTGACATGGCCGAACACACATATGACGATGAAGATGCACCGGCCCAGGCGCGCCCCACACCGCTGGGCATCTATGACCGCCCGCAGACCGAGGGCATCACCAATATAGAAATCATCGCCATCGGGCTTTCGGTGTTCTGGCTGCTGGCGTCAGGGTTGTTTTTCCTGCTGATGCCGTCGGGCGACGGAAGTGCCGCACCGGGCAGCATGAGTTTTGTGATGGTGATGCTGTCGGTGTTCATGCCGGTGGGCATGATCTGGGTTGCCGCCACAGCCGCGCGGTCAAGCCGGGTGATGCGTGAAGAAAGCCAGCGCCTGCAAACCGCAATCGACGCCATCCGCCACGCCTATATCGCCCAGAACCATGCCGCCGGCGCAGGTAGTGATGCGGCTTCTATCACCCGAAAGCTGGATGAAATTGCGGCCGCAGCGCGTAAAACGGAAACTGTTCTGGCAACTTTCACCTCTCGGCGCGAACCGGAGGGCACCCCGCAAAATGCCCGTATCGCACCCGCGCCGCAGCCGGTCGATGATCAGCCGGTGCTCGCCCTCGGCACCCCGTCTGAGGATATTGCTCCGCCGCTGGCCACTGCCGATTTCATCCGTGCGCTCAACTTTCCGGAAACCTCGGAAGATGAGGCAGGGTTCTCGGCGCTGCGCCGCGCGCTGCGTGACCGGCCTGCCGCACAGCTGATCCAGGCAGCGCAGGATGTGCTGACCCTTCTCAGTCAGGACGGAATATATATGGACGACCTGCAGCCGGACCGTGCGCGGACCGAAGTCTGGCGTCAGTTTGCACGGGGTGTGCGGGGCCGTCCGGTGGCCTCTCTCGGGGGGATCCGGGACCGGTCCTCGCTTGCGTTGACGGCGGGACGGATGAAGCAGGATCCGATTTTCCGCGATGCGGCGCATCATTTTCTGCGCCGGTTCGACAAGACCTTCGTGGCCTTTGAAGACGGTGCGTCGGATGCGGATATTTCGGCGCTGGCCGAGACAAGGACGGCGCGGGCCTTTATGCTGCTGGGGCGCGTTGCCGGCACCTTCGACTGACGGGCCCCTGCCCGGTCAGTTCAGAGCCCGAAACCTGAAAAGGGGATATATCGCACGTGAACACCAGGGGTGATCGTCGCGGCACCGGGCGGCAGCTCCACCAGACCCTCCGCCCAGGACAGCCCGCTGATACGCCCTGAGCCTTCCGAGGCAAAGACCTCTGCTGCACCGTCACGGATCCGCGCACGCAGATATTCCGTGCGCCCCGGCTTTTTCTTTTTGCTGAAGGCCGCCGGCACCATAAACCCCTGTGGTCCGGACCAGCGGCCACCAGCCATCACCGTCAGTGCCGGGCGCGCAAAAATCAGCGCACAAACCATCGCCGCCACCGGATTGCCGGGCAGACCAAAGACCGGCACACCATTCCACATCCCCAGCGCCAGCGGTCGACCCGGTTTCACGGCAATACGCCAGAGCTGCATCGTGCCGGTCTCCTCCAGAAGCGCTGAGACGTGATCCTCATCGCCCGCCGATGCGCCGCCACTGGTGAGGATAACATCCGCCCTGCGCGACGCTTCATCAAGCCGCGCCCGTAATTCTGTGCGGTCGTCCCGAACGCGGCCCATGTCGACACCTTTGTGTTCGCAGCGCCGGATCAGCTCGAGCAACATCGGGCGGTTTGCATCAAAGATCTGCCCTTCTGCTGCCGTTTCGCCCGCTTCAACCAGTTCTGCGCCGGTAGAGAGCACAGCGACACGCAGCGGCTCATGCACCTGCACCTCGCGCGTGCCGGTGGCCGCCAGCAGAGCCGCCTCGGCGGGACCGATCCGCTGTCCGCCGGCCAGAACCTGCGCTCCGGCTTTGACATCCTCACCGGCTTTGCGGGTGTTGGCGCCGGCTTTGACCGGTCCGTGCAGTACGACATGGCCGTCCGTGATCCGCACATCTTCCTGCAGGACCACCGTGTCGACACCTGCAGGCAGGGCGGCCCCGGTCAGCACGCGCATGGCTTGGCCCGCTGCAAGCACGCCGGGTGCATCACCCGCAGCGGCACGATCTGTGGCAAGAGGCAGCCGGTGCACCCCCTCGGGCAGACCGCCGGCAAAGCCGTACCCGTCCACCGCCGTATTCGGCAACGGCG
>CBDUCB010000196.1:0-6629 GCA_965365545.1 uncultured Roseobacter sp. | reverse complement strand
CAGCGCCGCACTGGCTGCCGGCAAAGACGTGGTGACCGCTAATAAGGCGCTGCTGGCCATTCACGGGCAGGCGCTGGCCGCGGCCGCCGAGGCGGCGGGCCGGGCTCTGCGTTATGAAGCCGCTGTCGCCGGAGGCATTCCGGTGATCAAAGCGCTGACCGAGGGGCTTGCCGGCAATGACATCACCCGTGTGGTCGGGGTCATGAACGGATCGTGCAACTATATTCTGACGCGCATGGAATCCGCAGGGCTGAGCTATGAAGAGGTCTTTGCGGAGGCCGACGGACTGGGCTATCTCGAGGCCGATCCGCAGCTCGATGTGGGTGGCATTGATGCAGCTCACAAGCTCGCCATTCTGTCGTCGATCGCCTTCGGCACCCGGGTGGATTTCGACGGGATCGCACTGGAAGGTATCGACCGGGTCAGCATCGAGGATATCCATGCGGCTGCCGATATGGGATACAAAATCAAGCTGCTTGGCGTGGCGCAAAAGACCGGTCGCGGCCTTGAACAGCGCATGCAGCCCTGCCTGGTGCCCGACACCTCGCCGCTTGGGCAGCTGGACGGAGGCACCAATATGGTGCTGATCGAAGGCGACGCGGTGGGTCAGATCGTGCTGCGCGGTCCGGGTGCAGGCGAAGGTCCGACAGCCAGTGCGGTGCTTGCGGATGTCTGTGATATCGCGCGCGGTTTCCGGGGCCCGGTGTTCGGCGTGCCGGCGGATACGCTGACCGCGTCGGTGCCTGCCAGTGCGCAGCTGCCGGCACCCTACTATCTGCGCATGTCGCTGGAAGATAAACCCGGCGCACTGGCGCGGATTGCCAAGGTGCTGGGCGAGGCCGGCGTGTCGATCGACCGGATGCGCCAGTACGGCCATGAAGATACCTCAGCGCCGGTGCTGATTGTGACCCACAAAACGACCCCGGCAAGCCTCAACGAGGCGCTCGGTGCCATGGAAGGCACCGGCGTTCTGGCCGGCACACCCGTGGCTCTGCGCATTGAGGATGTCTGAGCGCAGTTGAACCCCGCTCACGCGCCCGTTACACAAAAGACCAGGCCTCCGCGCCTCCATGAAAAGGATATCATTATGCCCGCCCGCGCCGAATTTCACGATCGTATGCTCTCGCTGGGCCTTGCCCGTGTCTCGGAGGCCGCCGCGCTGGCCTCGGCGCGTCTTGTTGGTCAGGGCGATGAAAAAGCGGCCGATCAGGCGGCGGTCAATGCCATGCGTGAGCAGCTCAATATGCTCGATATTGCAGGCGTCGTTGTGATCGGTGAGGGCGAGCGGGATGAAGCGCCGATGCTTTACATCGGTGAAGAGGTTGGCACCGGCAACGGTCCCGGAGTGGACATCGCTCTCGATCCGCTGGAGGGGACAACCCTGACGGCCAAGGATATGCCGAATGCGCTGACAGTGATCGCCATGGGGCCGCGCGGCTCGATGCTGCACGCGCCGGATGTCTATATGGACAAGCTGGCGATCGGGCCCGGGTTTGAGACAGGCGTGGTGACGCTGGAGATGAGCCCCGGCGAGCGCGTCGCGGCCCTCGCTGCCGCGAAAAGCTGCAATCCGTCGGACATCACGGTCTGTATTCTGGAGCGACCGCGCCATGACGAGATGATTGCTGAGGTGCGGGCCACCGGTGCTGCAATCCGGCTGATCACCGACGGCGATGTGGCCGGGGTGATGCATTGTGCCGACGCCTCTACCGGTATCGATATGTATATGGGCGCCGGCGGCGCGCCCGAGGGTGTTCTGGCAGCCGCCGCACTGAAATGCATGGGCGGTCAGATGTACACGCGGCTTCTCTTTCGCAATGACGATGAACGTGCCCGCGCGACCAAGGCCGGCGTGACCGATTTCGACCGGATCTATTCGCGCGATGATATGGTCACCCAGGACGTGATTTTCGCGGCCACCGGCGTGACAGAGGGCAATATCCTGCCCGGCGTACGGCGCGAGCCCGGCTGGATGACCACAGAAACACTGATCATGCGCTCCAAAACCGGATCCGTGCGCCGCATGAACTACCGCACACCCGTCTGAGCATCGCATCAGGGGTCGGGCGCCGGGTTATACCGGCGGCAGGATGTCGGGTCAGAATAAGGAATGGTCGGAGGTGAGCTTTCTCGGTGTTGATGCCTCGCTGACAGGCCGGCGCTGGACGGGTCCTGCACCGGAGGTCGCGCGCGCGGCAGAGGCGCTGGTGCAGCAGACCGGGCTTGCGGATGCCGTCTGTCAGGTGCTGGCCCGGCGCGGGGTTGCGGCCGGTGAGGCCCGCGCCTTCATGGCCCCTGCCCTGCGTGATCTGCTGCCCGATCCGCGCAGCCTGCGGGACATGGAAAAGGCAGCTGCGCGGGTCATGAGGGCGGTGACGCGCAAAGAGCGCATCGCAATTTTTGCCGATTATGACGTCGATGGCGGCAGTTCGGCTGCTCTGCTGATCGTCTGGTTGCGGGAACTTGGCCTGCCCGCCACGCTTTATGTGCCGGACCGCATTGACGAGGGATACGGCCCCAATGATGACGCAATGCGCGATCTGGCGTCACGCCACGATCTGATCATATGTGTGGATTGCGGAACACTGTCACACGGGCCTGTCGCCGCCGCTTCGGGGGCCGACGTTGTGATCCTGGATCATCATCTCGGGGCCGAAGATCTGCCGGCTGCACTCGCGGTGGTGAACCCGAACCGGCAGGATGAGAGCGGCGATCTTTCGCATCTCTGTGCGGCTGCCGTTGTCTTCCTGCTGCTGGTCGAGATGGGGCGGCTTTTGCGCAAAGCCGGAACAGCCGGCCCCGATCTGATGCAGATGCTGGATCTTGTGGCGCTGGCGACAGTTGCCGATGTGGCACCGCTCAGGGGCGTTAACCGGGCCTTCGTGCGTCAGGGTCTGCGCGTCATGGCCGCGCGCCGGCGTCCGGGGCTTGCCGCCCTTGCCGATGTGGCGCGCATGGACACGCGGCCCTCGGCGTATCATCTGGGCTTTCTGCTGGGCCCGCGGGTAAATGCGGGCGGGCGGATCGGCGCTGCCGATCTGGGCGCGCGTCTGCTGGCAACTGACGATCCGCATGAGGCCGCAGCGCTTGCGGAACGTCAGGATAATCTGAACACGGAGCGGCGCGAGATCGAAGCGGCGGTGCGGGCCGCAGCCCTCGATCAGGCGCAGGCGCGTGGCTTTGATCGCGGGCTGGTCTGGGCGGCCGGCACCGGCTGGCACCCCGGTGTGGTCGGCATCGTGGCCTCGCGTCTCAAAGAAGCCTCAGGGCGGCCCAGCATCGTGATCGGTATTGAAGACGGGATCGGCAAGGGCTCGGGTCGTTCGGTCACCGGCATTGATCTGGGCCAGCCCATCCAGCGGCTCGCCCCTGAAGGGTTGCTGATGCGTGGTGGCGGGCACAAAATGGCGGCCGGGCTGACCGTCGCGGCGGATCAGATCGAACCTGCAATGGCGCGTCTGACCGAACTGCTGGAAAAGCAGGGCTCACATCTTGCCGGTGCATCCGACCTGCGCCTTGACGGGCTGCTGATGCCCGGGGCCGCTCAGGTCGAACTGGTCGAGACGCTCGAGACCGCAGGCCCCTTTGGTGCCGGCGCCGCAGCACCGCGTTTTGCATTCGCAAATATGGCGATAAGGTTTGCAAAACGCGTTGGCGAGAGCCACCTGAAGATCAGTTTCAGTGACGGGACGGGCCCTGTCATGGAGGGCATCGCATTTGGCGCTTATGACGGACCGCTCGGCGCCGCGCTTGAAAACCACGGTGGCGCGCGCTTTCATCTGGCGGGCCGGCTCGACATAAACACATGGCGCGGGCGCCAGTCGGTGCAGTTGCGCCTTGAAGATGCCGCCGCGGCCTGACCGCCTGCGGTTGCGCAAATTTTCTCGGCAGCAGATGAAATTTCCGCTTGCGCCAGTGGCGTGGATTGCCTAATCAACCGCTCACGAGAAGAGTGGCCCGTTCGTCTATCGGTTAGGACGCCAGGTTTTCAACCTGGAAAGAGGGGTTCGATTCCCCTACGGGCTGCCACTTCATCAATTTCCGCAATATTTCAGCAAATTCCCGTCGTCAGGCTGTTCCTGTTGATCGCTGTCGCGATGCACGCACTCTATAGGACTGAAGGGGACCGTGGTATCTTTCTGTCCCTCTTTTCGCGCACAGGTGAACAGCTTCACGCTCAGCCGCGTTCAGTAAAAACGCGCTGGCCTGCCCTGCCTTTCTATCGGGCGACGATTGCAGCGTCAGTGATCTGAAACCAATGACCCGGTAAATCAGACGTTAGCGAATTGAGCGTATTAAGTCGCATCAAAGGCGGTGCGATGGACCTGTTAAGCAGTGTGACGACGGATCAGTTCAGCAGAGAAGTGGACGCCAGCGTCGTTGTGACGCTGGCGAGCATTCTGGTTGTGATCTCTGCTGTCATCTGTGTGATCGACCGCACAAATAACCGTCACGCCGGAGACGGGAATGCCTCTGATGCACTGCTCTGGATGCACATCTGGTTCATCGTCGGCGCGGCGGGCCTGGAGCTTGGGCGACAGTATCCGTTCAGCTTCAGCGCGCCTCTGGTGCTTACCGCGATATGTTGGGGGCTGGTGAGCGCATTCATTGCTATTGAAACTGCGATGACACGCAAATCTGCTGGCAGGACATGGCCGGCGATCGCCATTGCGATTGGCGTGCTGCAAAGCGCTCTTGCGATCATTTCAGACAGTGCAGGTGCGGTGTTCGTCTCCAGCTCGCTGGTAAACGGGGGCCTTGCCGGATTTTTTGCCATCAGGCTGAACCGTATCGCCAGAGCCCGTGCGTTTGATTTCCGGTTAATCATGATTTTGCCTTTCTGCGCGATTGCACTTGCTTACGGTCTGCGGCTGATGCTGATCGTTTACGGCGTGGATAATGCGTTGATCGTTGCTTTTTCGGTTGTCATCGGGTTGCTGATCTCAGCGTCCTCGGTGTTCTGGCTTTTTTCGGCAATCTCAATCCGCGGACAACACCTGCTGTGGCAGGTGGAACGGACCTCCTCCACCGATGCCCTGACGGAGCTTGGCAACCGGATGTCATTTGAGCGGTTCATGGCAAAACTCGCCGGGGAAAAGCGGCACAGCACTATGCGTCAGAGCGCCTGTCTGAGCATCGACATGGATCGGTTTAAAGAGATTAACGACACCTATGGTCACGAGGCCGGCGATCTTGTGCTGATCAGCACAGCGAGGCGGCTTCAGCATTTCACGGCGGGTCTTGAGGCGCGGATATTCCGGATCGGAGGCGATGAATTCGTCATATGGTGCACACCCAAAGATGCGGCTCACTTCAGGGAAGACGTGCATGGTCTGCTCACTGAACTGGGGCGACCCGTTGATTTCGGTGCCGTGTCGCTGAACGTGGGCGTCAGCATCGGGGTCGAAATGTCCAGCGATAACACCCCGCCGCGTGAAATTGTAAGGCGCTCGGATATTGCGCTTTATCGCTCAAAGAAAAGCGGGCGCAACCGTGTTACCTTTTATTCTGAGGCACTTGGCAACACCCATGATCAGCGGTTGCGGACCCTCGAAGAATTTCGGGCCGCACTCAGCGACGGTGCCATTTCGGCGTACTTCCAGCCGCAGTTTTCTCTTTCCTCCAATACGCTGTCCGGCTGCGAGGTCCTTGCGCGCTGGCATCATCCTGAACACGGGCTCGTCTCGCCGGGCGATTTCATTCCTCTCGCCAAAGAGCTTGGGCTGCTGGCAGAACTTGACCGCTGCATTCTGGATCAGGCCCTGCAGGCACTGAACATGTGGGATCAGAACGGCCTGCACCTGCCGCGGATCTCCGTTAATGTATCGATGTCCCGGCTGCGCCAGAAGGACCTGCTTGAGGAGCTTACTAACCGGAAAGACCTGCCGCGGGGCCGGATATCTTTTGAAATGCTGGAGACGGTTTTCGCGGATGATGATGACGCGCTGAAATGGAATACTGACCGGCTCAGGGAGATGGGTATCTGGGTCGAGATAGACGATTTCGGCACCGGGCATGCAGCCATCAGCACAGTGGTTTCCCTGAACCCCGACAGGATTAAAATCGACCGTTTTTTCGTTCGGGGGATCGGGCATTCTCAGAGTAGCCGGGACATTCTCAAAGTTCTCATTGATTTTACGAAGCTCACCGGTGCGGTCTGCCTGGTGGAGGGGGTCGAGACCATTGAGCAGCGCGACATCATCAGCGCGCTGGGGGGTGACGAAATCCAGGGGTTTGTTCTGGCCCACCCGATGCCGCGCGATGAGATGCAGATGTGGCTTGAAAAGCATAGCCATAGCCCGATGACTGAAAGGGCCAGCTGAGGCTGGCAAGTGCCGCACATGCAGGACGGTGTTCAGAAAGAAATTCAGATGACACCGGTTGAGCAGATCACGCCGATGGCCAGTGTTCCGCTCAGAAAATGCGGCCCGACCTCTTTCTGCCAGTCTTCTCTGAGGACTGGTGACACTTGCGGGTCAATTCAGATCCTGTTGAACCGCCGGACACCTGAATCACGTCATTCCTCCCGGGTTCTGGTCGATGAGACCTGCGCCAAACGGGGGTTTTTCACATTTGCGCAGATTGCCGGTCCGGCTCAAGGCCAGCAAAAAACGTGTGCCGTTCCCGCC
>CBDUCB010000195.1:0-6758 GCA_965365545.1 uncultured Roseobacter sp. | reverse complement strand
CTCGATCTCGGCATCGACTGGGGCGACGTGGATCTGGTGATACAGATCGGTGCGCCGAAAAACGTCAAACGCCTCGTGCAGCGCATCGGGCGTGCCAATCACCGCTACAATGCGCCCTCCAAAGCATTGCTGGTGCCGGCCAACAGGTTCGAGGTCGTCGAATGCGTCGCCGCCCTTGATGCGGTCCTCGAGGGTGAACTGGACGGGGAGCCAAAGGGCCGCGGCCCGCGCGATGTGTTATGCCAGCACATCCTGATCACCGCCTGTGCCGGGCCGTTCGATGCAACCGCGCTTTATGTCGAGATTAGCACAGTCGGCGCTTACAAAGACCTCTCGCGCGCGGAATTTGACGCCTGCCTCGATTTTTGCGCAACCGGCGGATATGCCTTGCGCGCTTACGACCAGTGGCAGCGCCTGATGCAGACCGCTGACGGGCTCTGGCAGCTGCGCGACCCGCGTTCGGCGCAAAAGATCCGCATGAACATCGGCACGATTCAGGATACCGACACGCTCAAAGTCCGGCTGCAGCGCAGCCGCGGTGGCAAGCCGCTGGGAGAGGTCGAAGAAGGCTTTGCCGCGACGCTCAGCCCCGGCGATACCTTTCTGATCGGTGGCCAGATTGTGCGCTACGAAGGGCTGCGCGAAATGACGGTGGAAGTCAGCCGCAATGCCGCGAAAAAACCAAAAGTGGCGACATTCCTCGGTACGAAATTCGCCACGTCAACCCAGCTCAGCGCGCGGGTCGTGGCCATGTTCCAGCAGGAGACCTGGCCCGGACTACCAGCGCACACGGCCGCCTGGTTGACTTTGCAGCGCGAGGTCAGTCAGTTGCCACGCCCCGGACGCCTTCTGATCGAAAGCTTTCCGCATGACGGGCGCGAACAGACCGCGATTTACGGTTTTGCCGGGCGCAACGGCCAGCAGACGCTGGGGCTTTTGCTGACAAAACGCATGGAGGAACTCGGCCTCAATCCGCTGGGCTTTGTTGCCACGGATTATGCCACGCTGATCTGGGGGCTGGACCGGATCACTGATCCCGCGCCACTCTTCGAGCTCGACGCTCTGCGGGAAGGTCTCGACACCTGGCTTGCCGGCAATGCCGTGATGAAACGCACCTTTCGCGCCAGCGCGACAATCGCGGGCCTTATTCAGCGCAACACCCCCCAGGCACGCAAAACCGGACGCCAGGCGACCTTCAGCTCGGATATTCTCTATGACACATTGCTGAAATACGATCCGGACCACCTTTTGCTGGACATCACCCGCGAAGAAGCCCTGCGCGGCCTCGTGGACTTCGGGCGCATCGAAGAGATGGCGGAGCGCGTGGCCGGCCGTATCGATCATAAAATTCTCACCCGCGTTAGTCCGCTCGCCGCCCCGATGCTGCTGGAAATGGGCCGGGTGCCGGTAAAGGGCGCTGCTGAAGAACGTTTACTGGCCGAGGAGGCCGCCCGGCTGATGCAGACCTCCGGACTTGCTACACTGACCCCGCCCCCGTCTGATAAACCGAAATGGCGCGTGGGCTACTGACCGCTTGATCCCGGGTGGCAGATGCGCCATGAACAAAGCATGAACTATCACGATTTCCGTTTTGCCGGTGCTGCATTACGCGCGCTAGGATCCGGCGCCCTCTGGTGGCCGGATGAGGATCTGCTTTGTGTATCTGATCTTCATTTCGGCAAATCCGAACGGGTGGCCCGGCGCAGTGGTCAGCCTCTGCCTCCCTACGAAACCCGCGACACGCTGCTGCGGCTGAGTACCGATCTCGAGGCGACAAATGCCCGGCGCGTCATCTGCCTTGGCGACAGCTTTGATGATCTGACCGCCGCCGCGTCCCTGCCCGAAGAGGAACAGTTGTGGATTGCCACTCTGCAGGCCGGGCGCGAATGGGTCTGGATCGAGGGAAATCATGACCCGGGTCCGCAGGGTTTTGGCGGCACATATCTGGCGGAGTTCGTTACCGGGCCGCTCACCTTCCGGCATATCGCTGCCCCGCATGGCACTGGCGAAGTGTCAGGACACTATCACCCCAAGGCGCATGTGCAGACGCGCGGACGCCGCGTGACACGGCCTGCCTTTTTATGCGACGCACAGCGGTTGATCCTGCCGGCCTATGGCACTTATACCGGCGGGCTGCGCAGTTACAGCGATACGCTGTGCCGTCTGATGCAGCCCGGCGCTCTTGCCATTCTGACAGGGCCGGTTCCCACCTGTGTTCCCATGCCACGACAGGAAATGACCCGATGAAGGATGAGGCAAAACAGCGGATCCATGAGAGTTTTAACGCGCAGTCGATGATGACAACTCTGGGCGCGCAGCTGACCGGGATCGCAACAGGCGAAGTGATCATCACAGCGCCGGTGCTGCCTGGCAGCCGTCAGCAGCAGGGATATGGCCACGCCGGATTGACGTTTTCCATCGGCGACAGCGCGGCGGGCTATGCCGCGCTCACCACAATCCCGCAGGACATGGAAGTTCTCACCGCTGAGATGAAAATCAACCTGCTCGCACCTGCCGGGGGTGATTTTCTGCGTGCCACCGGACGGGTCATCAAACCGGGTCGCCGGCTGGTGGTGGTTGCCGCGGACGTGCATTCGGTCACGCAGGACAAGGAAGTTCTCATTGCTGTGCTTCAGGGCACTATGGTGCCGGTACCGCGCTGATCTGAAACGGTTTACGCCGTCAGACCTTCCGGCTCGGGCAGCCCGTTGGCCCGGCAACAGGCGGTAACAGTATTGGCCAGCAGGCAGGCAATGGTCATCGGCCCGACACCGCCCGGCACAGGAGTGATGGCACCGGCCACCCTCGCACAGCTTTCGAACTCCACATCTCCCACAAGCCGGGTCTTGCCCTCGCCTTTTTCCGGCGCATCGAGCCGGTTTATCCCGACGTCAATGACCGTCGCGCCCGGCTTGATCCAGTCGCCCGGCACCATCTCGGGCCGCCCGACGGCGGCGACAACAATATCGGCCCGCCGCACCACGTCCGGCAGATCCTTGGTGCGGCTGTGCGCGATGGTGACCGTGCAACTGTCGCCCAGCAAAAGTTGCGCCATCGGCTTGCCCACGATGTTTGATCGACCGATGACCACCGCATCCATCCCCGAGAGCGACCCGTGATAGTCGCGCAGCATCATCAGACAACCCAGCGGCGTACAGGGTACCATCGATTTCTGACCCGTGCCGAGGAGCCCGACGTTGGAGATGTGAAACCCGTCGACATCCTTGGCCGGATCTATGGATCCGATCACCAGATCTTCGTTCAGGTGCTTTGGCAGGGGCAGCTGCACGAGGATCCCGTGGATATCAGGATCATCGTTTAACTGCTGAACTACTTTCAACAGGTCTTCCTCCGAGGTGCCGGCATCAAGCTTGTGCTCGACCGATTTCATGCCTGCCTCAACGGTTTGTTTGCCTTTTGAGCGCACGTAAACCTGGCTGGCCGGGTCTTCGCCCACGAGCACCACAGCAAGACCCGGCGTAATCCCGTGATCCTCTTTCAGTCGCGTCACATGGTCTTTGACCTGTTCGCGCACGCGCGCGGCGAAGGCTTTTCCGTCGATGATCCTGGCGGTCATGGTGGTGTCCTGTTATCTGGTGAAAGTAACCCTGTGGGACCATGTCCCGCCGTCCGTGATGATCATCTCATCAAACTGCATCAGCTGCAGCAGATCATAGAATGTCGCCACATATTGCAGATCCTCCTGTTGGAAAAATCCGCCTTTTCGAACGCTCACCGTGAGCTGCGCCATGATGGCACGGGCCCGGTAAATGCTTGAAAAAATGTCATCATCGAGGGCCGTCAGGATCAGCGTGCCGGCGTCACTGCCCTTGGCAAAGAACACAAAGCGCGGGCTTTCGGGCGCTTCGAGCTGTGCTGTGGTCAGCACGTTGATGAAATCCAGACGCACCGCTTTGCCCGCGCCTTCGCTGGCGCGGATCACCCTGTCAAAGGTCTCCTCGGACGTGATGTCAGGGTAATAGTAGCCCACGTATCTGTCTTCGGCTGCGACCGCCCCGGCAAAGATCAGCGCGGCGACGAAAGTGATCAGTCTGGTCATGATGATATCCTTTGGTAAATCATAAAGCCAGCTTGCGGGCGGATCTGCCGGAGGGCAAGCAGCCCTGCCCTCCGAACACTGTCTCGTGACAAGAACCGATCAGAACAGACCTTCGACATCGCCATCAGAATTCAGGCAGATACTTTCGGCCGACGGCACGCGTGGCAGGCCCGGCATCGTCATGATCTCTCCGCAGATCGCGACGACAAAACCGGCACCGGCACTCAGGCGCACTTCGCGCACCGGAATGTCGAACCCTTCGGGCGCGCCGCGTCGTGTGGGATCGGTGGTAAAGCTGTACTGCGTTTTCGCCATACAAACCGGCAGGTTGCCGTAGCCCTGGTCTTCCCAGTCTTTGAGTTGGCCGAGAATTTTCTGATCCATCTGGGCTTCATCCGCCCGGTAGATTTTTGTGGCGATCGTATTGATCTTATCGGCAAGGCTCATCTCATCGGGGTAGATCGGCGCGAAATTTGCCTCACCCTTCTCGATGGTTTCAACGACTTTGGTCGCAAGATCTGCCGAGCCTTCCGAACCCAGTTCCCAGTGGCGCGAGAGCACGGCCTCAGATCCCTGGCTCGCGACATAGTCCTTGACTGCCTGCACTTCGGCATCGGTGTCGGTGACAAAGTGGTTGATAGCGACAACCACCGGCACGCCGAAGGATTTTACGTTCTCGATATGGCGGCCAAGGTTGGCGCAGCCGTTCTTCACCGCATCGACGTTTTCTGCACCCAGATCGGCTTTGGCCACGCCGCCGTTCATCTTCATCGCACGCACGGTGGCCACGACAACCACGCAGGATGGCGAAAGACCGGCCTTGCGGCACTTGATGTTAAGGAATTTCTCAGCGCCGAGGTCCGCACCGAAACCTGCTTCGGTCACCACATAGTCTGCCAGTTTCAGCGCCGTGGTCGTCGCGATCACCGAGTTGCAGCCATGCGCGATATTGGCAAAAGGACCGCCGTGCACAAAGGCCGGGTTGTTCTCAAGCGTCTGCACGAGGTTCGGCTGCATCGCGTCTTTCAAAAGTACGGTCATCGCACCATCCGCCTTGATATCGCGGGCAAACACCGGCGAGCGGTCACGGCGATAGGCCACAATCATGTCACCAAGGCGCTTTTGCAGATCGGCAAGATCTTTGGACAGGCAAAGGATCGCCATAACCTCCGAGGCCACGGTAATGTCAAAACCCGTCTCACGCGGGAAGCCGTTTGCCACGCCACCCAGCGAGGTAGTGATCTGGCGCAGCGCACGGTCGTTCATATCCACCACGCGGCGCCAGACGACGCGACGGGTGTCAATCTCAAGCTCGTTGCCCCAGTAGATATGGTTGTCGATCATCGCCGAGAGCAGCGAATGGGCCGAGGTGATCGCGTGGAAATCGCCGGTAAAATGCAGGTTCATCTCTTCCATCGGCACGATCTGGGCATAGCCGCCACCGGCCGCGCCCCCCTTCATTCCGAAGTTCGGGCCCAGCGAGGCTTCGCGGATACAGACGGCTGCTTTTTTGCCGATCCGGTTAAGGCCGTCACCCAGTCCCACGGTGGTTGTGGTCTTGCCCTCGCCGGCCGGTGTGGGGTTGATCGCCGTCACCAGAATCAGCTTGCCGTCAGCATTGCCCTGGACCGAGTTGATGAACTTCTGGCTTACCTTTGCTTTGTCATGGCCGTAGGGAAGCAGATCATCACTGGAGATCCCCAGCTTCGCTCCGATCTCCTGAATCGGTTTTTTCGACGCGGCACGTGCGATTTCAATGTCGGATTTATAGGCCATGAAAGAATCCCCTGAGAGTGCCCGCAACGGGCGATGTTGTCCGCTCCTGCATACAGGGGACGGGGCCGCTCTGGTGATGGCAATTCCGACATTTCCGCCACTGTGAGCGGCGGGAAAGGCTGCGGACGTTTTTTTCGGAAACGAATATCAGCTGCGCGCGTCCTGCAGATGCGCCCAGACCGGCTGGTCGGGGATGTGCAGTGTGATTGTATCGCCCACGGCGACGCGCCCCTCCCGCTCGACCCAGGCCGTCACCCCGCGCCGGTTTTCAGCCGCCGGTTTGAACCGGGGCCCGAGATCGGGATGATCTTTGGAAATATCGCGCGCGAGATAGGTGCAGGGCCGGTTTTCCATATCCACCGTCAGACAGGCGCCATCGGGCAGCTGCAACCGCGAGGACGGCGGTACATGAGTAAAATCCGGGATCCCCTCGATCACCATTGACGCTCCAAGCAGCATCGGATCGAGCGCGCCTGTCTGCATGTCCGCAGCGATCAGGTCAAGTTCTTCGCGTGAGAGGATGGTCAGCTGCCGCACATTCCGGATTTCGGTACCGCGCGGATATTGTGAGAGCATCCGCGAACAGGAGGGTCGCGTCATTCCGCTGTGCATCTCGCCCTCAAGGCCGGCGAAGCTGAGCCGGGCTTCGGTCAGGGTTTCAGAGCGCAGGTCGGTTTCCTGATCCGTGACGCGGCCAAGCCATGTCACTGTACCGGTTATTCCGGTAGGTTTCAGGGCGGGCATGGGCACATCTCCGGGTCAGTTGTCTGCCTCACTTTGCCGGTAAACCGCCGCAAAAGAAAAGACCCCGCCGGAGCGGGGCCTTTGATTATTTTCCTGTCAGCCGTACCAGGTGATCAGGCTGACGGCTCCGGCTCCATACCGTCGTCTGAGGGCGGTGCCTTTTTGCCTTTTACCTTGG
>CBDUCB010000194.1:0-6797 GCA_965365545.1 uncultured Roseobacter sp. | reverse complement strand
GTGGCCACACCGATGGACACCGCCATGGCGATCCGCGCCGACCACCGCTAAACATTTTCGGACCTATCCGGTGTCAGCTGCCCCTTGAGCAGATCGTGGCTGACCGCCGAAGAGATCGCCAGCAACAGACCCGCCGCCGTGGAGAGCGCCGCGGCAAGCCCGCCTGCCGCCACAAGACCGATCACCCAGCCGGGAAGGCTCGCAATCTCGGGGTTGGCCAGCACGAGGATATCACGGTTGAAGTTCGTGAGCTCATTGCCTTCCCAGCCGTTGGCTGCAGCCTTTTCGGCCATCGCGTCGGATTTGTCGTTATAGTACTGGATCCGGCCGTCGCCGTTCTTGTCTTCCCAGTCAAGAAGACCGGTTTTTTGCCAGGTCGCCATCCAGTCATACCGCGCGTCGCTTTCGATCTGCTCGACAGATACCGCTTCACCGTTCGTACCATTGGGCCACATCAGTTCCGTAATGTTGAGCCGTGCCATCGCACCCACCGCGGGGGCTGTGAGATAGAGCAACGCAATGAAGACCAGCGCCCAGCCGGCAGACCAGCGCGCGTCAGACACTTTGGGCACGGTGAAAAAGCGCATGATGACGTGCGGCAGACCCGCGGTCCCGATCATCAGCGAGAGCGTGAAGAGCACCATGTTTAAGTTGTCTTTATGCGCCTCGGTGTAGCTGGCAAAGCCTAGATCGGTCACGATCTGGTCGAGCTTGGTCAGCAGATACACGGAGCCTTCGCCGCCCGTGGCCGTCGTCTCAGAGAAGAGACCGAGCGCCGGAATGGGCGTGCCGGTCAGCTGCAGTGAGATGAACACAGCCGGGATGGTATAGGCCATGATCAGCACAACGTACTGTGCCACCTGCGTATAGGTAACGCCCTTCATGCCGCCGAAAACCGCATAGGCGAAAACCACACAGGCACCGATCAGCAGGCCGGAGGTGTTGGAAATCTCCAGAAACCGTCCGAACGCCACGCCAACGCCCGTCATCTGACCAATCACATACGTCGTGGACGCAACGATAAGACAGATGACCGCAACGAGCCGTGCCGTTGGAGAATAAAACCGGTCGCCGATGAATTCTGAGACTGTGAATTTCCCGAATTTGCGCAGGTAGGGTGCCAGCAACAGAGCAAGCAGCACATAGCCACCGGTCCAGCCCATCAGGAAAGAAGAGTTGTCATAGCCGGTGAAGGCGATGAGCCCCGCCATTGAGATGAAAGATGCAGCCGACATCCAGTCAGCCGCCGTGGCCATGCCGTTGGTGACAGGGTGAACACCCCGGCCCGCGGCATAGAATTCCGACGTGGAGCCCGCGCGGGCCCAGATCGCGATGCCGATGTAGAGCGCGAAAGACGCGCCGACAAACAGCAGGTTCAGTGTAAACTGGTCCATGGGGTCAGTCCTCCTCTACGCCGTATTCACGGTCGAGTTTGTTCATCCGCCAGGCGTAGAAAAAGATGAGCGCCAGAAAGACGAGAATGGATCCCTGCTGGGCGAACCAGAAGCCGAGATCGGTGCCGCCGACGCTGATGCCTGACAGCATCGGGCGCAGCAGAATGCCAAAGCCAAAGGACACAAGGGCCCAGATGATGAGGCTGATGACGATGATGCGGATGTTTGCGGTCCAGTAACCACTCGCGTCCTCCGCGGCTTTTATGCCGGTCTGAACTGTCCGGTCTGACATTTTACGTTCCTCCTTTTGATGAAATGGTGCGGCTTCAGAGTGCCGCTTCTGCGTCGTGTGACTGGTCTGTTGTGTGTGCGGCGGCGACGGCCGCGATGTCTGCACTGATCTTGTCGATCCCGCCCATCGCATCGACGCGCCGCAGTGCGCCGCGCTTGTCATACCAGGCGATCAGCGGTGCGGTCTGCTCATGATAGGCGTCAAGCCGGGACATGACCGTCGCGGCATTGTCATCGGCGCGCCGGGTCATGTTCCGGCCGCCGCAGTTATCACAGACACCGGTTGTTTTCGGGGGTTTGAAGCTGTCGTGATAACCCTCGCCGCAGTCGCCGCAGGTGAACCGGCCAACGACCCGGGAGACCATTCCGGCACTGTCCACTTCAAGAGATATCGCTGCGTTCACCCGCTGTCCGGACCGGCCAAGCATCTCGTCGAGCGCCTGTGCCTGAGCCGTCGTGCGCGGAAACCCGTCGAGCACGACGCCGGCAGCACAATCGGGATCGGCCAGACGGTCGGACAGAACTGTGAGAACGATATCATCGCTGACAAGGCCGCCGGCCTGCATCACCGTTTGCGCGGCTTTACCCGCAGGTGTGCCGGCAGCGACGGCGGCGCGCAGAAGGTCTCCTGTCGAGAGCTGCACAAGGCCGAATTTTTCGTGCAGCCTGCGGGCCTGGGTGCCCTTGCCGGCACCCGGAGGTCCGAGCAGGATCAGAACAGGCACCGGAGCTGTTTGTGTGTCCCGGGTCATTTTATGCGTCCTCACGGTTCATGCGGTTTTCGATCAGGTCTTCGACGACGGACGGATCCGCGAGCGTCGAGATGTCACCGAGGGCACCGAAGTCGTCCTCGGCGATCTTGCGCAGAATGCGCCGCATGATTTTGCCCGAGCGTGTTTTCGGCAGACCGGGGGCCCACTGGATAAGGTCGGGTGATGCAATCGGCCCGATCTCGGTACGGACCCACTTGCGCAGTTCCTGACGCAGCTCTTCGGTGGGCTCCTCGCCGTTCATCAAAGTGACATAGCAGTAGATGCCCTGCCCCTTGATCGCGTGCGGGTACCCCACCACGGCGGCCTCGGCGACCTTGCCGTGCGCCACAAGCGCACTTTCAACTTCGGCGGTGCCCATACGGTGGCCCGAGACGTTGATCACGTCATCCACGCGGCCGGTGATCCAGTAATCGCCGTCAGCATCGCGCCGGCAGCCGTCGCCGGTGAAGTAATATCCTGCATAGTCGCTGAAATACGTTTTCTCAAAGCGTTCGTGATCGCCCCAGACAGTGCGCATCTGACCGGGCCAGCTCGTGGCGATGCACAGAACGCCTTCGACGTCATTGCCTTCGATGACCTCGCCCGTTGTGGGCTCGAGCACCACCGGCGTGATGCCGAAGAAAGGCTGCTGGGCCGAGCCTGGTTTCAGCTCCGTGGCACCAGGCAGCGGCGTCATCAGATGCCCGCCGGTCTCGGTCTGCCACCAGGTATCGACGATCGGGCAGCGCCCGCCGCCGACAACAGTGTTGTACCAGTTCCAGGCCTCGGGGTTGATCGGCTCGCCCACCGTACCGAGCGTGCGCAGGCTGGTCAGATCATAGGCTTTTACCGGATCATCGCCCACCGCCATCAACGCGCGGATAGCTGTCGGGGCGGTATAGAACTGGTTCACGCCATGCTTCTCGCAGACGTCCCAGAACCGGCCGGTATCAGGATACGTCGGCACGCCCTCGAACATGATTGTGGTCGCACCATTGGCCAGCGGACCATAAACGATATAACTGTGGCCAGTGACCCAGCCCACATCCGCAGTGCACCAGAAAACGTCACCGTCGTGGTAATCAAAAACGATCTCATGGGTCATCGCCGCATAGACCAGATACCCGCCCGAGGTGTGCACGACGCCCTTGGGCTGACCAGTTGAACCGGAGGTATCGAGGATAAAGAGCGGGTCTTCGGCATCCATCGGTTCAGGCGCACAGGTGTCGGCGGCTGCCTCTGCCAGTTTGTTGTAATCGTAATCGCGCGGGGTCCAGGTGGTCTGCCCACCGGTGCGTTTGACAACGAGGCATTTCACATCGTCATCACAATGCAGCAGCGCCTGATCTGTGTTCGTTTTCAGCGCCGTGACCCGCCCGCCACGCGGTGCTTCATCGGCGGTGATCACAACCTTTGCGTCACAGCCGTTGATCCGCGCGGCGAGCGCGTCCGGGGCGAACCCGGCGAAAACGATGGAATGGATGGCACCGATCCGCGCGCAGGCCAGCATGGCATAGGCGGCTTCCGGGATCATCGGCAGATAGATGACGACGCGGTCGCCGCGGGTCACGCCAAGCTCCCTGAGCACATTGGCCATTTTGCAGACCGAGCGGTGCAGGTCTTTGTACGTGATATGAAGGGCCGGATCTTTGGGATCATCAGGCTCCCAGATGATCGCCGTCTGATCACCGCGTTTGTCGAGATGACGGTCAATGCAGTTTGCCGAAACGTTCAGCACGCCGTCGTCAAACCACCTGATCGACACATTGCCGGGCGCAAAACTCACGTCGCTGACACGGGTGTAGGGGCGGATCCAGTCGACCCTTTTGCCCTGCTCGCCCCAGAACGCATCAGGGTCCTTTACGGACTGTGCGTAAAGCGACCTGTACTGCTCAGCGTTCACATGCGGGGTTATTCCGGCTTTGGCGGTCATATCGGTCTCCTCAAATCGATTTCCGAACGATGAGAGGACGCTTCAGTGCTTTCCCAAGGCCCCCCTCCTTCTGTAAAAGATTTACCGGCCGCCAGAAAATTAATCACTATATAACTGTATTTGTGTATTATTTTTGTAAATATATTTTATCAGATTCAGTAATTACTGTAAAAAAGACCTGCGACAAATTGCCAAAGACAAGTCTTTCCAGCAGGTTGCGCGTTTACTTTTTATCCGCCCTGAAAACACCCGAACCGGGCTGCCAAAAGAGCCGAACGTCTGTCATGCGCTAACATAAATTCTCGTTAAGCGTGCAGGTGCGATCCCTCTGCGCTTTCGAGAAGAAGAGGAGCCGTCCATACGACTCACCGCTCCGGGCGGTGCCCGCATTACCCGCAAACTGGCCGGGCCGACCGAGGAGTTCATTGCGAAAACCAACAAAACCCGTAAAACTGAGACCGGGGAGATTATATGGAAACGGTCGAACTTACGCTGCAGATGTCCGTCGTCCTCGGGCTGCTGGCGTTTACTGTCTTCCTCTTTGTTTCTGAAATTGTGCGTATTGATCTGGCCGCCATCCTCGTGATGGTGCTGCTGGGGCTGCTCAGTCAGGTGCCGGCACTCAACAATCTGGCGGATGTTTCCCGGCTTTTCGACGGGCTTGCCTCCAATGCCGTGGTCTCCATCATCGCTGTGATGATTATCGGGGCGGGTCTCGACAAAACCGGCCTGATGAGCAAGGTCGCGGCCCTTATTCTGAGACACGGCGGCAAGACCGAGGCGCGGATCATTCCCATTGTGTCAGGCACCGTCGGCTTCATCTCGTCGTTCATGCAGAACGTGGGGGCCGCGGCGCTCTTTCTGCCGGTGGTCAGCCGCATCTCGGTGCGCACAGAACTGCCGCTCAGCCGCTTGCTGATGCCGATGGGGTTTTGTGCGATCCTCGGCGGAACGATGACTATGGTGGGATCTTCACCGCTTATTCTGCTGAACGACCTTCTGCTCAGCGCCAATGAGACCCTGCCCCCGGACCGGCAAATGGAGACCTTTAGCCTGTTCTCGGTGACTCCTGTCGGGATCTGCCTCGTTATAACCGGCATTTTGTACTTCACGCTCTTCGGGCGCTGGGTGCTGCCCGCGGGGACAAAATCGGGCGATGCGACCAGTGGCCAGTCGCTCAAAGACTATCTGAAAAAGATATACGGGCTGAAGACCGATATCTTTGAGATCTCGGTGCCTGAAGGTCACGATTGTGTCGGGCGCACCTTCGATGACGTTATGCAGCAGTATCACATCTATATTATCGGAAGCGCTTATCGCGGCAAACGCTGGTTTGCGCCGGTCATCCAGACAGAAATTACAGCACCATGTCGTTTTGCCGTGCTGGGCCGTGAAAAAGTGATCCGTCAGATGGTCGACGAGGGAGGCTACATCCTGCACGACCAGCTCGATGTTTTTGCCGAAGACTACGCACCCACCCGGTCAGGTGTGGCGGAGATGGTTGTGCCGCCCGGCTCCTCCGTGATCGGGAAATGCGCGCATGATCTGGTGTTCCGCAAAACCTATGGCGCGAGCCTGCTGGCCATTCACCGTGACGAAGAAACGATGAGTTACGTGGCCACCGACCAGCACGAACCGACAGCCGTGGGTGAGGTGCCGTTTCACGCCGGCGACACGCTGGTCATTCACTGCACCTGGGAGGCGCTGACCCGTCTGACCCGGGACCGTGATTTCGTGGTGGTCACAACGGATTTTCCGCATGAGGAAATGCGTCCCGCCAAGGTTGGCTGGGCGCTGCTCTTTTTTCTGATCGCGCTGGGGCTGATCCTGTTTACCGATCTGCGGCTCTCGCTGTGCCTGCTGACCGGGGCCGTGGGCATGATCCTGTCAAAGGTAATCGACATCGACGAAGCCTATGCCTCGGTAAGCTGGAGTACGATTTTTCTGCTGGCAAGCCTGATCCCGCTGGGACAGGCCGTGCAGTCCACAGGCACCGCCGAATGGATCGCCCAGCAGATCCTGACGCTGCTCGATGGCTGGCCGGTCTGGTCGCTGCAGGCAGGTCTTGCGGTGCTGGCCACCATCTTCACGCTGATCATGTCGAACGTGGGCGCCACCGTCCTTCTGGTGCCACTGGCCGTGTCGATCGCACTGGCGGCCGGGGGTGATCCGGCGATCTTTGCGCTTACGGTGGCGATTTCGACATCTAATTCCTTTCTGATCCCGACCCATCAGGTCAACGCACTGATCATGGGACCCGCCGGTTATAAAGTGACGGATTTCATGAAAAGCGGCGGGGTGATGACCCTTCTCTTTCTGGTGGTCTCGCTTACGGTGATGAACCTGGTGTTCTGACCGGCGCGCCCCTTTTTGCCGTTGAGTATGCGGCATGTGTCTGTGTTTTCGCGGTTGCCCCGGCGGGTCGTA
>CBDUCB010000193.1:0-6835 GCA_965365545.1 uncultured Roseobacter sp. | reverse complement strand
CCCGGCTGAGGGCACCCAGCCGGTCTTGCGGGTCCACAAGCCGGCCAACGAGGGCAAGGGCCAGCGGGGCCACAACAGAGACCCCGAGACCGGTCAGTCCGAACCCGATGTAGGCGACGACCAGCCCCGGTGCCGCCCCTGCAGTAAAGAGCCCGAGGGCCGCCATCAGGGCGGCAGCCGCCATCAGCCGCAGTTCCGGCAGACGCGCGGAAAGGAAGTGCCCGGCGAGCCGCCCGATGCCCATCGTCAGCCCCAGGATCGCGGGCCCCAGTGCGCCCTGAGCCGGCCCGCCCCCCAGCGTCCGTTCCAGATGCAGCGCCGACCACCCTTCGGCAGAGGCTTCAACCAGAAAGGCCGCCAGCACCAGTGACCCGCCCAGCCAGACCAGCGCGTGGGGCAACCCGTCCGATGAAAGCGAGGGCGACGCCTCACGCACTGTGATCTCTCTGCGCCCTGTCATGACAAAACAAAGCCCGATCACCAGAACGGTGAACCCGGCGAAAACCTGAACCGGCGTAAATGACATCTCGCGCAGCACACCCGTCAGCAGCGCGGCACCCGCGTAGGCAAAGGCATACACTGCATGGTTCAGGTTCATCAGCGGACGGCGATGGCGCTCTTCTGCTTCGGAAACACGTACATTGACCAGCACATCGACAATTCCGGAGCCCACCGAAGCCACTGTCATCTCTACTGTAAACGATACAAGTCCGCCTGATGCACCTGCCGTCAGCATGCCCGCCGCGACCAGCAGTGCCGCCCCCGGCATAGCGAGGCGCCCCGCGATCCGGTGTGCCAGCGGTGCCAGCCACATGGCCGCAAGTGCGCCCAGCGAGGCCAGCAGCACCACCGAGCCATAGGTCCCGTCGGATGCGCCTATTGCCGCCTTGATCACCGGCATCTGAGCAAAAAAGCACGCCCAGGCACCGGCAATGACGATAAAGCCCGCAAGTGCGCGGCGCGACAACCAGAGATCGTTCAGAAACACCATGCTCCCCTCTTTCACGGGCACGCAGTCCCCACAAGTGACCGGGACTGAAAAACCTCTTTTCACGCGGGCGAAACCGGTCTATACGCGCGGCTTCA
The DNA here is from genome assembly GCA_965365545.1 of uncultured Roseobacter sp. Taxonomy (GTDB): domain Bacteria; phylum Pseudomonadota; class Alphaproteobacteria; order Rhodobacterales; family Rhodobacteraceae; genus Roseobacter. Next base: position 5,749 of record CBDUCB010000193.1, on the reverse strand, counting down.
CGCGGGCATACAGCCTTGGAGGATGCCCGCCCTAACATACTGGAGAGACAAAGATGGCTGGAGAAATTCCGGATCTTGAAGCTCAGGAACGGACGGGGACAGGCAAGGGCGCCGCTCGTCAGGCACGCCGCGACGGCATGGTTCCTGGTATCGTATTTGGTGGCGACACGGACCCGCTGCCGATCAACATTCCGTTTAACACGCTTATTCAGAAGCTGCGCGCGGGCCGGTTCAAGTCGACACTGTTCAACATGAAAGTGGACGGGCATGACGATGTGCGCGTGATCTGCCGTGATGTTCAGCGCCACGTGGTCAAAGATCTGCCCACGCATATCGATTTTATGCGCCTTAAGCGGACCACCCAGATTAACCTCTTTATTGCGGTTGAAGTTGTCGGCGAAGAAGAGAGCCCCGGTCTCAAGCAGGGCGGCGTTCTGACCATGATCCGCCCCGAGGTCGAGCTGATTGTGACTGCGGGCGATATCCCTGATCACGTCACGATCGATATCTCCGAGCTTGAAATCGGCGACAGCGTCACGATTTCTGCGGTTAAACTGCCCGAGGGCGCAAAGCCGACCATCGACCGTGACTTTGTCATCGCACAGATTTCAGCGCCTTCCGGTCTGGCATCGCAGAGCGATGATGAGGACGAAGATGACGTGGATGTGGATGAAGTCCCGACCACTGAGATGGGTCCGCCGGACGGAGAAGAAGCGGAGGATTGATTTCCCGCTTCGGACTAAGACACTGAATACGGGGCCCGTTGCGGCCCCGTATTTCGTTCAGGCCACCGCCCTGCTATGCTGCATCGCAACATGAGGGAGCATTGCGATGAAGCTGTTGGTCGGCCTTGGAAACCCGGGCGCGAAATATGCCGGACACAGGCACAACATCGGGTTTATGGCCCTGGACCGCATCGCCTCTGATCACGGCTTTCCTGCATGGAAAGGTAAGCATCTGGGCAGTATCTCTGAGGGGCGCTTCGGGTCTGACCGCGCCGTTCTGCTCAAGCCTGAAACATTCATGAATAACTCCGGCCAGTCGGTGCAGGCCGCCATGCGGTTTTACAAACTGGATCCCGCGGACGTGATCGTGCTGCACGATGAGATCGATCTTGCCCCGGGCAAAGTGAAATTCAAAACCGACGGCGGGCACGCCGGTCACAACGGCTTGCGCTCGATACATGCTCATATCGGACCGGACTACGGGCGGGTCCGGCTTGGCGTGGGCCATCCTGGTCATAAGGACCTCGTGCCGTCGTACGTTTTGCATGATTTTGCAAAGACAGATCAGGACTGGCTTGATGATGTGTTGCGCGGTGTCAGCGATGGCGCGCCATGGCTGGCCGCCGGTGATCCGGCCAAATTCATGAACGCCGTGGCGTTACGCGTGAACCCGCCGCGCTCGGGGACCGGAACCAAAGGCGACAAGGTGCAGACGGCCGGTGCAGCAGATACGGCGACCGCACCGGAACCACCGGCAGCGGAATCCGGCATTGACCCGCGCTCTGCGATGCAGAAGCTGATGGACCGCTTCAGGTGACGCTGGCCCGGGCCTTTGCCGACCAGGCGATCAGCTGCGGGCGTCTGGGCTCACCCTTCATGCAGCAACTGTTCAGCATACTGAGTGAAAACTGGCCGGAAGACAGTGCGCTGGCGGCGAAGTGTGCGGCGTTCAGCGGAGATATCGGGCCAGCCGGGCACTCGCTGCCGCTGCGCCTTGCCGGAGGGCTGCATGCACTGGTGCTGACCGATCGTGCACCGGCGCTTGCAGCCCTTTACCCACCCTCCCGGGTCAGCGACGATGCTCTGCGGGAAGGTGTCCTTGACGCCCTCACTGCGCATGAGGCGTTTTTGCTCGACTGGGTAGACAGCCCTCCCCAGACGAACGAGGTGCGCCGGTCCGCAGCGCTGATGGCCGGCGCGGCTGTTGTCGCTCAGCATTCTCAGCTGCCTGTGGTTTTGTCAGAACTGGGGGCCAGTGGTGGTCTGAACCTCATGTGGGATCATTACGCGCTCGACCTGCCCGGTGGCGGGCCGGGGACAGCTGCACCAGTCGTCCGCCTTACGCCGGAGTGGGACGGCCCCCTGCCCCCGACCCGTTTGCCGGTCGTCGCTGCCCGGGCGGGCGTCGATCTCAACCCGCTCGACCCGCAGAACCCCGAAGATCTGTTGCGGCTCACAGCCTATCTCTGGCCCGATCAGCCGCACCGTCTTGCAATGACGCGGGCCGCAGCGGGTGTGATGACAGCCCGTATTGATCGTGCCGATGCCACAGACTGGCTTGAGCAGAGGCTAAATGCTATTCCGGACGGCCATCTGCACCTGATCCAGCACACGGTTGCGTGGCAGTATTTTCCCGCCGCGGCGCAAACGCGGGGTCAGGCGCTGATCGAAGCTGCCGGTGCTGCGGCCACCCACAACCGGCCGCTGGCCTGGCTTTCGATGGAGAGCGAAGGCGATGTGCATGCCGCAGAGGGCGCAGCCCTTGTGCTGCGATTCTGGCCGGGCGACATCACCCTGCGGCTCGGACGTGCAGATTTCCACGGCCGGTGGATCCGCTGGCAGGGAGGTGTCTGATGCGCACAGCAGGTAAATGGCTGGGCCGGGTGCTGCTGATGCTGATCTGTGCGCTTGTTGCGGCCGGCGTCTGGAAGCGGGACGAGATCAACCGCCTGATGGCGGTGAACAGCCTCTTTGACCCTGACCGGATTGTCGCCAATTTCAGCAATATGGACGCGGCATTCCTGCATACCCGTCTCGAGACCGGTACGGCGCCGGTATCTCCCCTGCCCGCGGGTGCTGCGGCCACAATGCCCGATGGATTTGACGCCTTTGTCGAAGCACGCCGGGTCACGTCCGTGGTTGTGCTGCATGACGGCAGGCTGGTCTATGAAAGCTATCATCTTGGCACCGGTCCGGACGATCTGCGCATCAGCTGGTCAGTTGCCAAGAGTTTTCTCTCTGCGCTGACCGGTGTGATCGTAGCTGAAGGGGCCATCAACAGCCTTGATGATCCGGTGGTTCAGTATGCACCGTCCCTTGCGGGCGGAGCATATGACAAGGCCACGGTACGACACGTGCTGAACATGGCAACCGGCGTTACTTTCGACGAGGATTACCTGGATAAATCCTCCGACATCAACAGAATGGGCAGGATCCTCGCATTAGGTGGCCGGATGGATGATTTCGCCGCCGGCCTGACGGAAACCTTCGCAGAGCCAGGTACCGACTGGCAGTATGTCTCAATCGACACCCATGTTCTTGGCATGGTGCTCCGCGGGGCCACCGGGCGCTCTCTGTCTGAACTGATGCAGGAAAAGATTATTGCGCCCCTCGGCCCCGAACGTGCGCCCTACTACCTCACCGACGGGGCAGGCGTTGCCTTTGCCCTTGGCGGGCTCAACCTGACGACCCGTGATTATGCGCGCTTTGGTCTGATGTTCGCCCAGGGTGGGCTCTGGCAGGGAAAACAGGTCTTGCCGGCCGCCTGGACAGAGGCGTCAACAACACCAAGCGCGCCCACGCAGCCCGACGAGATGGGATACGGCTATCAGTGGTGGATGCCCCGCGATGCCCGCCCGCGCGAATATATGGGTCGTGGCATTTACGGCCAGTATCTTTATATCAGTGAACCGGAAGGTGTGGTGATCGCACTCACAGCTGTGGATCCTGCTTTTCGCCGGCGTGATATCGTGCGCGAAAACATCGCAATGTTCCGTCGGATCGCAGACAGTTTCTGAGAAAGGCCACGCGATGGAGAAGGACGAAAGCATCAATGTTCTGGGTGAGCCGCTCGCGGTCTGTGGCACAGATCCTGTGACCGGATTTTTCCGGGACGGGTCGTGTAATACCTGTGCAGCCGACCAGGGCAGCCATACGGTTTGTGCCGTGCTGACTGCGGAATTTCTGGCCTATTCCAAATATGTCGGCAACGATCTGAGCACACCGCGCCCGGAATACGGATTTGCCGGGCTGAAACCGGGCGACGCCTGGTGTCTTTGCGCGGCCCGGTTTCTGCAGGCGCATGACGAAGGCTGTGCGCCACAGATAAACCTCAAGGCCACCCACGCGCGTGCACTGGACATCGTTCCGCTGGAAGTCCTCCGAAAATATGCCGCCTGAGCGCACAGAGATGCCCGGTCCGGGTCTTTTTTACGGCACAATCCACGGTGAAACTTCGCATTAACTGTTTTTGCGGAGCGTGCCGGTGACCGGATCAGATAAACCGATTTATGAATTCCGGGGGCCCTTCGGCGTCCCGGTGCAGATCCAGCCCGGCATATTGCTGCTGTTTTTGATTTTTCTGTCGGTCAGCGGGTCTCCTTCGGACCTTGTCTATGATCTGATTTTCGTGAGCCTGCTGGTCTTGTCGATTTTTCTGCATGAGGTCGGACATGCCTGGGGGTGTCTCATTCAGGGCATCCCGGTGCGCCGGATCGTGCTGCATGCAGGCGGCGGGTTTTGCGAGCACAAACGCTCCCCTTCGCCCTATGAAAACGAACTCATCGTGGCAATGGGACCGATTGTGAATCTTGTGATCTGGGCGCTTGCCTCGATGACCTGGCCGCTTTTCGGGAACGGTGATCTGAGCTGGTGCGTCTGGGTGCTGGGCTACATCAATCTTTTTCTGGCGGTACTCAATCTGCTGCCGGTCCATCCGCTTGACGGCGGTAAGCTCTTCGAGCTTGCCCTGATGCGCGTTCTGCCGCCGCAGACAGCCCACAGGATTTCCGGCGGCGTCGGATTTGTGATCGCTCTGATCTGGATCCCGGCAATGATCCTGTGCTTTTTCACCCTGGGTCTGGTGCTCTTTTTCATCCCCTCAGTGCGCGCGCACTGGGAAATGATGCGCGGCGAGGACCTGCGGCGTCGCACCTGACAGGACCGGCTTACTGGACGCTGCGCCCTTCGGGGCCGTCCATATCAAAGCCCAGAGCGCGGGCAACGGTAAAGATGTCCTTGTCACCGCGACCGCACATATTCATGCAGATAATGTGATCCGCCGGGAGATCCGGTGCGATCTTCATGACATGGGCCAGCGCGTGGCTGGGCTCAAGCGCCGGGATGATCCCTTCCAGTTCACAGCAGACCTGGAAAGCTTTCAGCGCTTCGCGGTCAGTGATCGCCACATATTCTGCGCGCCCGATGTCGTGCAGCCAGGCGTGTTCCGGCCCGATGCCCGGATAATCGAGCCCTGCCGAGATAGAGAACCCTTCAAGGATCTGCCCGTCGTCGTCCTGCAAAAGATAGGTGCGGTTGCCATGCAGCACGCCAGGGCGCCCGCCGGTCAGTGACGCACAGTGCTCCATCTTTTCATTTACGCCCTTGCCCCCGGCTTCGACGCCGATGATCCCGACCTCTTTGTCGTCAAGGAACGGATAAAAGAGCCCCATCGCGTTGGAGCCACCACCGATCGCGGCAATCAGCGTATCGGGCAGCCGGCCCTCGGCCGCGGTCATCTGCTCGCGCACCTCTTTGCCGATGATGGACTGAAAATCACGCACCATCGCCGGATAGGGGTGTGGGCCGGCAACCGTGCCGATGCAGTAAAATGTGTCGCGCACGTTGGTGACCCAGTCGCGCAGCGCATCGTTCATCGCGTCCTTGAGTGTGCCGCGTCCCGAGGTTACCGGCACAACTTCGGCGCCCAGCAGCTTCATCCGGAAAACGTTGGGGGCCTGACGCTCGACATCATGCGCGCCCATATAGACGATGCATTTCAGGCCGAATTTCGCACAGACCGTGGC
>CBDUCB010000192.1:0-6857 GCA_965365545.1 uncultured Roseobacter sp. | reverse complement strand
CGGACCTCGCCCACGGTAATTGACATCCGGTTCAGGTCAGGATCATGCACGTCGCCGCGCGCCAGCACCTCTGAAAGGGACCGGCGGATCAGTTCGCCCACACGCAACTGCCGCTGAGACGGGCCTGAGCCCTCGTGAAATCTGTTCCTCGCCATGCTTCCCATCTAAGCGGTCTGCGGCCCTTTGCCAAGCGGGCGCGGCCACGCTATGACGCAGCGTGCAGCGCAAAAAAGGAAGTGCGACATGGATCAGCCTCTGAAAACCGTGATCACCGGCGTGTCGGGCCGGATGGGGCGTATGCTGGTCGCGACAATTGCTGACAGCGACAGAGCGGTGGTGAGCGGTGCGGTCGAACGCACCGGCCACGACTGGATCGGGCGCGATCTTGGCGAGGCCCTTGGCGGTGCAGCCACGGGCGTTACCGTCACAGATGATATCGTGCAGGCGCTGCAGGGGGCCGATGCCGTAATCGATTTCACGGCACCGGCGGCAACGATTGCTTTCGCGCAGGCCGCGGCAGATGCGGGTGTGGCGCATGTCATCGGCACAACGGGCATGACACCAGAGGATATCGCGCAGCTTTCTGAACCGGCGGAGCGGACAGTGCTGGTGCGCGCCGGTAATATGAGCCTCGGGGTGAACCTGCTCGTTCAGCTGACAAAACGGGTCGCCGCAGCGCTGGACGAGGATTACGATATCGAAATTATCGAATCTCATCACAATCAAAAGGTCGATGCGCCCTCAGGTACGGCTCTGATGCTGGGCGAGGCCGCTGCTGCGGGTCGCGGCGTGGCACTGGAGGACGTATCCGACCGGGGCCGCGACGGGATTACCGGCGCGCGCACCCGTGGTGACATCGGCTTTGCGGTCATACGCGGGGGCGATATCATTGGCGAGCACGACGTGATGTTCGCCGCCACAGGCGAGCGTATCACGCTGCGCCATGTGGCGTCAGACCGCTCTGTATTTGCGCGGGGCGCGGTAAAAGCTGCACTCTGGTCGCGCGGAAAAACACCTGGAGCCTATGATATGCTGGATGTTCTGGGCCTGTCGGAAGACTGATCCGCCGACGCGGAAAATCTGCAGCTTATTGTGAACCAGCGGGCGGTCTGAAGCGTATATATTGTATCACACGGTCCAGGAGGTCTGAATGATGCGTAATGTTACATTGTCTTTTGTCGCGGCACTTGCTGTGTCGGCCACACCTGTCCTGGCCGAATTTGCCAAAGTTGATGAGCAGTCAGAGTTTGTGGCGCTGGTCGCCGGCAAAGAGCTGAAGCGTCCTTTCGTGAACCTTGAAGTTTCGCCTGACGGGCAGATTTCCGGTCGGGGGGCCGCATGGCCCGTGTCCGGCGAATGGACGTGGAAAGACGGCTTTTTCTGCCGCGATCTGTTCTGGGGCGAGGACGCGCTGGGATACAACTGCCAGGAAGTCAAAGCCTCGGGCGATCGTGTGATCTTCACGTCTGATCAGGGTGCAGGTGACTCCGCCGAATTCCGGCTGCGCTGAGGCGCGGCTCAGAAATCCACCGCAATTCCTTTGTTTTCCCAGTCGCCGTAGCGCACGGGCTCAGGGCCATCTCGTCCGCCCAGTTCCGGTGGCAGGTCGAGCGCTTCGGCCGCCGCCTTGCGCTCTGCTGCTTCCTGCAGAGCGCGCCGTGCCGCCGGGGGCAGATCCGGCTCGGGCGTCGGAGTAGGGTCGTTCGGCCCCGGCGGGATCGGTTTGTCGCCGGGTTTGGGATTGCCCGGCACGTCCGGGACGGGATCAGGCTGTTTAGGTGGTACGGGGTCCTGCGACGGATCGCCTGGACCGGGTTTTTCGACTGGCATGGCACATGTCCTTTCCGGTTATACTTGATATACGCCGCCCTTTCGCGCAGACAACCCGCCAGACCCATTCTCAGCCAGGTGCCAGATGTCAGATACAGGAGTTCCCGCGCGCCGAAGCGCTGTTTACATGCTTGATCAGGTGCTCGGTGAAGGACGGCTGATGTCCGAACTTATGGGGGCCGGAGTGCTCGATAAACTGCCCGTCGAGGACCGCGCGCGCGCGGCTCGTCTGGCACAGGATACGCTGCGCAGCCTCGAGCGGGCGGACCGCATTCTGCAGAAACATCTCTCGAAATACCCGCCGCTGACTGTCCGCAATGCGCTGCGGGTCGGCACGGTTGAGCTTTGCCAGGGCGCGGCTGCGCATGGCGTCGTCAACGCGATGGTTGAGCTGGTGTCGCGGCAGAAGAACCTCGGCCATCTCAAAGGCCTGACAAATGCGGTTCTGCGCAAAGTGGCAGCCGACGGCCCGGGGGCCTGGGCTGCGCTGCGGGCCCCACGCCTGCCGAAATGGCTGCGCGGCCCCCTCGTTGAGGCCTGGGGCGCCGATGCGATAGGAGCGATGGAGATTGCGCATTTTGCCGGTGCGCCGCTTGATTTGACTGCGAAAAGCGATCCGCAGGCTGTGGCGGATGCAACAGGCGGCGTGCTTTTGCCGAATGGATCGGTGCGTGTGGCGGATGCCGGACAGGTCTCTGCTATGCCCGGATTTGATACCGGTGACTGGTGGGTTCAGGACGCTGCCGCCGCTGTGCCGGTAAAGGTGCTCGCGCCTGAGGCCACAGAACGTGTGCTTGATCTGTGTGCCGCACCGGGTGGCAAAACCATGCAGATTGCCGCCAGCGGTGCGCATGTGACGGCCGTAGACGATTCCCCCTCGCGCATGAAACGCGTCGAGGAGAACCTCACGCGCACCGGGCTGAAAGCCGACCTGATTGTTGAGGATGCGCGGGCTGTGACCGGCAGTTACGACGCGGTTCTGCTGGATGCGCCCTGTTCGGCCACAGGTACAATGCGGCGTCACCCGGACCTGCCCCATGCCAAGGACGGATCAGAGTTCGGCGACCTGATTGACCTGCAGGAGCAGCTTATTGATCATGCCTGGAGCCTTGTCAGGCCCGGTGGCCGGCTGGTTTTCTGCACCTGTTCTTTGTTGCCGGACGAAGGTGAAGTGCAGGTTGACGAAGCGCTGCTGCGACATGCGGATATGACCGTCAACACACCGGTGCCTGATGGGATCGACCCGGCCTGGATCACCAGCGAAGGCGGGCTGCGGCTCAGACCGGATTACTGGGCGGACAAGGGCGGAATGGACGGGTTTTACATCGCGCGCCTGCAGAAATCTGCCTGACCTACATGCCGTAATCGGTGGCGGGCTGACAAAGCCGGTGACTCACCGCCTGCCGCGCGTTATCATCTGATCAAAGCGCCGCGAGAGCGTCCCAAGGCAGAGTATCAGATGTCCGGAACCTACAGTTTCGCCGCGAGAAAAGTGCATTTTCTGAACCGCTGGCACGCGCGTCGCGTCGGCAGGATGAAGGCGCGTGCGGTTGGCTTCGTCTCCGCACCCGAACCCCGCACGATCGGCAGTTTTGCCCGTGGCCGTCAGCTGATGGCCGGTAATTTCCTGTTCGCGGGGCATCTGGTCGAGCAGAAAGATGCCGATATCTGGGATCTGCCCGCACCCAACGAAGATTTTGTGCGTGAACTGAACGGTTTTGCCTGGCTCGATGATCTGGCTGCTGTCGGTGATGGGCCCGCGCGTGATGCAGCGCAGCGCTGGCTCTGGGGGTGGATCGACCGGTCCGGCCGGGGCCGCGGGCCGGGCTGGACCCCGGATCTGACGGGGCGGCGGCTTATCCGCTGGATCAACCATGCCATTTTTCTGCTGCGCAACACCGAAGCCGAAGAGAGCCACGCGTTCTACGGCAGCCTCTATCGCCAGACCCATTTCCTTTCCAGCCGCTGGCAGGGCGCGGCACCCGGTCTGCCCCGGTTTGAGGCACTGACAGGGTTGATTTATGCCGGTCTCGCACTTGAGGGTATGGAGGCGATGGCCATGCCTGCTGTCAACGCGCTGGCGCGGGAATGCCGGACCCGGATTGATGACCAGGGCGGGTTGCCGACGCGCAATCCCGAGGAACTGCTGGAGGTTTTTACGCTGCTTACCTGGGCCGGGGCGGCTTTGTCGGACGCGGGCCATGCGGTGCCCCCCGATCACGTCGCGGCCATCGGGCGCATTGCGCCGACGCTGCGCACGCTGCGCCATTCCGACGGCGGACTCGCGCGGTTTCACGGCGGCGGGCGCGGTGCCGAGGGCTGGCTGGATCATGCGCTGGCGCAGGCTCAGGTCAAAGGCCGCCAGCCGGACGGGCTTTCGATGGGCTATGCGCGGCTTTCGGCAGGGCGCACAAGCGTGGTGATGGACGCGTCGCGCCCGCCATCCGGGGCGGCCTCTTATAATGCGCATGCCTCGACACTGGCGTTTGAACTGACGTCAGGCCGCCGTCCGCTTGTCGTAAATTGCGGATCAGGTCGTACTTTTGGTCCGGACTGGCGGCGTGCGGGCCGCGCGACGCCGTCACATTCGACCCTGTCGCTGGACGGTTATTCCAGTGCGCGCCTTGGGCCGGCCGACCGCAACAGCGGACGCGAGCCGCTGATAGAGGGTCCGACGCATGTGCCCATCGAGGTCGGGCACGCCCCGGACGGGTTGCGTCTGCAATCGGGGCACAACGGGTTCACGCCGACGCACGGGCTGACCCATGCCCGGACACTTGAGATGACCTTTGACGGGCGCGCGGTCGCGGGCGAGGACATGCTGCTGGCGATGGAAAGTGCCGAGAAACGCCGCTTTGACCGGGCGATGGACGCGGCAGGGCTGGGCGGGATCGCCTTCGATATCCGTTTCCATCTGCATCCGGAGGTCGATGCCACCATTGATCTTGGCGGAGCGGCGATTTCGATGGCGCTCAAGAGCGGTGAGATCTGGGTGTTCAGGCACGATGGCACGCAAAAACTGACGCTGCAGCCATCGGTTTACCTTGAGACCGGGCGTCTGAAGCCGCGCGGATCAAATCAGATTGTCCTTTCGGGCCGCGCTATGTCATATGCCACCCGTGTCCGCTGGTCCTTGTCCAAGGCGCAGGAAACTGCGATTGGCGTCCGGGATCTCAGCCAGGATACGCCAGATCTGACTGACTACTGACCATAAGGACCAGAGCCCATGACCGACCTCGTCCCGCTGCGCCGTGCGCTGCTTTCTGTATCTGACAAAACCGGGCTGACGGAACTGGGACAGGCGCTGGCGGCACGCGGGGTTGAACTCCTGTCGACCGGTGGCACGGCGAAGGCGCTGCGCGAGGCCGGGCTGTCGGTAAAAGATGTCTCAGAAGTTACAGGCTTTCCCGAAATGATGGACGGGCGGGTGAAAACGCTGCATCCGGTGGTGCACGGCGGGCTGCTTGCGCTGCGCGACAACGATGAGCACGTGGCGGCGATGGACACACATGGCATCGGCGCCATCGATCTGGTGGTGGTGAACCTTTATCCTTTCGAGGCAACGGTGGCCCGGGGGGCGGGCTATGCCGAAGCCATCGAAAATATCGACATCGGCGGGCCCGCGATGATCCGCTCGGCGGCTAAAAACCACGGGTTCGTGACGGTTGTGACGGATGTTGAGGACTATGAGGCGCTGCGTGCCGAGCTTGACCGCCACGACGGGCACACGGGCTATGCCCTGCGCCAGCGCCTTGCACAGACGGCGTATGCGCGGACCGCCGCCTATGATACTGCCGTCAGCTCCTGGATGGCGGGAGAGACCGGCCAGACACCGCGGCGACGCGCTTTTGCCGGCACGCTGGCGCAGGAGTTGCGCTATGGCGAGAACCCGCACCAGCAGGCATCGTTCTACACAGACGGCTCCGCGCGTCCGGGCGTGGCGACGGCCAGACAGCATCAGGGTAAAGAGCTCAGCTATAACAACATCAATGACACTGACGCGGCCTTTGAACTGGTCAGTTCCTTTGATCCGGCCGGGGGGCCGGCATGCGCGATCATCAAACATGCCAATCCCTGCGGGGTGGCGCGGGGAGCGACGCTGAAAGAAGCCTATACCCGGGCGTTTGATTGCGACCGCACGTCTGCTTTTGGCGGGATCATCGCGTTAAACCAGACCCTTGACGGGGAGACCGCCGCAGAGATCGCCGGTATATTCACCGAAGTCGTTATCGCGCCCGGTGCCGATGAGGAGGCCATGCGCGTTTTCAGCCAGAAGAAAAACCTGCGGCTGCTGACGACAGACGGGCTGGCCGATCCGCGTGCGGCGGGCCTTGCCGTGCGGCAGGTTTCGGGCGGTTATCTGGTGCAGGACAAGGATGTGGGCCGGATCACAGCGGATGATCTGAAAGTGGTGACGAAACGCGCCCCCACAGAGCAGGAGATGGCCGATATGCTTTTTGCCTGGACGGTGGCCAAACACGTGAAGTCTAATGCAATCATATACGTCAAAGACGGCGCAACCGTGGGCGTGGGTGCCGGGCAGATGAGCCGTGTGGACAGCACGCGCATCGCGGCACGTAAAGCGCAGGATATGGCCGAAGCCATGGGGCTCGATGCGCCGCTCACAAAAGGATCGGTCGTCGCGTCAGATGCCTTTTTCCCGTTTGCGGACGGGCTTGTGACGGCGGCAGAGGCGGGTGCGACCGCGCTTATTCAGCCTGGCGGGTCGATGCGCGACGACGAGGTGATTGCCGCGGCGGATGAGGCGGGGCTGGCGATGGTGTTCACCGGCATGCGCCATTTCCGGCACTGAGGTCGGGGCGTGCGTCTGATCCTGTGGATGGCTGTTGCGGCTTTTGTCGTGGACCAGCTCAGTAAATACCTCGTGATCCACGTGATGGAGCTCTGGCGGATCCGGTCGGTGGACGTTCTGCCCCCGGTGCTGAATTTCCGTTATGGCGAAAACCGGGGCATCAATTTCGGGCTCTTCGGGGACGGGTCGGAAGCGAGCCGCTGGGTGCTGCTCG
>CBDUCB010000191.1:0-6930 GCA_965365545.1 uncultured Roseobacter sp. | reverse complement strand
TCAACGCCGGCCTCACGGCCATCGGCGTGATCTGAGCGATGATACCACGGCTGGCAAGCGGTGCGATTTTACCCTCTTCGGACAGGCGGGCCGCGACCGTCCAGAAATCTGTTTCGCCGGCATCCTCCAGTTCGGTCAGAAAGGCCTGTCCTGCCTGTGCCAGAAGCGCGCGCAGACCGGTCGGAAACCCCATGACGATCACCTCGTCACCTATTTCCAGCGGGCTTTCCGACAGGGTCAGACCGCGGCCCTCGCTGGCCTTCCCCGGTACGGACAAAAGCGCCAGATCGGCCGTCTCGCTGGCGGCAAGAAAAGTCGCATCAACCGGATCAGTCAGCCCCGGCAAAAAAACCAAGAGCCTGAGCATTTCCGGCTCAAGTCCACCTTCCTGAAACGCCCGCATCCGGTCTCCTGATGTCCAGGGAAGAGCGACGTGCCGGTTGGTCACGAGATACCCGCTGCCGGCGAGCAGAAAGCCTGTGCCGGTGAACTGGAATTCCAGCGGGTCACCATTGCCCTCCACATCAACGAGTGGTTTGCCGAATGGCGTCTGCAACGGCACGCCTTGTGCGCTCAGGACATGACGCAGCAGCCTGCCGCTTTCGCTGTCACGCAGACCGTAGGCTCCCTGCAGAAATGCCACCGATGCTGTCGTTTCACGAATGACGCGCGCAGAGGCATCGAGGCGTCGCTCGAGGCGGGTCAGCCGGTCGGCATTACCGGCCAGCTGGAGATCAAGCTGTTCACGCAGCATTGCAAGTTCTTCGACGCTCAGCGCCTCCCGCCGCGTCTCAGCAAGGGCAATCGTGATTGCTTCAAGCCGCAGAGCCTCGGCCTCGATGGTTTGCCGGATCAGACGGTCGGTGCGCCATTGCAGAGCCACAAACGTTGTCAGCACAATCAGAACAGCGATGACCGTCAGTCGAAAGAGCACAGATGTTTCCAGCAAAAGCCGCCGCCCCGCTTCGAACAAAGCATTCGTCAGGCGCGGTCCGAACGACCGGCGGCTGGAGCGCGCATAGGCCATTGTGTCGCTGAGGATTTCTTCGACAGGCCAGCGCGTCGGAAAGGAATTTCGACACAGCCGGTAGCGAGACATCGGCCCGTCCTCTCCGAATTCGATCATGTCGCCGTGTATCAGATCAGCGGAACCGACCTGTCGGCCGTTTACCCAGATTTCGGCGCCGGGCACTGCTTCGATTTCGTAGGTATTCCCTGACCAGTGCAACAGCGCGCGGTCATCTGTTCCGGGTTGCCCGCCGTCACCGGAAACAACCCGAAGCATGCGGTCTGCGCCGACGCTTATGCGTGGATGATCGGACGACAACCACGCGATCCGGCCGCGTGATGGTCCGGTCAGACTTTCCAGAAAAGCGCGGACCTCGTCTTTTTCCGGGGGTGCCGTCGTTCCGGCGCAGGGATTAAGATCATTGACCAACCGGTTTCCTGACGTGAGGTTTTCGGGTCTGGGTGGTGTAACAATACGCGCCGTCGCCGCACCGGTCTATAAAATCCCGTGAATGCAACCGGATATCAGCCGCCAGCCAGAGCAGCCCCCAACACCAGCGCGATACAGCACAAGGTTCCGGCGATCGGGAATATGATATGCACGGTAAAGATGCCCTGAGGTGCCGGTACGCCTCTGAGCTTGAACCGGACAAGGGCGAGATTGACGATGGCAAAGATAATAAGAAGGACCTCCGACGAGGTTTCGGCAAGCGTGTCGAGGGGCGTGAAGAGCGCCATAACCAGGACCAGTGTTGCGGTGATCACCGTGGCCCTGACGGGTGTCTGAGTACGCGGCGACACAACTCCGAGCCATGCAGGCAAACGGTTTTCCTGCGCCATGCCGTAACAGACCCGGGCCGCCATGATGAGAATGATAACGACGCCGTTCATCGTGGCAATGATGGCAATCATGGTGATTGCAAATGACGGCAACCCTGTGAGCCGTTCAAAAAGCAGACTGACCGGCGCGGTCGTGGCAGACATTTCCGCGACGGAGACAGTCTGCATGGCGACGAAAGACACCAGCACATAGAGCACCGTTACAACGAACAATGTGATCCCGATGGCCCACGGCATGATTTTACGGGGGTTTCTGGCCTCTTCGACGAGATTTACCACATCATCAAATCCGATGAAGGCGAAAAAGGCGATCATACTGGCGGCGAGGACACCGGAAATGGCCGGCAGATCGCCGATCGGGGGTGCGAGAGACGCCGGCAGTTCGGCAATGCTGCCGGGATCACCGGCCAGACCGAGGCTGATGATGATCAGAAGGCCGCAGACTTCGACCAGCGTCATCGCACCTGCAATGGCGACAGACTGGCGAATGCCCCAGGCAGCAATCGTCGCCATGAGGGTGATGATGCCAATAATCAGTATTTCCGTGGGAAGGGCGATGAGTTCGCCGACGTAGCCTGCTGACCCTACGGCGATCGCGGCCGCCGCGATCATCGCTTCGATCAGGACACCAAGGCCAACGGCGACTGTCAGCCACCTGATCCCGAAAGACTTTTCGACATAGACCGCCTCGCCGGCGGCCTGGGGAACGCGCCCTGACAGTTCCGCAAAAGACGCCGCAGTGAAGCCCATGACAAAAGCAGACAGAAGGAATGCCGCAGGTGCATAAGGCCCCGCGCGCACGATGGTTTCTCCGACCAGAACGTAAATCCCGGCACCGATTGTGACGCCGAGGCCGTACAACACCAGACCCGTCAGGCCAATTGATCGCCTCAGGTTACCGGCTTCATTATCCACAAGCATGCCCTCCCTTGAAACGCCGCAACAAGAGAGCAAACTTGTCGCGGCTTCTCAGCATTCCGGTAAAACTGCATCCGGCAATCACGCGTTCAGCATATCTGAAGCCGGCGCAGACCGCTTTGTGCTATCTCAATCCGGCGATTGCTCCGGGACGGAATTTTGCGCTTTGCACGGTGGTCTCACGGCCTGCCCTCGCGGCCGTCAGGAAAATACCCGGCCATCAGCATCTGCAGCAGGCCGTCAGAGAGACAGCTTTGCGGGGCGGAGCAAACTTGACATGTTCCCTGTCCGGTCCACTCTCTTTGGTCAACCAAGCAATGGTACGCCTTCAGGATCAGATCAAAACCATGCAATTTGTTCAATATGTCAACAGCACCGCATACGATGGCGCCTGTTGCACTGGCCGGGAACGCGCCTTGTTGCGTCACCGCAAAAACATTCGCGGGCGGTCAGGCCAGGGTCGCTGCGTCAGGCTTTCCAGGTAAGATGCGGACCCGTTTGTTACCTGAATTCCGATCAGAAAGAAGATACCCGATGAAGATTATCCTGATCCTGATTTTTCTCATTCCCTGCACTGCTCTTGCAAATGACTGGGATGCCCTTGAGCAGGACGGAGCGATCGCAATCATGCGTCATGCTCTGGCCCCGGGGACGGGGGATCCATCAGATTTTGACCTGCGGGACTGCTCCACTCAGCGCAATCTTGATGAGCGGGGACGAACGCAGGCCCGCAGCATTGGCGCCGCATTCCGGGACCGGGGCATTAAGTTTGACCGCGTTTACACAAGTCAGTGGTGCCGCACGCGCGAAACCGCAGAACTGCTGGAGGCCGGACCGGTTGTTGAGGCGCCCTCCTTAAACTCGTTTTTCCGGGATCGCGCGAACCGGGACAGGCAGACCGCCGAAACCCGGGAGTTGATCGGCGGTACTGATGGCCGGTTCATGCTGGTCACTCATCAGGTGAACATCTCGGGCCTGACCGGTCGCAGTACGCGCTCTGGTGAAGTGCTGATCATTCGTGCAACCGAAGGATCCGTTGAAGTTCTGGGCAGTATTCTCATTGATCCCTGACCTGTACCACGGGTGTCTGGCCCGAACTTCAAACCAAACCGATGGAAATCTGTTCCCGCATTGAAACGATGGGCGACGACGGAATTACATCCATAATTGCGTGACGCCGGAGGTGAGCGATGTTGCGCGACCCGGGCCTGAGTTCCGGTGTGAAAACCCGTGCCGGGTCAGCCGTTCAGATAAGCGACGAGCACAACCTCGCCCGCCGTGAACAGAGCAACACCGGCGGTCGCCAGAGCCAGCGCCAGTATCAGCTTCTCCGGAAACGTCATTGCTGACGCATCAGGCTTGTTGTCGGAATTGCCCTTCATTGTGAGAGGTCCATCGGCTACATCCCCTGCCCGCCCTTAACCATTCAGGAAGGTGTTCAGCAAAAATCCATATCCTGTAAGAAAGCCGCCAGCAGCCAGAACGGCCCCTATCAGAAGCAATGCCTTGTCTGCTGTGGTGGATATCTGAGGTGTACGGTTCTGGTAGCTGCTCATATCGGCGCGCCTTTGTTCCTGCCTGTGGATGTGATGTTAAGGCCTGTCTCCGGCGGCACCAATACGCGGACTCCTGCCTGGCGAAATCCCGCTTTTGTTAAAAAGACGGTGCGCTGCCTCTCTGGACGCGAGAGAACCCTCGGGTGACGCGCCGCCGTCTACTTCCTGTTGATTGTTCATGGTGGATTCTGAACGGCGCAGGAGGTCCAACGTTGTAAATGTCAGTTTGCGATCTGTCTGAAGGCCACAAAGCTATGCTCAGCCTGATGGCACAGGCGCTCTTTCATCCAGCAGGCCTTCTGTTTTCAGCGCCGCCCAGAAAGCCGCAGGGACGGGTGTCTGAAACCAGTCAAGGATCTGGTCAAGTTCCGCCGCATTGCGCGGGCCGGGTATAACGGAGGTGACGATATCGTTCAGCAGCGGGAACTGCAGCGCCGCTGCGGCCAGAGGGATATCAAACGCGTCGGCGGCTTCGCTCAGCGCGCGGGCTTTCTGTATGATCTCTTCGGGTGCTTTTGCATAGTTCCACATCTCCCGGCCCACCAGAATACCCGAGTTGAACGGGCCTCCGCAGATGATTGAAGTACCCGCAGACCGGCAGGCCGGAAACAGCGTGTCGAGGGGCGTCTGCTCAAGCAGAGTGTAGCGTCCCGCGAGGAGGAACACGTCCCAGTCGCCAATACCCAGCGCATCCATGCAGACCTCGTTCTCGTTGACCCCCAGTCCGATGGCCCTGACCTGTCCTGCCTTGCGCAGTTCATTCATCGCACGGTAGCCACCCTTTTCAAGATCCCGGAAATGACGCGCGTTGTCCTCTCCGTGCTGGAAACTGCCGATGTCATGGGCGAGCAGGATATCGATCCGCTCAAGCCCGAGACGCTGAAGATTATCTTCCCACGCGCGCATGATCCCGTCATAGCCGTAATCGTACACCACGTGGAACGGCAAAGGGTCGACCATGCCAAACGCCATCGGGTCTGCAACTGCGCCGGGGCGCAAAAGGCGCCCCACCTTATCTGACAGCACATAGTCTGTCCCGCGCAGCATATCCCCGATAACCCGCTCAGAGCGTCCAAATCCATACCACGGCGCGGTATCAAAGTAGCCGATACCAGCGTCTTTCGCGCTGCGTATCAGATCCGCCGCCTGGGCGTAGTCCAGATCAGCGAAATTGCCGCCAAGAGGTGCCCCCCCGAGGCCAAGCGTATCTATCGCAAGCCCGGTCTTCCCGACCTGTCTTTTTTCCATTTCCGGCACCTCTTTTGTTCAGCGTTATCTGAAGCAGAAAACCGGCCGTGCTTCCAGTCGCTGCGGTGTTGCAAATATCCGGCCCGCATCAGTTCCGGCACAATAAGGCAATAGAACGATGACCTTAATGCCAGGTGCTCACGGCACAGATGTTAACCCCTGACTGTTGTTGCGCTTGATCCCGATCAACGCAGTTTTCTACGGTCGCAGTAGGCTTGTGTAACTTCGCTGAAGCAGGTCACACATGAAACAGATATTTTGTTTTATCCCGTTTATCGTCTTTGCGCCCTCTTTGCAGGCCGCGGATATGGGGAAAGCATTATTCTTTGACAACTGCATCGCCTGCCACGGGGTGGCCGGTCAGGGCGACGGTCCTGTCGCGGGGGATCTGAATATCCCTCCCGCCGATCTGACGAGGATTGCCGCGCGTCGTGACGGGGTCTGGCCCATGCTCGAAATCATGTCGATCATAGACGGCTATTCCCGCAACACGCTTGCGCGCATGGATATGCCGGTTTTTGAGAACTTTCTGGACAATGAAATGGTCGAATTCGACACCGGGAACGGTGTGACCGTCCTGGTGCCTGAAAAACTGATTGAAATAGTGAAATATCTCGAAGCTTTGCAGGATCCTGCGCCAACGAGCTACGTGCCCTGATCGCTGTTTGCAGGTCGCAGCCCGGGCGTGCAGGCTCTGGCACGGCGCGCACGGGCGTTGCATTCTTTGACCGGTCCGGCCTTATGTTTATGCTATTCGCATGGGCTATGTCACCTCACTCTTTGCGCGCAAGATGATGGCAGCGGCAGGCGATGTTATCGATGCCTCCGCGCTGTTAAGGCAGGCCGGGATTGACCCCGACGGGCCGTGGGAGCCGAAAGTGATGATCCGCGCTGATATCTGTTATGACATGCCGGAGCAGATCGCAGACCAGGTCGATGTGAGCGGCCTGCCGGTGCAGGTGGGCGCGTCGATGCGACCAGATGAATACGGCGCACTGGGGCTGGCGTTCAAGGCGGCGACAACTCCGGGCGCATCCTTCGCCCGGATCGAGCGTTATGCGCGCCTCTGGACCAGTGTCGTCGAATATGAACTGCGCCCGGCACCGGCAGGAACGCTCTTTATTCTGCATCGAGCCGGCCCCCGGCGGCCTGGCATGCGGTTGTCGAATGAAGCAACGCTGGCGAGCGCCGTGTCGCTCGCCCGGCAGGTCAGCGCGACACCGTTCACCCCTCTGGAAGTCCTGATCCGGCACCCTGCCCCGAAATCCGTTACCACACACGAGGACTGGTTTGGTTGCCCGGTCCGGTTCGGTGCAGAGCTTGACGCGATCCTGCTGGCCCCGGAGATGCTGTCGCAGCC
>CBDUCB010000190.1:0-6956 GCA_965365545.1 uncultured Roseobacter sp. | reverse complement strand
GGCTGAAGAACGGCGTGGTTGAACTGACCAGCCGCCGCACCGGCGAACGCGAAGAGCTGCCACCTGACGAAGCCGTGAAAAAGGTCGCCGGGATTTATGGCGGCCACGGTGGCACAAAGCATGTTGAGATGATGAAACAGCGGGCTTTTCACACCTACATCTGAGGCTTTTCGCAGTCTGACGGCTCTGCTATGCTGTGACATGCCGCCTGGGGGAGAGCAGGAGCAGGACATGATCCTTCGCGCAGTGACGCTGTCCCTGGGGCTTGCCGGTGCCTTTGGCGCGGCACAGTTCCCCGCCTATTCTCAGCAATATCTGCAACGCCTCGGCGGCGCAGTGGATGCGCTTGGGGAAGTGGTGCGCGACTTTGACACCTCTGCCGCGGCGCTGGGGCTGAGCCGTGCCGATGCGCTGGAACAGATGACAGGCTCCGCCTTTGTGACCAGCCGCAGGGCCGATATGGAGCGGACATTTGCCCGTCATGCGGCACTTGCGGCTGATCTCGCAGTACTGGAAGATCTTGGCCCCTTCATGCGCGCGTGGAATGCGCCCCGGATGACCGACCCGCAGATCGCCTCGCGTGCTTTTAAGGCCTTTCGCCCGGCGCTCCCGCTGGAGCTTGCCACGCTCATCTTTGCCGGGGCAGGGTTTGCCGCCACATGGATTGCACTCTGGTTCTGCCGGATGCTTATCGTGCCGTCACGCCGCCGCCGGCCGATGACTGCTTGACCCGCCCTGGCCAAAGCATCAGGTTGCGCGCAACCTTGCAGACCGGGAACTGATATGGCCGGACAAACCGCCCCCTTTGCCGCATTTGAGTGGATGATCGCCTGGCGCTATCTGCGTGCCCGCAGGGCCGAGGGAGGCGTCAGCACAATGACCTGGATCAGCCTCATCGGCATCACGCTGGCGGTCTTTGCACTGATCGCGACGCTGGCGGTGCGCTCGGGCTTCCGTGCGGAGTTTGTGGGCACGATCCTCGGTGCCAATGCGCATGTAACAGTTTATTCCCTTGGTGAGGTTGATGCGACGGGCCGGGTGGACCGCAGCATCACCGAATTCGACGACATGGCTGCGCGCCTTGCCGCCGTGCCGGGTGTGACACGTGCTGCGCCGCTCATCCGCGCTCAGGTAATGGGTGCGGGGCAGGGGCGCAACTCGGGCATCGATCTTTACGGCATCTCCGCGACGGATTTTCAGAGCCTGCCGGGCATTGCCGGTTCTGATGCAGCACTGGGCGATATCAGTGCCTTCGCGGAGGGGATCGCGCTGGGATCCGGGCTTGCCCGTGAGCTTGGCGTGGGCATCGGCGATAAAATCCGGCTCATTTCGCCTGACGGGGTAAAAACCGCCTTTGGCACATCGCCGCGCATCAATGCCTATGACGTGGTCTTTATCTTCTCCGCAGGCCGCTATGACATCGACCGCACGCGCGCCTATCTCCCATTCGAAGAGGCTCAGGTGTTCTTCAACAAAGAGAACACCGCAGATGAGATCGAGGTGATGATCGAAGAGCCCGAAGCTGTCGACCGTATCACGCCTGCGCTCTTGCAGGCGGCGGGACCGGGCACCCAGGTCTGGACCTGGCGCGACGCGTCGGGCGGGTTCCTGCGCGCGCTTGAGGTTGAGGACAACGTTATGTTCATCATCCTGTCGATCCTTGTGCTGATCGCGGCGATGAATATCGTCTCCGGGCTGATTATGCTGGTCAAGAACAAGGGGCGCGACATTGGTATTCTGCGCACGATGGGGCTGAGCGAGGGCTCCGTGCTGCGGGTATTTTTCATCTGTGGCGCATCGACAGGCATCGCGGGCACACTGATGGGGGTGATCCTGGGGTCGCTCTTTGCGCTTTATATCGATCCGATTTTCTCTTTTGTGAACATGATGATGGGCGGTGGCGTCTGGGATCCGGCGATCCGGGGTATATATGCCCTGCCGGCGGAACTGCATCTTGATGATGTGCTCTCGGCCATGGCGTTGTCGCTGGGGCTGTCTTTTGTGGTCACGATCTTTCCGGCCCGTAAAGCGGCGCGGATGAATCCCGTCGAGGCGCTGCGGTATGAGTGACCCGGTGCTGTCCCTGAAAGGCATCACCAAGGCCTACAATACCGGACGCCCCAATGAGGTAACGGTGCTGCGCGGTGTTGGCCTGGATCTCGCGCCGGGGGAAGTCGTGGCCCTTGTCGCGCCGTCCGGGGCAGGTAAATCGACCCTGCTGCATATCGCGGGTCTGCTTGATACGCCGGATGCGGGCACGGTGCATATCGGCGGTGAGGATATGACCGGACGCTCCGACGGCAGACGTACAGCGGTGCGGCGCTCGGATGTCGGATTCATCTATCAGTTTCACCATCTCCTGCCCGAGTTTACTGCGCTGGAGAACATCGTCCTGCCGCAACTGGTCAACGGCACGAAGCGCCGTGCCGCCGAAGAGCGCGCACTGGAGCTGCTGACATCGGTCGGAGTTGCGCCGCGCGCCGGTCACCGGCCTGCTGCATTGTCGGGCGGTGAGCAGCAGCGGGTGGCTTTCTGCCGTGCCATGGCAAATGAACCGGCACTGCTGCTCGCTGATGAGCCAACTGGCAATCTTGATCCGCAGACGTCGGATCAGGTCTTTGACACGCTGATGGATCTGGTGCGGCGCACCGGGCTCTGCGCTCTTATCGCGACCCATAATCCGGGTCTTGCCGCACGCATGGACCGGCGGATTTTCCTTGATGGCGGTCAGCTTGTGAGCGAGCGGTCCTGAAGAACTTGACCTTGCGGATGCCTTGCGCACAACTGTGCGAAAGAGGTGACCGCTATGCCCGTTCTTTCCGTCGAAGAAATTGAAGAAACAACTGCAATTGCCCTGCGCGCGCATGGTGCGTCGCCCTTTGCTGCTGCCGAAGTGGCGCGTGCCGTGGCCGCGGCAGAGAGCCACGGTAACCGCATCTGCGGGCTTTATTACGTGGAAAGCTACTGTCATCAGCTGCAAAGCGGCAGAGTGACCGGCGACGCCGATCCCGTGGTCACCAAACCCCGCCCGGGAGCAGTGCACGTTGATGCGGCTTTTGGGTTTGCGCAGCCGGCCTTTGCTCATGGTCTGGTACCGGCCCTTGATGCTGCGCGCGAAAACGGCGTGGCCACGCTGGCGGTTGCTCATGCGCATACCTGCACATCGCTGGGCTATTTCACAGAACAGATCGCGCGTGCCGGGCTGATCGGCCTTGGGTTTACCAATGCCTCGCCGATCGTCGCTCCGCCAGGTGGGAAAACGCGTGTTATCGGCACCAATCCGATTGCTTTCTCCGTCCCCGACGGCGCGGGTGGTATCGCAATGCAGTTTGATCAGTCGACGACGACCGTCGCGCTGGGAAAGATCACCATGGCAAAAGCTACCGGCAAATCCATCCCCGAGGGCTGGGCCCTCGACGCTTCGGGTGCCCCGACAACCGATCCGGACGCGGCTCTGCAGGGTTCGCTGGTTTCTGTGGGCGGATACAAAGGCTGGGGTTTCGGGCTTATGGCTGAACTGCTGGCCGCCGGGATGACAGGCTCCGCATTGTCGCGCGATGTTAAACCGCTCAAGGCCGGAAACGGGCCGCCACATGATCTGGGCCAGTTTTATATACTGATGGATCCCGGTGTATCTTCCGGCTTTGGCGACCGGCTCAGGGCGCTGGAAGAGATCGTGGCGCTTGATGAAGGCGCGCGGATGCCCGGGCAGAACCGGACGGCGGCGGAAAAGGTTGATGTACTGGACGCGGTATGGGCGCGGATCACAGAACTGGCGGAGGGGCCTGCACCTTCTGCGTGAAAAAGACGCCGGCAGCCATCAGGGCGATCCCGAAGGCGCGCGTGCCGGTCATCGGCGAAAGCCGTGCTCCGAAGAGACCGAAATGATCGATGACGCCGGCGCTGACGAGCTGTCCCAGAAGAACGAAGAAAATCGCGTTTCCGATGCCGAAAACCGGTGCGATCCAGGTGATGCTGAGCACGTAAAAGGCGACCAGAACACCGCCCAGAAAAAGATGTTTCGGCGCAAGGCTCAGCCGTGAGAGCGCGCCTGTGCCTGTCATGATCATCACAATGGCACAGCTGGCGAAGGCGACCACAAAGAGCACCGTCGCAGCCGCCGCGGGCGAGCCGATCCGCTGGCCCAGAGCCGCGTTGAGTGCGGCAAGCAACGGGATTCCGATCCCTGCGAGTGTCATGATAATGGCGTGCTGGGTCATTCAGACGGGCTCCTTTAACCTGATCCTAACGTGACCATGGCCTTGTGAGGCCATGTCGGCAAGCGGCTTTGGCTGACAGGCCGGACAGTCTGGAGGCGATATGACCGGGAGATTTCTTATGCTCTGCGCGGTTCTGGCTCTGACGGGCTGTGGCGGGGAGTACACCGAAGAGGGTGCGGTGCTTTTTGCGGCCCATTGTGCCGTCTGTCATGGCGGTGATGCGCGCGGCGGGGGCGGCGCGAATGTGGCGGGCCTCGGGCGGACGCCTGCTGATCTTACGGTTCTGGCCGCTCAGAACGGCGGAGAGTTTCCGGTGGCGCGTGTCGCATGGATGCTGGAGGCTTATTCGTTCGGCACGCAACCCCGGCGCCGCATGGCGGATATCCCGACGCTGCAAAGCAAGCAGACACGCAGACTGCGCACCGGGTCGGGCAGAATGGCCGTCGCGCAGCCGCAGGCCGCGATCATCGACTGGCTGCAAACCGTGCAGCGCCGGTAATCAGCTGCAGATCCCGTTCAGCTCAACCCCGTCCCAGGGCAGACCGACCGACCAGGCCCGCGACTGCGGCAGGGGCGAGACCGGCATCGCCTGAGACAGCAGATCATGCAGCCGTTGCGTGCGCGGTGCCTGCGGCGCAAGGGCTCTGCAGCAGATATATTCCTCCATGATCGCGCCTTGCTGCTCGAACCCGAAGTCCGAAAACTCCGGCGCCTCTGCCAGGTCGAAAAGATAGGGATCACCGCCCCCGTCATGCTCAAAGGCGGCGCGCAGCGGTGAATAACCTGTCTCGCGCCGGTTCTGCCATTGCCAGACATGCAGCATCTCGTGGGCAAAGAGCATCGCCGCCACCAGCCCGATCTGACCGGGATAGTCCGGCACATAGTCTTCGGTGTACCAGTCGCGGTCAAAAAGGACCGTGTTCCAGAGTGCCACGGCTGCGGGTTTGGAGGTTACCACGGCTTCCTCGATGGGGGGCAGGATGCGCTGGCGACAGGTTGTGCGCGGGCGCGCCTCGCGCCGGAAAGTGACCGCGCGGGTCGGCGCGCCATTCACGACGCGCACGCGGTCCGTCTTCAGCGTGTCACCGTGCAGCGTGCGCACGAATGCCGCTTCGTTATCTGTGAGGGGCCGGCCGCAGCCCGCCAGGAAGATCATAAAGATCAGAACGATACGCATGGCCTCAGCAGGGCCCGAAACGCGCGGCGGGATCAAGCCCCTATCCGCGCGTCTGAGGTATTTGTGATCAGCCGTCCCATCGGGGACGCGGCGTTGCTTACTTGCCGGCCGGTTTGCCTTTGTTCGCTCGTGCTGCTGCGCCGCGTTCGGAGATGTTGTCGCTGTCTTTGCCGACGGAGGAATGGGCCGTGCTTGCGGTCTCTGCACGCGCATTGGCGCCGGGTGTGCCGTCAAATTCCTCAGGCGATCCGTTGGCGTCGGACTGATCATGGCCTTTGGCAAGAGCGCCGGTGGCAAGTGCCGTGGTGAAAACGATAAGGGTCAGTGTTTTGATGAGTGACATGAGATTTCCTCTGTTGGTTAATTTGTCTGTGTCTCAGCCACGGGAGGGAGTCCTGCGGAGTTTCAGCGCGTTCGAAATAATTGTCAGGCGATTGAAATTGCAGGTTAAATTTCTGCGGGATAGTACCGGCCTGGTGCGCGGCGTCCGAGAGAGGGATCGTCGGGCGCGACCAAAGTCGGGGCCTCGGGCAAGTTTCCTAAGAGCGTGACTGCTATGCTCTCAATGAAGGCCAGTGCGCTTTTTCTTTTGGCAATTTGAGCTTTTGGCCATCAAAGACTGCATATGAGTTAGCTTCGATTGAGTATATCTCCTTGAAGCCCTCTGAGAAGCGGATACGAAAATCGTCATCAATGAAAAAGGCTCCTCTGTCCAAGAGTGCATGGATATCCTTTCTAAGCAGGATTCCATTTTTGATTGAATGATTCTGTGTTTCACTGAATGGAGAAATATGGGCGGCATCCAAGACCTCCTCAATGTCGCATCCAGACACAGCGCATTTGCCGCCATAAGCGTACAACATGTTGATCTTGAATACGTTCTGCCCTGTTCGATGCTGAGTGGGCCGTGTCAAAAAGTGAGCTTGCGGAGGAGTTTCGAAACCGAGAACCTTACGTGCAATGCTATCTCTTCCAGCCGACTTGCCAGCATATTTAACGTACTGTGACAGTAGTTTACCGCCAGCCAAGGTATCCGAAGAATAGCCTTTCCCAACAACAATTTGCGGCTTCCAATCCGATGGCTCAGGAAACCAGTGCTCTTTGTCCAGGAAAACGGGTTCTACAAGTAACTTAAAACCGACGTGAGTGTACTCGTCGACAAAACCCTGAACGTTGTTTTTTGTGCGATAGTGTTTAACGCGGGACACAAACTCTTCTTTTGAGCGAACCCCATTGCCTTTACCGATACTATCCTAAAGTAGTGAGACAGAAGCGTTTTCGGCTGACGCTAACAAACCAAATCCACCAATCATGTTTATTGGCGATTTAAGGCGAAAGAAAAAAATTCCACCTTCCGACAGTATCCGAAATCTGACGCCTGATGGCTGCCAGTGATTAACTTCTTTCAGATTGGGCTGTTCCTTGAGTTGGTCAAACCAACCCTTGTCCGTGTTTCCAACATAAAGATCGACTTCACCTTTGCCCATAAAGCCCGCCCCTAAACATCCAGCTCCTCGACAAACTTCGCGTTTTCCTGAATGTACTGATACCGCAGCTCC
>CBDUCB010000189.1:0-7119 GCA_965365545.1 uncultured Roseobacter sp. | reverse complement strand
CAAGGTTCCCAAGGATATTTCCGACAACGCGGACGTGATCGGGCGGGCGCAGCTTGACAGAGTGTATCAGACCTCGCGGCTGAAGATCGAAGTTCGTGCCGTGGATGTGATTTCCATCGAAGAACCCGCGCGGAGGCTGACTATTCTGGGGGCCGGGGGGGTCAATCAGACGCTGGTCTATAATGAGCCGGATCTGACGCTTGCGGATGCGCTGGGACGCGCAGGCGGTCTGCTGAACCGGCGCGCGGACCGCAAAGGGGTGTTTATTTATCGCGATGTGCCAAAGCAGCAGGTCCGTTCGCTGGGCGTTGATACAACCGGTTTTAACGGGCAATCGGTGCCGGTTATTTACAATCTTGATCTGTCGCGGCCTCAGGCCCTTTTTACGGCGCGGGACTTTGCGATGGGCGAGAGCGATCTGATTTACATCGCAGACAGTGCCAATGAGGAGATCAATGCGGTGTTTCAGACATTCGAAATCTTCATACCTGTCCCGGCCGACTTTGTGGCAGACGCACAGTTTGACAACTGATCATCCGGCACCTTCAGGGATACCGGTTCTGCGTGCGCCGGCAGGCGGTTCCGACATCCGGCTGATATATCGCAGGTGGGCCTGCGGAACAGCTGCGCGCCGTTTGTGGCGATCTCCGGGCGGCAGCCTTATCATCTGAACAGTGCACCGGGGCCCTGTGCAGCGCGCTGCATACGGCCCGCGAGCGCCCGTTGCTCAAGAGGACAATGCTGACCGGTGATGTGTTGCGGCTCAGCCTGGCTTTCTCAGAGCCGGCTTGTCATTTCCGGGGAGGCCGGTGGGACGGGCGGGAAACAATCGGGCCTTCAGGGCCGGATTGTCCACAGTTTCCTATCGTTCATCAATGAACGCACGGAAACTGTGCAGGAAGAGGAAGAATTCCCCTCCGGACCGATATTTAATTAATTATCATTTGTAGAATATAAGTTTGCCCTATAGAGGTTAATGAATTGTTTACGGTGGCGGCATTTCCTTAAGGCAATTTATTAATGCGATATTATTTTGAAACCGATCATTACAAAGAATTCCTGAGCGGGAGCGTGGCACTTTGCCCTGAAAGTCACGACATTGAAGACCTCGTGACATCTGAGGGGTCGGTGACGTCGCTCAAATTCAGGCTTTTTAAAACAGTGTTCGACTACGGGTGCGCGTCGGTGGCGCTGCCGGTCGTTGGTTTCATCGCCTGTATCCTGTTTCTGATTAATCCTTTCCTGAACCCAGGACCTGTATTTTTCAGCCAGACCCGTGCCGGCCGGTCCGGCAAACCTTTCAGAATGTGGAAATTCCGGTCGATGTCAGTTGCTTCCGAAGAGGCCCGTGCGCCGAATGCGCCGCTTGAAGAGGCCCGGATTGCACCCATCGGAAGGTTCATGCGCACTGCCAGAATTGACGAATTACCAAATTTTATCAATGTAATACGGGGTGAAATGAGTGTTATCGGGCCGCGGCCGGAAGCGCTGTCGCACTCTGAGCATTACTCGGTATATGTGCCGGGGTATGCTGCGCGGATGCGTGTGAAGCCGGGCATCACCGGGCTTGCTCAGGTGGAACAGGGCTATGTCGAAGACGAGGACGCAACTGCGCTCAAGGCTAAATATGACAATATGTATGTGAAGCGCCTGTGCGGGCGGCTCGACCTCTATATAATAGTAAAAACGTTTGCTGTGATGCTCAAAGGCATTGGTGCCCGGTGACGCTGATGTCCGGGGTCGCCGGGAAAGGTGGCGAATAAGACCGGTAAGGGAACAGGCATGCAGCCCTTTTTCGGAACGCAACAGACCTTTGGGAAAAAAATATCAGAAGGTTTCCCTAAACAAATATCCGAAAACAAGGGTTCCATCAGTAAGAAATTGACGAACTGAGTATTTTTATCTATCTCTGTGAATGACTGGAGAACCGCATGAAACGCATTTTAACTTCACTGGCTGCCGCCGCCCTTGTTGCGGTATTCGCAGCACCGGCTTCTGCCCTGACTGTTCAGCAGGTGGATCAGGCAATGGATGTGCGCATTGATATGCTGACGTCTGAAATCGATGATCTCAAAAGCCAGCCCGGAAGCAACCGCGGTCAGCAGAATGCTGAAATCCGCAAGCTTCAGGCGCGGGTGAAACAGATCGAAGCGCAGCAGCGCCTTCTCGGTAAGAGCAAGAACAAGGAAAAGCAGCTGTCTGATCTTGTCGCGCGCTTTGATCTGGATATCGTCAGCCCGCACTGATCCCTGAACATTTACGACCTTGACCCGGTGAGCCAATCCGCTTGCCGGGTTAAGTTTTGTCCTGCTGCGCGAGTGCCGCCGCAAGATGCGGCAGGTCTTCTGCGTAGATACTCAGGGTCTGCCGGTCTGTGCGCGCGAGCGTATGCGCATCTGCAGACAGAGCCGCGAAATCCTGACCCGACAGGGTGACGATCGCGGTCTCGGGATCGCTGAGCAAACCTGCAAGATTGATCCGTGTATCCGCGAGTTGCCTGTTGTGCGGCGCGAGTGACCAGGAGGTGCGCAGCGCGCTGAGGGCGTCATCATCGCGTGCCATGCGTGCGTAAGCCCAGGCAAGCTCTGCCCAGGCATAGGCATGGCCCGGTGCCAGGGACACAGATGTCTCAAATGCTTCAATGGCCTGCTGCGCCCGCTGGTCCGCCAGCTCAGATGGTGCGATTTCCCCGACAGTTTCCGTATCCGCAGAGAAGAGCGCATCGGCGACCAGATAGCCGTAGCCGCGCTGAAACGCGTATTCGGCTGGATCGTACATCGCCGGGCCTGCGGCCACCCGCCAGTCTCCCAGCAGTCCCACCGCTCGCGCCGCCGGGCTGAAGGCCGGAGACGTGCTCAGCGCTGACCAGATCGACATCAGCGAGAGGCACAGCAGAAGGAACGACAGGACTTTCACGAACGGGCCTCTGTCCTGCGACAGGCAGCGTTCAGGACCCTGTAAGAAACTTTTTGATCCTGAGCAGGGAGGCGCATGGCGGCGATCTCTTTCATGTTCTTGAGAATTCCCTGTGGCCATCCCTGCGCCGGTTGCCGGGCGATAATGCCCGGGTGCAATCAGGTGCCGTAGTAGTCGCGGTACTTGCCCTTGTAGTAGCTGTATCCGCTGTAGGAATACCGGCTCGCTTTGTCCTCGTTGACCATGGTCATCACGATGCCGGCCAGCGGCGCATTGACCGACCGCAGCTCTTTCAGGCCCTCAAAGACGGCGTCCCGGGGCGTCTTGTCCCAGTGCACGGCATAGACCACCGTATCGGCCAGACTTGACACAATCCGGGCATCAGTGACGACAAGCGCAGGCGGTGTGTCGAGGATGACCAGGTCATACATTTCGGCCAGTTTTTCAATAAGATCGGAGAACCTGCGCGACGACAGGACATCTGCTGCATTGATATGTGCCTTTGCAGTACTGCCGCGGGGCATCAGGACATGCAGTCCGGTCTCCGGATCCTGAAACATCGCCTCACTGATCTCGGCCTTGCCTTCCAGAACTGACATCAGACCGGGTTTGCCGTCGTTGGCATTCAGCAGGCGGGCGAGGGCGGGCAGGCGCAGATCGCAATCCACAATGACGGCAGATTTCCCCATCTGGCGGCTTGTGAGCGCAACCAGCATGGAGGACGTTGATTTTCCCTCACGCGGTACCGATGAGGTAAACATCACGATCTTTGGCGGTTTGTCGATGTTGGAAAACAGAACACTGGTACGCAGGTTCCGAACCGCTTCGGCAAGGGCCGAGCCCGGTTTGTCGCGCAGGTTCTGCACCACCTCGCTGCGTTTCATCCGCGATCCCAGCGCTGGGAGCACACCGAGTACCGTCTCACCGCTGAGTTCTTCGAGCTGTGCGGGCGTGCGGAAAGTATTGTTGAGCCGGTCGAGCAGGAAAACGATGCCCACGCCTGCGATTGCGCCCACAATTGTCGCCAGCATCAGCGTTCGGCGTTTGGCCTGGCCTTCCGGGTAAAGCGGCTGTTCGGCGGGTGACAGGACACGGGCGTCCGCCTCCTGCAGGTCTTCCTGTTCGGATGTTTCCTGCAGGCGCGAGAGGAAGTTCTCGTAAAGAACACGGCTGGCTTCGGCTTCACGGCCAAGCTGGCGCAGCTGCACCTGATCGCCGGCCTGTTCAAGGGCTTTTTGTTCAAGACGGCGCACTTCTGTGACGAGAGCCAGCTCCTGGGCCTTGGCCGCCTGCAGGTCAATCTCGGCAGCTGAGACGATCCGCATCGCCTCTTCTGATATATTGCGCCGAACTTCGTCGATTTGCTGTGTCAGACGCACAAGTGCCGGATGGCCCTCACGCACAGCGTCTTCGAGCACAACCTTCTGCGACAGAAACTCCGCTTCCTGTTGTCTGTAGCGCTGAATGATATCAGAGGCCCTGAACTCCGAAATCGCGCCCAGATCGCGCCCGTTTTCAACCGCGGTGGTCAGCCTGTCATAGAGCGACTGCAGACGTGAAACCTCCGCGCGGGCGGACGCGAGCGAGCCGTTCAGTGCTTCGAGCTGCTGCTGGGTCACCCCGAGGGTCTGGCCGGTATCGTCTGAGAGGGTCGAACGGGCGGCTTCCACGGCCTCTTCGGCCGACTGAACCCGCAGACGCAGCTCATCCACGCGGGTGCTCAGCCAGGAGGTGGCGGCTCTGGTTGCTTCCAGTTTGGCTTCAAGCTGGTCGACGATATACTGCTCGGCGATGCTGTTGACGATGCGTGCCGAGGTCCGCGGACTGCCGGAGACATAAGAGATTTCGATCACCCGGCTGCGGCCGATCGGGCGCAGACTGAGACCATCAAGCACGTTGTTGATCACCGACAACCGTTCCCGGCGCGCGGCTTCCTCAGGATCCGGGGCGGGCGGCGGTGGAGCGATGATGCCCATGTTCATGGCAAGACCGGTCACTTCCGGTGGCAGCGTGACGTAGCTGCTGATCCGGTCAATCAGGGTCGGCTCAGGCTCACGCAACGAAGGGTTGAACTCCGGGTTGCGATCCAGATCAAGCTCCAGGATCACCCGTTCGATCAGGTTGGTCGAGCGCAGAACCTCAATCTGATCTTCCAGCTTGCTGGCGTCAAACTGCTGGTCCACAAGCACTTCCTGGATATTCACCACATTGCTTTGCTGGATATCGAACATCACCTTTGCCGACGCGCGATAGGCCGGTTCAAGCTGCGAGACCGCAAGAAACCCGAGCACGGCGGCGAGCAGTGTGCAGCTGACCACAATCCACTTGCCGCGCCAGAGCGTGTGCGCCAGACCGCGCAGGTCGATGACGTCGTCGTCTTCCTCAAAGGCCTGAACGGGCGGCTGCATGTGAGCAGACAGGTTCAGACTTTGATTTTTTGACGATGGTGCGTTCATCGGTATCCTTCCGGGGTGGCAGTGGCCATGAATATCAGTTTGATTATTATTTTGCTTGTTGCAGGCTTTGATGTCTCGTGTCTACAGGAAACGAGGCAGACAGCGCTACCGTACTGATAATGAATTTGCAGTGAAATGGCCTTAAGGTCACGGGGTGCGCGGAAACTGTGCGGTATAAGTGCTGTCTGAGCTCTCACCGGCCGGTTCACCGGACGAGTGGCCGGGTCAGCCGGCCTGCGGACGCCGGTCTGCGGACCTGTTCTTTTCGAGCTCCCGGAAGGTGAAGCTTTGCGCAAAACCGATGCCGAGGATCGCCGCGTAAAGGGCGGCAATGGCCGGCATCTGCAGGCTGAAATCAAAGATGGAATGAAAGCCGGCCGCTGAGGCACACCCCAGAGCCAGACAGGCAAAGACACGGTTTTCCCGACGCTTGCGCGCGCCCCGCCAGAGCCGGATGACGATCAGCACCTGCGCCAGAATAAAGACCCCCGCAACCGGCAGACCGAGCCCGAAGGCCAGTTCAAGCCATGTGCTGTGCGCCATGTCCCATTCGCCAACCGCACCAGCCGGCGGCACATAACTGCGAAACGCATCCTGAAAGGCGCCGGCGCCATGACCGAGGAGGGGGCGGTCCATGATCGCCTCTCGGACAGCGGGATAGATCTGAAACCGCCCGTCCGTGGCGTCGGTGGCAATCAGCCGCTTGAGAAGACCCGTCGCACTTGTCGCGGCAATGAAAACCAGCGTTACGCCGATAACCGCGAGCATGACCCGGTCGCGGCCGCCCCGGCCGCTGCGCCAGGCGAGCAGAAATACAAGGAGCCCGATCAGACCCGCGCCCGCACCCGCACGCGACTGTGTGAGAGACAATGCCCCTGCGCAGATGAGGGCGCCGAGAGCGAAAACCCAGGCCCCGGCAAAGAAACGTTCCAGCCGCCCGCGCAGGTTGTCGTCCCGGCGGTCGGCAATTTCGAGATAGCAGGCGATATTCGCAAGCGCGCCGAAGACCGCATAGGTGGCATAGCTGTTGCGGTTCACGAAACCGGCCTGCACGACGGCGCCGCTCGCGGTATCTCCGAGCAGCAGGTTCGTACCGGTTGCAAAGGCGTATAGCCCGAAAAGTGCCAGCACGGTCGAGAACACAGCAATCAGCCGCATTGCCTTCGTGGCACGCTCCACCTGTGTGGCGGCGCGCAGGAGCATCACGAACACCATAGCGTAAAGGCACATGCGCATCACCGCGTGCCTCCCCTTGCCGGGATCGGCAGATATGAACGACGGCGCGTCCGGCACAAACTCCCAGACCGGGTGGGCGAGTGCTGCGGGCAGCCCGGGCGTGACCTGAAGCGTAGCCCAGAGGATCGCGATCCCGACGCACACGGCCGGTCCTGCCGCGCGTTTGATCTGAAGCGGTACCGGATTGATAAAGGAAATCAGCAACTGCAGGGTAAAGAGGGCGGTGACGAAAACGCTCAGGAGCGACCAGGAGACAGGACGGTTGGCTCCGAGTGCCAGCGCCGAAAGCAGTACAAGTGCAAGCGACGCAAGCCCGATGAAACCCTGCAGTCCGGCGAAACGGTCTCTTTGCATCACACGCCTGATTTCACCTTCGGCTCACCGTAGTCAAGAAGATCAGCGGTATCTGAATGCAGAAACGTCTCGCCCTCGTCCAGGCGCACGGCCGTCAGGCGACCCGAAAAATAGGCACCTGTGTCAATGCAGATCCGGTCCGGGTGCGACACGGGCT
>CBDUCB010000188.1:0-7131 GCA_965365545.1 uncultured Roseobacter sp. | reverse complement strand
GTAAAAGACCGGCTCACCGCCCCGGGCACCGGTCTGTCCGGCGGCCAGCAACAACGCCTTTGCATTGCACGCGCCGTGGCCACCGAACCCGAGGTGCTGCTGATGGACGAGCCCTGCTCGGCGCTTGATCCGATTGCCACAGCCCAGGTGGAAGAGCTGATCGACGAGCTGCGCCGCAACTATTCAGTGGTGATTGTGACACACTCCATGCAGCAGGCCGCGCGTGTAAGCCAGAAAACTGCGTTTTTCCACCTCGGCAACCTCGTCGAATACGGCGAAACGGGTCACATCTTCACCAACCCCGAAGACCCGCGCACGGAAAGCTATATCACCGGACGGATTGGATAAAATGATGCAGGACCAGCATATTGCCTCTGCCTTTGACCGCGATCTCGAAGGGATCCAGGCGCAGATCATGAAAATGGGCGGGCTTGTCGAGGCCGCGATCCGTGAAAGTGCGCTGTCTCTGGACACCCGCGATGAGGAGCTGGCAGAGAAGGTGCGCGCCGCCGACAGGGCTATTGACGCGCTCGAAGAGCTGATCAACGAGGAAGCCGCCCGGGTGATAGCCCTGCGTGCGCCCACGGCGCGCGACCTTCGGCTTGTGCTGACGGTGATCAAGATCAGCGCCAATCTTGAGCGCATCGGCGACTATGGGAAAAACATGGCCAAGCGCACCAGCGTTCTGTCACAGATGGCGCCCGTGAGCGACAGCACCGGGGCGTTGCGGCGCATGGCGCGCGAGGTCGAACTGATGCTTAAAGATGCGCTGGATGCCTATGTGCAGCGCGACGCGGAACTCGCGACGAGCGTGATCATGCGCGATGAGGACGTGGATCAGATGTACAATGCGCTCTTCCGTGAATTCCTGACCTTTATGATGGAAGACCCGCGCAATATTTCGGCTTGTATGCATCTGCATTTCATCGCCAAAAACATTGAACGTATGGGCGATCACGTCACCTCGATCGCCGAACAGGTGGTGTATCTGGTGACCGGGGAACACCCGGAAGAAGCCCGCCCGAAGGCCGACAAAACATCATATGCAGCTGAGAGATAAGAACATGTCTGTCGATCAACCAAGGGTACTGGTCGTAGAAGATGAGCCGGCGCAGCGCGAGGTGCTGGCCTATAACCTCGAAGCCGAAGGCTTTGCTGTCAGCCGCGCCGGGGACGGCGAAGAGGCGCTGATGCTGATCGATGAGCAGGCACCCGATGTGATCGTGCTTGACTGGATGATGCCGAACATTTCCGGCATCGAGGTATGCCGGCGGCTCAAGATCAGGCCGGAAACCCGCAGTATTCCGGTGATCATGCTCTCCGCCCGGTCCGAAGAAGTCGACCGCGTTCGGGGTCTTGAAACCGGTGCTGACGATTATGTGATCAAACCCTATTCGGTCATCGAACTGATGGCACGGGTGCGCGGACAGCTGCGCCGCGTGCGCCCTGCGGCCACCGGCGAACGGCTTGAGTTTGAAGATATCGTGCTCGATGCCACGAGCCACAGGGTCAGCCGGGCAGAGACCGAACTGCGCCTCGGCCCGACCGAATTCCGGCTGCTCTCGACCTTTATGGAAAAGCCGGGCCGCGTTTTTTCACGCGAGCAGCTGCTTGACCGGGTCTGGGGCCGCGACATCTATGTCGATACCCGTACCGTCGATGTCCATATCGGCCGGCTTCGTAAAGCATTGACGCAGCACGGAGGCGCTGACCCGCTGCGCACGGTGCGTGGTGCGGGATACGCCCTGGGATAGCTCAGGCCGCAGCGCGCAGGCCGAGGATTTCGCGTGCCTCAACCGGTGTTGCAACGGGCCGCTCGTATTTTTCACACAGCGCTGCTGCGCGGCGGATGAGGGCCGCATTTGACGGTGCCAGCGTGTCGCGGTCCAGCCGCACGTTGTCCTCAAGGCCGGCCCGCGTGTGTCCGCCCGCCGCGATCGCCCATTCATTGACCTCGATCTGCGCAGGTCCGATACCCGCCGCGCACCAGGCCGCATCAGGTGCTCTTTTACGCAGCATTGATACATAGAAATCAAAGACCTCGCGGTCTGCCGGCATCGCGTTCTTTACCCCCATCACAAACTGTACATACAGCCGGCCATAGAGCGCACCTTCTTTATGCATCCGGATCGCGTGCAGCACATGGCTGAGATCAAAGGCCTCGATTTCGGGCACAACCTCATAGGTCCGCATCTCACCCGAAAGCCAGGCCACAAGATCCGGCGGGTTCTCGTAAACCCGCGTGGGAAAGTTGTTTGAGCCCACCGAAAGAGACGCCATATCCGGGCGTAAAGGCAACATGCCACCACGTTCCCTGCCGGCCCCGGAGCGACCACCGGTCGAAAACTGTATGATCATACCGGGACAATGCTTTTCGACACCTTCCTTAAGGGCCGCGAATTTTTCCGGGTCGGAGGAGGGCGTCTCATCGGCGTTGCGCACATGCGCATGACAGATTGATGCCCCGGCCTCAAAGGCCTCATGGGTACTTTCCACCTGTTCGGAAATGGTCACCGGAACTGCAGGATTGGCCGCTTTGGTCGGCACACTGCCGGTGATGGCAACGCAGAGAATACAGGGATCGGACATCGGTTTCACCTTTTCTTAATGGTCGTGGCTGAGGCGGTGCGGGGGTCAGCCTGCATCCACCTCAGTTGGCTTTGCACCTATGGGGCAGAGTTCCGGAAACGCCGGAAAAACCCCGCGCGCCTCGTTCATTCCTCGTCATCCATCGCGGCATAAGTTTCTTTCGCCAGTTTCAGCGCATGATTGGCGCGGGGCACGCCGGCATAGATCGCCACATGCTGCAGGGTTTCGACGATATCCCGCTCACTGGCGCCGGTATTCCGGGTGGCCCTGATATGCATGGGGATTTCATCAAAATTGCCCGTCGCCGCCAGCAGCGCCAGTGTCAGCATGGATCGTTCACGCCGGGAGATACCGTCCGATGCCCAGACGGTGCCCCAGGCGGCCTCTGTGATCAGGCTCTGAAAGTCCGTGTCGAGCGAAGTCTTTAACGCCTCCGCCCGGTCCACATGAGCATCGCCCAGAACCTCACGCCGCACCTGCATGCCGCGGTCATAGCGGTCTGATCGTGACATCTCTGCCTCCCGTGTTGCCGGCAATCTTAAAGGCAGGCACCCGCCGCGCCAAGCGGCGAATGCGACGCGGCTGGTAAAGGCTTCCACCCCGGGCGCTGAACACTGCAGGCAGGACATCACGGTCCTGTATTGCGCTGAGGCAGAGAACACTTAAACGTAAGCGCTCAGACGCGTTTAAATCACGCCGGACAGGGTCCCGCCCTCCGGAATGACAGGCATGGAGTTGGTATTGCGCGCATGAAACTCCTTGGGCTTTATTTCTTCCGGGCCTTCGTGCGGAAGCTGGGATAAGATGCTGCAGATCTGAAAACTTTGACCTCATCCCCCGTCAGATCTGCGATATAAAACCGCTCAAGAGCTTGCTGAGGGAAGAGGATTATAATCGTGGTGTCGGGTAAACATGCCCCTGCGACGGCATCTTCTGGCCAATTCCCGTAACGCTGAATAAGCCAGAAAAATTCGCTGGAAGCATCAAGGTTGAACAGGATATCGCCCTGCGCGACCAGCAGGGCGTTATCCCCGCCATTGTGAACGTCTAAGCCCGCCGGACGCGTTTGTCCGGGCGGCCGCGCCGGGGGCATTAAGCAACCGGTGCGTTATGATTTCCGCGCCCGCCGACCTTACTTTTTAAAGCGATGAATGCTTTGCTTTGCGCATTCCCGGGGGGCCGCCACGTCATTCACTGACCCGACAGCAGAGCAGGGGACAGCCACGACCGGTGCACATCTTAACCGGATCAGCATCGGTAAGACAGATGGTCTCACGGAAGGCCGCGAAAACCTCTGTCAGGAGTACCATGGCAGGTCCTTTGCGCGACCCGGGCATTCTGTCGGTACCCCGCGCTGTCCGGCATTCAGATCGCGGTGTCGCAAACGCAGGCCGGCAAGCAGTGGTCAATGGCAGAATGATACTTTCGGCATGTATGGCGAAGGTACTCCGGATTTTGCAGACCCGGCCTGTGGCACGTTTGCGGGCACAGCTGCGGTCAGTCTGACCATCGTGGGACCGTGACCCACAAACGTTCTGACCGGTCTTTGCAACGCCCAGGTACAGCACGCTGGTGGTCTCACTGACGTGCCGGGTCAAGGCCCGCATAACAGGGTCGGGGGCGTTTCAGGGCATTGGTTTTCCTGCGCTATCGCCTTGATGACGCATTTTTCTGGCTGGCGCAGGGCAGCGCAAACCATGCAGTGCTTGCCTGTCCGGGCTTTAAAGTCGCCCTTAATTAACAAGTTGTGGCTGAAGTGATCACTCCCGGACTCTGCAGACGATCCTCTCTGATCAGAAAGCGGGCGCGCCCGAAGGCCGGATGACCGGCGCGCCCTTTATCCCTCGCTGCTGGTGAAGTCGTCAAAGCCTCCGCGATGATCGTCGGTGCGCGCCCGCCGATTTTCGTCGCGGACCATGGCGCTATTCATATGTAAGAGCAGATTGGCAACTCTGGCAGAGCGCACCGGCACGCCGGTTGCAATGTGTTTCATCAACAAGGTGCATCTGATTGTCGCGCCATCTATACCGACCATGAACGCTTACAGCCTGGCGCAATTCATTTCGTGGCATTGCCGGTCCGGGGCGATATTGCGGCGTCCGGCGTCGTGAAGGCACATCAGGGTCCGGCGTGGTGGGGATGATTGACGACGAAAAGCCCATACAAGCCGACAGGTGTGCTCTGTATCCTCAAGGGACATTAGTAAAGTACTGCGAATATATGCTCAAAAGCCTCAAAGAGCGGAAATCAGCGCCATATGTATTTCACATAATACTGATTATACATAAAATAGACTAGTTTTCCTGGCTTCGCACCAGAGTACGTGCAGCACCCCTGCCAGTCTGAGAGGCACGCAACCGGGTTCGCTGTACCGAGCCCAGATGCCACCCCTGGCGTTTCATGCGTCGCAGGACGGTGACTGCCTTTGTAGCTGAGAAACCTCACCTGACTTTGCGCATGCGCACCGACACTGGACAGATGCCCCGGGCTGCGTCTATCGAAGGATCAGATAACGAAAGATAAATCTATGACCTCCGTCCTGATCCTCAATGGTCCGAACCTGAACCTGCTGGGCACCCGGCAGCCGGAAGTCTATGGGTCCACGACCCTCGATGATATCGAAACTCTCTGTAAGAACCACGCAGAAGTCACTGGAATGACAGTGGAATTCCGTCAGTCAAATCATGAAGGCACGCTTGTCGATAAAATCCACGATGCGCGTGGCCGGCATGACGGAATTATCCTGAACGCAGGCGCCTACACCCATACATCGATTGCGCTGATGGATGCGATTTCATCGGTTGAATTGCCGGCGATCGAACTGCACCTGAGCAATGTGCATGCACGCGAAACCTTCCGGCACCAGTCTTACATCGCCCGCGTGGCTGTTGGTCTGATCTGTGGTTTCGGCGCCAGGGGCTACGTG
The DNA here is from genome assembly GCA_965365545.1 of uncultured Roseobacter sp. Taxonomy (GTDB): domain Bacteria; phylum Pseudomonadota; class Alphaproteobacteria; order Rhodobacterales; family Rhodobacteraceae; genus Roseobacter. The sequence goes on along the minus strand of CBDUCB010000188.1, from coordinate 1,616 downwards.
CTTGCGATGGACGCAATGAGAGATCATGTTGAAGGTTAATTAATTTCTCCAAAATACTGATTTTAAAATAAAAAAGGCACGCTCGAAGCGTGCCTTTCTGGTTTTTTCGGTGCTGTACTGAATGATCAGCCCTTGGCAGCTTTTGCAACCTCGGCAGCGAAATCCTCTTTCACCACTTCGATGCCTTCGCCCACTTCCAGACGTACAAAGCCGGTGATTTCAGCACCCGCTTCTTTCGCGGCCTCGCCCACGGTGTGGTCAGGGTTCACAACAAACGACTGGTTCAGCAGCGTGACTTCGGACATATATTTTTTCATCCGGCCGACGATCATCTTTTCGATCACCTGCTCTGGCTTGCCGCTTTCGCGCGCAATGTCCATCTGAACCTGCTTTTCCTTCTCAACCACTGCCGGGTCAAGATCATCTTCGGACAGCGACGCCGGATTGACCGCAGCGATGTGCATCGCGACCTGCTTGCCGAACGCTTCATCGCCACCCTTCATCGCGACCAGAACACCGATCTTGCCCATGCCGGGGGCTGCTGCGTTGTGCACATAGGACACAACTGTGTCGCCCTCGATGGAAGACATACGGCGCACGGACATGTTCTCGCCGATTTTGGCGATGCTGTCAGTGATCACAGTAGCAACCGGTTTGCCGCCCATGTCTGCTTCTTTCAGCGCCTCAACGTCAGATACAGTCAGAGCCACATCGGCAATACCGGAGACCATCGACTGAAACTCAGCGTTCTTGCCAACGAAGTCCGTCTCGGAGTTCACCTCGACCGCCACGCCGTGACCGCCATCGACCTTGACCGCGACCAGACCCTCTGCGGCCGTACGACCGGATTTTTTGGCCGCTTTGGCCAGACCTTTGGTGCGCAGCCAGTCAACTGCCGCTTCCATGTCACCATCGTTCTCTGTGAGCGCTTTCTTGGCGTCCATCATACCGGCGCCGGTTGTTTCGCGCAGTTCTTTCACCATGGATGCTGTAATCGCCATCTCTGGTTCTCCTTTATGAAATTCGGATGTTCCGGGGCAGGTCATCCCTGCCCCGTCAGTCATACCTGTAGCAGCCAGGGGCGTTTACGCCTCTGCGGGTGTCTCTTCGGCGGCGGCCGGTGCTTCTTCTGCAACGGCTTCTTCCACGGGTGCTTCTTCCATCTCGCCGATATCGACGCCGGCGGCACCAAGCTGCGCGGACATGCCATCAAGAGCTGCGCGCGAGGCCAGATCACAGTAGAGCGAAATGGCGCGCGATGCGTCGTCATTGCCCGGGATGATGTAATCAATGCCATCGGGCGGGCAGTTGGTGTCCACGACCGCAATCACCGGAATGCCCAGCTTGTTGGCTTCAGCAACCGCCAGCGCTTCTTTTTTCACGTCGATCACAAAGATCAGGTCAGGACGGCCGCCCATTTCGCGGATGCCACCCAATGACGCCTGCAGTTTGCCCTGGTCACGTTCCATGCCCAGACGCTCTTTTTTGGTCAGGCCGGCAAAACCGTTTTCAGACTGCTCGTCGATGTTTTTCAGACGGCTGATCGACTGCGACACGGTCTGCCAGTTGGTCAGCGTGCCACCAAGCCAGCGGTGGTTCATGTAATACTGTGCGCA
>CBDUCB010000187.1:0-7175 GCA_965365545.1 uncultured Roseobacter sp. | reverse complement strand
TCCGAAGATCTACAGATGATGACGGTTCCTCAGGACGCCGACAGCGTGTTGATCCGGTTTTCGGGCACCAGGTCGGTCAGCAGTTTCAGCAGTTGGTCCCTGTCCGCATGTTCGCAGGAGGACTCGAGGTCGGCAAAGACATCCGCCTCCGCCAGACGCGCTACCACACCCGGCGCCAGCCCCGCCCGGCGCCAGACATCGCGCACCGACCGGTAGCCGTTGCCGCGCGCCGCCGTGAGCCAGCCGGTGTCCTCTTCGCTGAGGCCTTTAATCTGCCGGAACCCCAGGCGCAGGGCAAAACCGCCCTGCCCGTCCTGCTCCAGCGTGTTGTCGCCGAAACTGGCATTGATGCAGACCGGACGCACTTCGACACCGTGCTCGCGCGCATCCCGCACGATCTGCGCCGGTGCATAAAACCCCATCGGCTGGGAGTTGAGCAGCGCACAGGCAAACACCGCCGGGTAGTGACACTTCAGCCAGCTCGACGCATAGACCAGCAGCGCAAAACTGGCTGCATGGCTTTCGGGAAACCCGTAAGAGCCAAAGCCCTCGATCTGCGAAAAACAGCGCTCGGCGAATTCCATATCGTAGCCTTTGCGCTTCATACCGCGCAGGAACAGTGCTCTGAACTCGCTGACGTTGCCGTGCTTTTTGAAGGTTGCGAGCGAACGGCGCAGGCGATCCGCCTGATCAGGCGTAAACCCGGCACCGACGATGGCGATCTGCATCGCCTGTTCCTGGAAAAGCGGCACGCCCAGGGTTTTGCCCAGCACCTCGCCCAGTTCATCCGAGGGAAAGGAGACCTCCTCCTCGCCGTTACGCCGCCGGATGTAGGGATGCACCATATCGCCCTGGATGGGCCCGGGGCGGATGATCGCGACCTCAATCACCAGATCGTAAAAACACCGCGGGCGCATGCGCGGCAGAAAGTTCATCTGCGCACGGCTTTCCACCTGGAATACCCCGATGCTGTCAGCCCGGCAGAGCATGTCGTAAACCACCGGGTCCTCAGGCGGCAGGCTGGCCAGCGAATGGCTGAGCCGGTAGTGCGTTTTCAGCAGATCAAAGCTTTTGCGGATGCAGGTCAGCATGCCGAGGCTCAGCACATCGACCTTGAGAATGCCCAGAGTTTCAATGTCGTCCTTATCCCAGCAGATAACCGTGCGACCCTCCATCGTGGCATTCTCAACCGGTACCAGCTCATCAAGCCGCCCTTCGGTGATCACGAAACCCCCTACATGCTGGCTCAGGTGCCGCGGAAAGCCGTTGATCTCATAGACGAGTGCCAGGGTCTGCTGCAGCCGCCGGTCTCCGGCATCCAGCCCGATCTCGGCCATGCGTTCGGCCTCGATCCCTTTGGTGGAGAAGAACCCCCAGAGCTGGGAGGACAGCGCGGAAATCGTATCTTCGGTCAGCCCCATAGCGCGGCCCACCTCGCGGATCGCGCGTTTGCCCCGGTAATGCACCACCGTGGCACAAAGCCCGGCACGGTGGCGGCCATAGCGTTCATAGATGTGCTGGATCACCTCTTCGCGGCGTTCATGCTCAAAATCCACGTCAATGTCAGGGGGCTCGTCGCGCGCCTCAGAGACAAAACGCTCAAACACCATGGTGCCGATCTCAGGGCTGACCGAGGTGACACCGAGGCAGAAACAGACCACAGAGTTCGCCGCAGAGCCGCGGCCCTGGCAGAGAATGTCGCGCGACCGGGCAAAAGCCACGATGTCACGCACGGTCAGAAAATAGGGCTCGTACTTCAGCTTGCCGATCAGCGCCAGTTCGTGCTCCAGCAGGCGGTGCACCTTATCCGGGGCACCGGCAGGATAGCGCCAGTCGAGCCCTTCACAGGCCAGACGGCGCAGGCGCTCTGTGGGTGTTTCCGTCTCAGTGCCTTCGTGAGGATATTCGTATCGCAGCTCATCCAGCGAAAAATTCAGTCTCTGTGACAGGGCGTATGCGCGATCAACGGCATCTTCAAAACCGGTAAAAAGGCGCCGCATGCCGGCTTCCGAGCGCATGCGCGCCTCAGCATTGGGCAGCGCGTCACGGCCCAGATCATCGACCTTGCGGCGCAGGCGGATCGCGGTGACCACATCGGCAAGCTTGCGGCGGCTGCCGTGATGCATCAGCGGTGCGGCACTGGCCAGAGCGGGCAATCCCAGGCGCGCGGCGCGCTGCGTCAGGGCGGCGAAACGCGCGCTGTCCCGACCGTCATAGGCGGGCGAGAGACCGATATGCAGTTTGCCGGCAAAGCAGCGCGTCAGCTGTTGCGCTGTCTGCACCCATCCGTCCGCGCCGGTCTGCCCTGGCAGGGGCTGCGGCCAGAGGATCAGCTGCAGATCGCCCGCTCTCTTCATCAGGTCAGCAAGCTGCAGATCGCAGGATCCTTTCTCCGCTCTGAGCCGTCCTGCCGAGAGGATCCGGCAAAGTGCGGCCCAGCCTGCGCGGTTTTCCGGCAGCACTGTGACCGGGCAGGCATCGGTGAAGACCAGACGTGCTGCGGGCAGCAGACGCGGCGTGGCATAAAGCAGGCAACTTTCGCCCCGGTGAACCCCGGGTGGCCCCGGCGGGCCCGTCTGACCGTGCTCTGCGTCCCAGGCACGCCGCTCCGCCACCTGCCGGGCGATCTCGCGCGCCCGCGCATGGGCCCGAACGATACCGGCAACCGAGTTCTCATCGGCCACAGCGATGGCGCTGATGCCCAGGGCAGCCGCCCGGGACATATATTCTTCGGGGTGCGAAGCCCCTTTGAGAAACGAAAAGTTCGTGGTGACGCTGAGCTCTGCAAACATGGTACAGTCTTTATATTCACCTTTTGTTCTCACTTGGAGTCCTTTTTACAAGGATGTGTGAATGCGCAGATACCGGGTCGCCGGTGGTTACGGAAAAACCTTTAAGTCAGATCCGGAAAGCAGCTCTCGGGGATCCGCAACATGGCTATCTACACCGCATTAGAGACAGATACCGTCCGCCGCTGGCAGGCCGGTGGCACTGACGCTCACGGCCAGGTGCCGCAGCGCGCGGTCTCAGACGGGCCGGGCAATCCGTGCAGGCACTGTCTGCGGGACATTCCGCAGGGGGACGGGATGTTGATCCTCGCGCATCGCCCCTTTGGCAGCCTGCATCCATATGCGGAATGCGGCCCGGTCTTTGTCTGCGCCGCCCCCTGCCCGCGCGGCGCGCCCGACGTGCTGCCGGACATTCTCACCACATCGCCGGATTACCTTATCAAAGGTTACGACCGGGACGAACGCATCGTATATGGCACCGGTGAGATCGTGCCAGCCGCGGATATCGCGCAAAAGGCGCAGGCCATATTCGCCGAGCCCCGCGTGACCTTCATCCACGTACGCTCCGCGCGCAACAACTGCTATCAGCTGCGGCTGGACCGGGACACACCGGCGAGGGCGTGAAGCGGGCTTGCGGGGCAGGCCGGCATTGGTCATAACAAGGTCAGCCAGACCCGAGGAGCACGCCATGTCTTTGCAAGCGCCCGAAACCCGGATTGTCGACAAATTTCGCGTCGCCTGCGACGGCAGCGAGGGCGCACTGGGCCATCCGCGCGTCTGGCTGCAGATCCCCAGGGACACCGGCTGGGTCGAATGCGGCTATTGTGACTGCCGGTTCATCCACAAAGATTTCAAAGACAAAGTCTGACGGCGCGTCCGTGCCTGCCGCGCGTTTCGGATTTCCGCCGCGCATTTCCGACCTGAAAACACAGACCCCGCGCTCAGAGACGCCCCGCCCTCGCAGAACGCACGCTCAGGTGCAGCCCCGGCTTCAGGCAGGTCCGCGTTTTTGCGGGGAAACGCGCCAGAGAAGCGGTGCGCAAAGGGTCGTCATTCCCCCGGCCCTCATGTAAAAACCGCAGCAGACAGCAAGGGGGTCATTTCATGAGCGACAGCAGCTTTGGCAAAGGGTGTCATCTGCACCTGATCGACGGGTCGGCATTTATTTTCCGGGCCTATCACGCCCTGCCGCCGCTCACGCGGAAATCCGATGGTCTGGTGATCAATGCGGTGCACGGATTTTGCAACATGATCGAGAAATACGTGCGCGAAAACACCGGGCCGGATGCGCCCACTCATGTGGCCGTCATCTTTGACAAGGGCAGCCATACCTTTCGCAATGAGATGTATGATCAGTACAAGGCCAACCGCGACGAGATGCCCGAAGACCTGCGTCCTCAGATCCCCCTGACCCGGCGCGCGACCGAAGCCTTCAACATCGCCTGTAAAGAAAAGGAAGGGTATGAGGCCGACGACATTATCGCCACGCTGGCAGTACAGGCGCGGGCGGCCGGCGGGCGCTGCACGATTATCAGTTCGGACAAAGACCTGATGCAACTGGTCGGCGACGGCGTCGAGATGCTGGATGCCATGAAGAACAAACGGATCGACCGCGAAGGTGTTTTCGAAAAATTCGGTGTTTACCCCGACCGCGTTGTCGATGTGCAGGCGCTGGCCGGCGATTCGGTTGATAACGTGCCCGGCGCGCCCGGGATCGGGATCAAGACGGCGGCCCTGCTGATCAACGAATACGGCGATCTCGACACACTCCTCGAACGTGCCGACGAGATCAAACAACCCAAGCGCCGGCAGACCCTTATCGATCACGCCGACCAGATCCGGCTGTCACGTCGTCTGGTGCTGCTTGACGAGAATACTCCGCTGGATTTCACGCTGGATGATCTGGAGGTGCGCGATCCGGTGCCCGATCAGCTGATGCCGTTTCTTGCGGAGATGGAATTCCGCACGCTCACCAAGCGAATCGCGGATCAGCTGGGCGTGGAAATGCCCGAGATTGACGACACGCCGGCCAGCGCGCCGGATGCGCCTGAGATCGAGGACATCCCCTTTGATAAAGCGGGCTATGAAATGGTCGGTGACGCCGCTGCCCTGCAAAGCTGGATCGACCGGATATATGAACGGGGCTACGTCGCTGTTGATACCGAAACCACCAGCCTTGACGAGATGCGCGCGGACCTTGTGGGCATTTCGCTCTGTGTCGAGCCGGGCAGCGCCTGCTACATCCCGCTGACGCATAAAGCGCACCGGGGCGATGACCTGTTCGGCTCTGACGATCTCACAGAGGGTCAGATGGCCCTGGATGATGCGCTGAAGATGCTGAAGCCCGTGCTCGAGGACCCGTCGATCCTGAAGATCGGGCAGAATATGAAGTATGACGCCAAGATCTTTGCTCAGATGAGCATCGATGTGGCCCCGATCGATGACACGATGCTGATGTCTTATGCGATGCACGCAGGCCTGCACGGGCATGGTATGGATGCTCTTGCCGAACGCTATCTGGGTCACACGCCGATCCCGATAAAACCCCTGTTAGGCTCTGGTAAATCCGCGATCACCTTCGACAAGGTCCCGCTGGAAGATGCGGTGCCCTATGCCGCCGAAGATGCGGACATCACGCTGCGGCTCTGGCAGCAGTTCAAACCGTCGCTGCACCGGGCGCAGGTCACCCGCGTATATGAGACCATGGAGCGCCCGCTGGTGCCGGTTCTCGCACAGATGGAGCGGACGGGCATCGAGGTTGATCGCGACACGCTCTCGCGCATGTCGAACGCCTTCAGCCAGAAGATGGCCGGTCTGGAAGACGAGATTTATGGCGTGGCGGGCCGCAAGTTCAACGTAGGTTCGCCCAAACAGCTGGGCGAAATCCTCTTTGACGAAATGGCTCTTGAGGGCGGCAAAAAGGGCAAAACCGGTGCCTATGCAACCGGCGCGGATGTGCTGGAAGACCTCGCGACCGAGCACGAACTGCCGCGCCTCATCCTCGACTGGCGGCAGCTCAGCAAGCTGAAATCGACTTACACCGACGCGCTGCAGGACCATATCAACCCTGACACGGGGCGCGTGCATACATCCTATTCGATCGCCGGCGCCTCGACCGGCCGGCTGGCCTCGACTGACCCGAACCTGCAGAATATCCCGATCCGTTCAGAAGAAGGCCGCCGTATCCGTGAGGCTTTTGTCGCAGGAAAGGGTAAAACCCTGGTGGCGCTGGATTACAGCCAGATCGAGTTGCGCATCCTCGCTCACATCGCCGATATCCCGGCGCTGAAGCAGGCCTTTGCCGATGGTCAGGACATCCACGCCATGACCGCGTCCGAGATGTTCGATGTACCGATGGACGAGATGACGCCCGACATCAGACGCCGTGCCAAGGCGATTAACTTCGGGGTGATCTACGGCATCTCGGGGTTTGGCCTGGCGCGTAACCTTCGCATCCCGCGCTCAGAGGCGCAGGGCTTCATCGACCGCTATTTCGAACGCTTCCCGGGCATCCGGACTTACATGGACGACACCAAAGCGTTTGCGAAGAAAAATGGCTATGTAGAGACGCTTTTCGGGCGCCGCATCCACACGCCCAACATCACAGACAAAGGACCCCGCGCAGGTTTCGCCCAGCGCGCGGCGATCAATGCGCCGATCCAGGGAACCGCAGCCGATGTGATCCGCCGCGCAATGATCCGTATGCCCGCAGCGATCCGCGATCTGCCGGCGAAAATGCTGCTGCAGGTCCATGACGAGCTGCTGTTCGAGGTGGATCAGGGCGCCGGGGACGATCTGATTCTGGCCGCGCGGGATGTCATGGAGAACGCCGCTGATCCGGTCGTGAAACTTGATGTGAAGCTGACCGTCGATGCGGGCCAGGGCGCAAACTGGGCTGTTGCACACTGACAGGCGGTAGGTTGGGACAGAGTCGTATTCAACTTAGCCGCGCCATCCAACCAAGCGTTTTCTCAACCTCGCCCCGGGGTCGGTAGCCTGCGGTGATCCAGCCGGTGTACCCGATTTCATCAAGCACCTGTTCAAGATCTGCCGCTGAAAATCCATCCGACAGTGACTTGTCCTGCGGCGGCGCGGTCAGCGTAATATGCTTTATCAGAGCCGCATGTGCGCGCAGATCATCCTGCCAGCCTGGCGAAGTTCCATCGAGGCGCCAGTCCATCCGCAGGACCGGCGTTCCGGCACCGGACACCAGCTGCGCCACCTGATTACCAGTCTGCAAATACGCGTCGGCTCCCGGCTCGGGGCCCACCAGCAGCGTGATGCTGGCCGGGCTGTGGTCCACCGCTTTGTTCAGATTATCGCTCAGCGTTTCGGCGGCATCTGACCCGCTTGCATCGCCGGCAAGGACACGCAGCGCCGGTACGC
>CBDUCB010000186.1:0-7244 GCA_965365545.1 uncultured Roseobacter sp. | reverse complement strand
AGATCGATCTTGATTTTGCGATTGTCGGTGTCGGCATCAGCCCCGCCACAGCCCTGGCAGAGGCGGCCGGCCTGGAGACAGACAACGGCATCCGCACGGATGCCTTCGGACGCACCTCAGACCCGCATATCTGGGCGGCGGGGGATTGTGCGTCTTTCCCCTGGCGCAGTGGGCGCATCCGTCTGGAAAGCGTGCCCAATGCCATCGATCAGGCCGAGGCCGTTGCCGCCAATATCATGGGCGCTGAGGCTGAGTATCGTGCAAAGCCCTGGTTCTGGTCCGATCAGTACGATGTGAAGCTGCAGATCGCCGGGCTCAATACCGGGTATGATACCGTTGTGACGCGGCGCGGCGAGGGGCAGACAGCCTCATTCTGGTATTACCGGGACGGAACGCTTCTGGCCGTGGACGCGATGAACGATCCGCGCGCTTACATGATCGGTAAGCGGCTGATTGAGGGCGGTAAAACTGCCGATCCTGCACTGGTCGGCGATCCGGCTGCTGATCTGAAACCGCTGATGAAAGTATGAGGATCATTGCGGGCCGGTTCCGCAGTGTCGCTCTGACCAGTGTCGGAAAGGGAGATGCGGGTGCGCATCTGCGTCCGACAACCGACCGGGTGCGTGAGAGCCTTTTTAATGTGCTGCACAACCACGATGTGCTTGTCGGGGCGCAGGTGCTTGATCTGTTCGCCGGCACCGGTGCGCTGGGGCTGGAGGCGTTGTCGCGGGGCGCCGCCCATGTCACCTTTGTCGATGACGGGCGGGTGGCCGGGCGCCTGATCCGTGAGAATATCGCAAAGCTGCGGGTGGCCGGGGAAACCCGCCTGATCACGCGGGACGCACGCGCGCTGCCGGCCTGTGCCGGAACGCCCTGCGATCTGGTGTTTCTGGATCCGCCATATGGCAAGGATCTTGGTCAGCGGGCTCTGGCACAGGCCGGTGCCGCCGGCTGGCTGGCGCAGGACGCCTTTGTCGTCTGGGAAGAAGCGGGCCCCATGCAGGCGCCGGAGGGTTTTACGCCGGTTGATCAGCGGAAATACGGCGACAGCTGGATAACACTGCTGTCGAAAAACGCGAAATGATGTGCTAGTCTGCCATCATGTTTGCATCTGTGTTTTTTCCCGCCTGGACCCTGCCTGAGCGCGACCGGACGACGCCGGCCGGACAGCCGCGCAAAAGCACGCCGGTGTTCATCGGTGATGCGGTGCAGCCCCTTGGCGGAGACACGCTGTTGCTGGAAATCATCCGCCGCGATGCGCAGGCGGAAAAAGATCAGTCCTGAGAATACGTCGGATGAAACATGCCGCCGGGCGAGAGCGTGAAAATCTCCGCCCCCTCAGCTGTGACACCAACTGAATGCTCAAACTGCGCCGACAGTGATTTGTCACGGGTCACCGCCGTCCAGTCATCGGACAGTGTCTTGGTCTCCGGGCGGCCCAGATTGACCATCGGCTCAATGGTAAAGAACATGCCCTCTTCGAGAACCGCACCGGTGCCCGGACGGCCGTAGTGCAGCACATTGGGCGGCGCGTGAAACACCCGCCCCAGCCCGTGGCCACAGAAATCGCGCACCACCGACATCCTGTGGCTCTCGACAAAGGACTGGATCGCATAACCGATATCGCCGAACGTATTGCCGGGCTTTACCGCATCGATGCCGATCATCAGCGCGTCATGGGTGATCTCGATCAGGCGTTCGGCTTTGCGCGGCAGCTTGCCGGCCACATACATGCGGCTGGTGTCACCGAACCAGCCATCCACGATAACGGTCACGTCGATGTTGAGAATGTCACCGGGTTTCAGCTTTTTATCGCCGGGAATGCCGTGACAGACCACGTGATTGACCGAAATACAGCTCGCATGCTGATAGCCTTTGTAGCCGATTGTCGCCGATGTGGCACCCGCGTCACTGACCATTTGCGTGATCAGGCGATCAATCTCGCCCGTGGTCTGGCCGACAAATACATGCTGCGCGATATCGTCCAGAATACGCGCCGCCAGCGCGCCTGCCTTGTGCATGCCCGCGAAATCGCTGCTGTTGTAGATGCGTATGCCATCTTTGGTCTGGCGTCCGCGCAGGTCTTCGTTCACCGGTGTCTCCATCGTACGTCTTTTAAGCCTTGTTCGTTCATTTTATCGCGCCTGACCGGCAAGGGCCAGAGGCGGTTCAGATTTCAATCCGCAGCGGACGGCCGACACGCACGCCTTCAGGCGAGATATCGGTATCATAGCATATGGTTTCAACACCCTGCGACGTGGCCGCGCGCCAGGCTGCAAGATATGCGGGGTCGATATCGCCGGCGAGCCCCATGTGTGTACAGTCGCTGCGCTGCACCAGATACAGCATCACCGCCCGGTGCCCGGCTGCGGCAATTTCCCCAAGGTCTGCGAGGTGCTTTGCCCCGCGTGCCGTGACGCTGTCGGGAAACTCGGCCAACCCCCCGGCCCGGCTCAGCGTCACACTTTTGACCTCGACCCAGGCATCGGGCAGGCCTTCTTGTTGCAAAAGGAAATCAATCCGGCTCGCGCGGCCGTATTTCACTTCCGCCCGCACAGTCCCGTAAGCTTCCAGCGGCGCGATCTGACGCGCATTCAGCGCTTCTTTCACAGCCCGGTTCGGAATGCCGGTATCGACACCGGTAAAATGCCCGTTTTCATGATCAACGAGCCGCCAGCCGTATTTCAGCTTCTTTTTCGGATCATCGTTGGGCTCAAGCCAGACCCGGGTGCCCGGGTCTGCAAGACCCGCCATGGAGCCCGGATTGGCGCAATGCGCGGTAATCTCTGCACCGCTGTCTTCCAGTACGCAGTCCGCCAGAAAGCGTTTATAGCGGCGGGTCAGGCGGGCCGGGATAAGATCAGTTTGAAAGCGCATGATGCGGGGTCTATACCCCGGTGAGAGACAGACGCAAGGAATGTGCACATGTCAAACCCCACAGCGGCCATGCTGGTGATCGGAGACGAAATCCTGTCGGGCCGGACACGCGACGCGAATATGTACTATCTCGCCGGCGAACTGACTGCGGCAGGCATCGATCTGCGCGAGGTCCGGGTTGTCAGCGACGACAGTGCGGCGATCATTGCCGCGGTACAGGCGCTCGCGGCTGCGTATGATCATGTCTTCACCAGCGGTGGCATCGGACCCACCCATGATGACATCACTGCCGACTGCATTGCTGCAGCTTTCGGGCGCAGCATCGATGTGCGCGAGGATGCCCGCAGCCTGCTTGAAGCGCATTACAGAAAATCGGCGCTCGAGCTTAATGCGGCACGCCTGCGCATGGCGCGCATCCCAGAGGGCGCCGGCCTGATTGATAATCCGGTCTCGGTGGCCCCCGGTTTTACCGTTGAGAACGTATATGTCATGGCGGGTGTGCCTTCGGTCTTCAAAGCGATGGTCGAGAGCATTCTGCCTCAGCTGACCGGTGGCGCGCCGCTGATCTCGGAGACGTTGCGGATCAACCGCGGCGAGGGAGATATCGCGGGGCCTCTCGGTGAGATTGCCGCGTCCTATCCGCAGCTCAGCATGGGGTCATATCCCTTTCAGCTGAGAGACGGGAAATACGGGGCCAACGTGGTGATCCGTGGCGAGGATAATGCGCTGGTGACCGAGGCAATGGCAAAGTTGCAGGCGGCTTTTGCGGAATGACACCTGCGCCCTCCCGGCTCTTTGACGCGGTGGAACGGACCTGGCCTGCGGCAGCAACGCACCGGGCCGGCCCATGGCTCATCCGGGACGGGCAGGGCGGTGGCAAGCGCGTTTCGGCGGCGACGGCCGCGGCACCGGTCACCGAAGCCGATATCGCGCAGGCCGAAGACGCCATGCGCGCCCTGCATCAGGCGCCGCTCTTTATGATCCGCGCCGGTGACGAGACGCTGGATGCGTTGCTGGACGCGCGGGGCTATGCGATCGTTGACCCGGTGCGGGTTCTGGTGATGCCCGTTGCGGGCCTGACGGACAAACCGGTCCCCCCGGTCACCGCTTTCGCAATCCGGGAGCCGCTGGCGATCATGGCGGAAATCTGGGCAGAGGGTGGTATCGGGCCCGCGCGCCTCGACGTAATGGCGCGGGCAGAGAACCGCACCGGCATTCTGGTACGCTGGAACGAGAAACCGGCAGGAACGGGCTTTGTCGCCTGTGACGGCGATATCGCGATGGTGCATGCGGTCGAGGTTAAACCCGCTCAGCGCCGCCAGGGGGTGGCAGGCTGGATCATGCGCGCCGCGGCCTTCTGGGCGCAGGATCAGGGCGCCCGAACCATGGCTGTCCTCTGCACCGAAGCCAACACCGCGGCAAACGCGCTCTATTCGGCTCTGGGCTTTGAGAGGGCCGGACATTACCATTACCGGATGACGCCCGCGACAGGAGCAAAAGAGTATGGCTGACCGTGACCTGCCCACAGCGCTGGACCTGCCGATGACGGACCCGCTGCCCGCGCCCACGCAGAAATATTTCGACGTTTGCATGGAAAAGCTGGGCATGATCCCGAATGTGCTGCGCGCCTATGCCTTTGACATCGATAAGCTCGATGCTTTCTCCGGCATGTACAACAATCTGATGCTGGCGCCTTCGGGGCTGAGCAAGCTGGAGCGCGAGATGATTGCGGTGGTCGTCTCTTCGATCAACAGGTGCTTTTACTGCCTGGTCGCGCATGGCGCCGCTGTGCGGGTTCTTTCGGGCGATCCGAAGCTCGGAGAAGCGCTGGTGATGAACTACCGCGTGGCAGATCTTGACGGCCGCCAGCGCGCGATGCTCGATTTTGCCGCGAAGATGACCACCGCGAGTGCAACCATAGAAGAGGCTGACCGCCAGTCCCTGCGCAAGGTGGGTTTCACCGATAACGATATCTGGGACATCGCGAATGTGGCGGGTTTTTTCAACATGACCAACCGGGTTGCGAGCGCCACTGATATGCGTCCCAACGACGATTATCACGCGCAGGGCAGATGACACCGCGCGGGACGGTTTTACGCGGTCTGTTTGCCGCCCTGGCGCTTTGTGCCGCCCTGCCGGTGGCGGCGTTTGAGCCGGAATTGCCGCTCGGCGCGCGTCTGACCGTCGAACGCAATACCGCCCCTGACAGCTTTGAAGCGCCGGTGGGTGTGTGGCGCGACGGTACTGTGCCATCCCTGCAGGTCGAGGGGGCGGTGACCCGGCGCGCGTGGCGGATCAATACACCCGGACTGACCCCGCTGCAGGTCGTACTGCCGCTGCGCGCGCAGATTGAGGCTGCAGGTTATGAGGTGATTTTCGAATGTGCCGCACGCGACTGTGGCGGGTTTGATTTCCGCTTCGAGACCGAAATCCTGCCCGGTCCGAACATGTATGTGAACCTTTCGCGCTACCGCTATCTCACTGCTGTTGCCGGCCCGCGGGAAGCGCCGGGTCGGGTTCTGGGTGTGGTTGTCAGCGTAACGGCGGCATCTGCCTATGTTCAGGTGATTGCCGTTGATACCGGCGTGTCGATGGAAGATCTGTTGCCCGAAACCGCGCCTGCACCCGATGTGGTGTCCGAAACGCCTCAGGCCGGCCCGCCCCCGGAACCGGCGGCCCCTGCAGCTGCTCTGCCCCGGGTGAACGAAGACAACCTGCTGGAGCGCGGTTTCGTCGTGCTGCGTGATCTCGAATTTGATACCGGCAGCACCGATCTGGGTCCGGGTCCCTTTGCATCGCTGCAACGGCTTGCAACTTTACTCAGAGACCGCCCGGATCTGCGCCTGGCTCTGGTGGGGCACACCGATACGACAGGCGGGCTCTCTCCGAACATCTCAGTGTCGCGCGCCCGCGCGCGCTCTGTGCGCCAGCGGCTGGTGGATCAGTACGGGATTGACGGCAGCCGGCTGGATGCAGAGGGCATGGGGTACCTTGCACCGGTTGCCTCTAACCTGACCGAAGCAGGGCGCAGCCTTAACCGCCGCGTCGAGGCCGTGTTGCTTAATTCGGAATAGAAAATCCCCGGCGCAGGAGGCACCGGGGTAAAGCCGTCGGGGCGGGTGGGGTCACCAGTCCGACGGACCTTTTTCGGCAAAGGCATGCACCAGAAAATCGATAAAGGCGCGCACTTTGGGCTGTGTGAAACGGCCCGGGGGATAGACCGCATAGATGCCCTGTGTCTCAACCGGCAGGTCGGGAATTGCGTCTTCGATCAGACCCTTTTCCATCGCATCGGAATAGAGAAAACTGGGCAGATAAGCGATGCCAAGACCAGAAATCGCAGCATTCAGCAAGGACTGCCCGTCATTCACGCTGAGCCAGCCTGCCGTCCGTACCTGCCGCTTTTCGCCCGAGGGGGCCGTCAGCTTCCAGACATTGCCCGAAGACTGGTTGGAATAATGCAGCAGTTTGTGATCGTTCAGATCGTCGATCTTTTCCGGGCGGCCGTATTTTTCGAAGTAATCCGGGCTCGCGATCATGCGTTTTGTTGTTTCTGTGAGTTTGCGCGCGCGCAGGGTGCTGTCTTCCAGCTCTCCGATCCGCACAGCCATATCAAAGCCTTCGGAAATCAGCTCAACATAGCGGTTGTTCAGCACCATATTCACAGTGATATCCGGAAAATCCGACAGGAATTCGCTCAGCACCGGCGACAGATGGTTCACACCAAAATCTGTTGCCACCGAGATGCGCAAAAGCCCCGAGGGCGCGCTTTGCATTGAGGTAACAAGCGCATCGGCCTCACCGGCATCATTCAGGACCCGGCGGGCCCTGTCATAGTAAGCAAGCCCGATTTCTGTCGGGCTGACGCGGCGCGTCGTGCGGTTCAGCAGACGTGCGCCCAGGCGGGCCTCAAGTGATGAGACATGCTTGGAAACGGCGGATTTGGAAATCCCCATTTTCTTGGCCGCATCTGTGAAGCCGCCCTGGTCTACGACCGTCGCAAATGCTTCCATTTCTGTCAGGCGGTCCATTGCCGATCCCTTCAATTTCCTCGTTACGCAAACTTATGGTCACCAAATCAGGCAGGAACGGGGCGCATCCTGGACAGTATCGCGGTATTTGCATGGATCGTTGAAGGCGTGGAAACGATCAATCTAGACGCGAGTCCCCGATCAGCATACACGTTTATGTACGTAGCCGCACTGCGAAAATCCTGCCCCGGTGTCCGGCAGGTGCCTCGCGGCGCAGCTGCAAATCGCCGCGAGCAGCTTTTTATGGTCCCGCCGCCGCAGACACGGCTCTGTCCGTTGTCACAGCGCGGCGGCGAGGCGGGTGCCCTGATCAATCGCGCGTTTGGCGTCAAGCTC
>CBDUCB010000185.1:0-7257 GCA_965365545.1 uncultured Roseobacter sp. | reverse complement strand
GAAATCCTGAACATGATCTGGGATATGGAAGAAGAGATTATGGGCGGAAAGGAGGACGCGGCATGATCCCTCTGATTATCTATGTCGCCATCTTCGTTGCGGCCTTTTTCATTGTCACCAAAGTGGTGCAGAAAGCAGTGCCGGCGGATTATACGTCGCTGAAAACGGTGACTTTCGGTGATGAGAGTGCCGTGCGCCCGAACCGGGCCGCAGGTGTAATTTCGATCCTGACAATATTCCTGATGTGGGGGATTTTCACGGGTTCTTCTCTGTTGCCGCGGTTCCTGCACGCGCCCGGGCCTTATGAGGGGACCACGACCTTTACTTATACTGCCCAGGTTGAAGGCCAGGCGCCGGATGACGCGACCGTCACGGTTGTCGTGCACCCGCGCGACGTCGAAACCGAAGCGCCCGAGGTAGAGCCCGGCGATGGTTTCGCCAGGAACGACAGCGCGGCGATTGCACAGTGGCGCACCGGCCTGATCAATGTTGCCGGAAACGACGAGATTTCAAAAGGCGACGGCAACACGGTGATCGCCATCAACGGGCAAAAGATCGCTCCCGGCGAGACCGTATCCGTCGAGGGCGGCTCCGTGACCCTCAGCGACAAGGGCACACCGAATTTCGAGCCGGAGCGGGGCTGGCAGATGGAGCCGCTTTATCTGCCCTCCCCCGAGGCTGTCTGGGTGCGCACCGGAGAGATCCTGAGAGACGGGTTCCGGAACTTCACCCTGCTGGAGCATCTGGGCTATTCGCTTTTCCGGGTTGTGGTGGGCTTTTTGCTGGGGGCAGCTGTTGGCATTCCGCTGGGCTATGCCATGGGTCTGTCGGACTGGTTCCGCGGCTGGTTCGACCCGATCGTGGAGTTCATGCGCCCGGTGCCGCCGCTGGCGCTGATCCCGCTGGTCATCATCTGGTTCGGCATCTACGAGCAGGCCAAGATCATCCTGCTGTTCCTCGCCGCGCTCTGGATCATGGCGATTGCCGCGCGCTCGGGCGTGTCCGGCGTGAAGATCTCCAAGGTACACGCGGCCTATTCGCTCGGCGCCAGCAAGTGGCAGATCATGCGCTATGTGATCATCCCCAACTCGCTGCCGGAGATCTTTACCGGCGCGCGGGTTGCGATGGGCGTCTGCTGGGGCACGGTTGTGGCCGCCGAGCTTGTCGCGGCTGAACAGGGCGCGGGCATGATGATCATGACCGCCTCCAAGTTCCAGAACACCGATATCGTCATCATGGGGATCATCCTCATCGGCGTCATCGGGTTTGGCATCGATATGCTGATGCGATGGGCCGAGCGTCTGCTGGTGCCCTGGAAGGGCAAGGGCTGATCCGCTGACCGGTTGTTAAAATGTCGGGGCCCTGCGGGGCCCCGGTTCCATCTTATCGCCGGGGCGCGCCCCCACCTGTTCCCCGGCGAGGAAACCGGCCGGAAAATAGCGGTAATCTGCCCGAAATCCGGACAGAGTCCCGGAAGTCACACATTCGTTCATTACCGGTCAATCTCCTTGTGTAATCCCGTGACATGTTTATCCCTGTGGAAACGAGCGAAAAAAGGCAGGCACCAATGACATCTCAGACCCCCGTTGAGGGCGACATTTCTGCAGGGTCGCCGCCGTTGCCGGCTGTGGCATGGGTGCGCATTCTCGCGCAGTACCGCGAGCCGGACGCATGGCGCTCCTCCTTTGAAATTGCCGTCAGCCTGATCCCCTTTGTCGCGATCTGGGTTCTGGCATGGGTGGTTCTGCCCGTGAGCGCGCTGGCAGCAGTGGCGCTGGCCTGTCTCAATGGTCTCTTTCTGGTGCGTCTTTTCTGCATTCAGCACGACTGCGGCCACGGGTCGTTTTTCTCTAACCGCACCCTCAGTGACTGGATCGGACGTGCGATCGGGGTGCTGACCCTGACGCCCTACGACGTGTGGCGCAAATCGCATTCGATGCATCACGCCGGCGCCGGCAATCTTGAACGGCGCGGCATCGGTGATGTTGTGACGCTTACCGTGGCCGAATACCGGGCGCGCAGTCCGTTTGCGCGGTTGCGGTACCGCGCCTACCGGAACCCGCTGGTGCTTTTTGTGCTCGGGCCGGCTTACCTCTTTTTCGTGGAAAACCGTCTGCCCTGGGGCATGATGGGCGATGGCTGGCGGATCTGGGTGAGCTCTCTCGGGACAACAATCTCCGGCGCCCTGATGGTGGGCCTGATCCTGTGGTTCGGCGGGCTCATGCCGCTTTTGCTGATTTTCCTGCCGACGACGCTGGTGGCTGCGACACTGGGCGTCTGGCTCTTTTACGTGCAGCACCAGTTTGAGGAAACCCAGTGGGACCAACCCGACGACTGGTCCATGCACGATGCAGCCCTGCATGGCTCATCGCATTATGTCATGCCGGCCTGGCTGCAGTGGTTCACCGCCAATATCGGCATTCATCACGTGCACCATCTCTACTGCCGTATTCCGTTTTACCGCCTGACCGAAGTATTGCGCGACCATGGTGACCTCGCCCGCGCGCAACGCCTGAGCATCGCCGAAAGCATTGCCTGTGCGCGGCTTCATCTGTGGGACGAAAGCCAGCGGCGGCTTCTCTCATTTGCCGAAGCGCGGGCGGTCTACGGCACCGCCTGAAACCCGGCTCTGTCCTCAGGGTTTGCGGCGTGGCGTGGCGGATGGGCCGCGCTGCTGTTTCTGGCCGCGTTTGTGCGGAGGCACGAATCTTTTCGACGTATCGGCCGCGCGTTTGTTGCGGGCGGTTTTATCGGGCGCTGCTGCTGGTTTGCCGGGTTTTCCGGATGGCTTGCGGGGCTTGCGGTCTGCGTCCGAAGCGTCGGCACCGGTACGTTCAGAGCGCGCGGTCTTTGCGGCCTCGCGGTTTTCCTTTGTCCAGACAGCTTTGGCACGCGGGGCCTGACTGCGCTCTGCCTGGGGCGCACGGTCGCTCTTTGGCTTCGGCGCCGCCCCCGGCTTCATCGGGGACCGCTCAGTTTTGTGTGACTTTGGTGGTTTTTTGCCCTTTGGGGCGGCTGCGGGTTTATACGGCTTGCGGTCCGCTTTTGGTGCTGCCGCAGCTTTAGGAGGCGTGCGCTCCGCTTTTGGCGCCGGGGTCCGGGCGGGTGCTGCATCAGGATGAAAGGCGGGGCTTTCGTCACGCGGTTTGCGCGGTTTTGCCCCGGCGGAACGACCTGCCGGCTTGCCGCCGGGCCTGCCACCCGGTTTGCCACCGGGACGCCCGGTGCCGCGTGTATCCGCGGGCGGGCCGTCGGCCCGCGCGAGGGTCACACCGTTTTCGAGGGTCATCTCCGGGCCTGTGGCGGCTTCCAGTGCATCGGCGCGGCTGGCCAGCACTTCGATAAAGCTCGCGTCATCCCGGATGCGGATCGCACCGATGTCGTCCTTGGTCAGATCGCCGCGACGGCAGATGAGCGGCAGCAGACGGCGCGGCTCGGCCCCCTGATTGCGGCCCATGCTGACCGTAAACCAGACCGAAGGTCCGAAGGTCTTGCGCGGCCGGTCGTCGGGGACATCCGGATCGGTCAGCTCCTCAGGTGCGGATTGCTTTGCCTGGCGCAGGTTCACGAAAGCCGCGGCCAGCTGTTCCGGGCTGAAACGCGCAGCCAGCGTCGTCACAAGATCCTGCGCATCTTCGGGCACGGGTTCTGACCAGGCGGGGTCTTCCAGCAACCGGGCCTCATCCCGTTCGCGCACCTCGGCGGCGGTGGGGGCGGCGGCCCATTCGACCTCCTGCAGCTTCGCCCAACCTACAAGGCGATGCGCTTTGGTGCGCATTTTCGGCGGCACGATCAGGGCGGAGACACCCTTGCGGCCCGCGCGCCCGGTACGCCCGGAACGGTGCAGCAGCGTGTCGGAGTTTGACGGCAGATCGGCGTGGATGACCAGTTCGAGATCGGGCAGGTCAATGCCGCGCGCGGCGACATCGGTGGCAACGCAGACGCGGGCACGCCCGTCGCGCAGGGCCTGCAGCGCATTGCTGCGTTCGGATTGCGTCAGCTCACCCGAAAGCGCCACAACAGAGAACCCGCGGTTGGTCAGTCGGGCGGTCAGGCGTGCGACCGCCGCACGGGTGTTACAGAACACAATTGCATTGCGCGCTTCGTAAAAGCGCAGCACGTTGATGATCGCGTTTTCTGTGTCGCGCGGATGCACGGTCAGACCGCGATAGGTTATATCGGCATGCTGGCGCGCCTCGCCCTGGGTGGTGATACGCTGCGCGTCTTTCTGGTAGCTTTTGGCGAGTTTCGCGATGGCTGCCGGCACGGTCGCGGAAAAGAGCAGCGTCCGGCGGCTCTCCGGAGCTTCGGAGAGGATAAACTCCAGCTCCTCTCGAAAGCCCAGATCGAGCATTTCGTCGGCCTCATCCAGCACCACGGCGCGGATCTCCGACAGGTCGATATTGCCGCGTTTGATGTGATCACAGAGGCGCCCGGGCGTGGCCACAACCACATGCGCGCCACGATCCAGCGCGCGCCGTTCGCTGCGCTGGTCCATGCCGCCGACGCAGGAGGTTACCTCGGCACCGGCATCAGCATAAAGCCAGGTCAGCTCCCGGCGGACCTGCATTGCAAGCTCGCGCGTGGGCGCGATGACCAGCGCCAGGGGGGCGCCCGCCGGGCCGAAATGCGTCTTGTCGCCGAGCAGTGTGGGAGCTATGGCGAGCCCGAACCCCACTGTTTTGCCGGAGCCCGTCTGGGCGGAAACCAACAGATCGGCATCGTTCAGCGCGGGGTCTGTCACAGCCTCCTGAACCGGCGTCAGCGTGTCATAACCCTGTCGGGTCAGGGCCTGGGAGAGTGTCTCTATCACGAAATTGTCCTGTCATCTGCGCGGCCGGCGGGGCCGTCTGCGGGCGGTGTCGCGCCGCTGTTGCGGGCTCGTTACGCCTTTGCGCGCCGGGAGTCGATGGGGCATCTGCAGGCACGCACGCGACGTTGCAGCGCGAACGCGGGCGGGGCAGAGTGGAGGCAACACCCCGCAGGAGGCGCAAACGATGACACTCAGAGTGCTGGATTCAGACCCGGGTTACTGCCTGATCGGGGGCCGTTGGGGGCCGCCTGACGCCGGCGAAACGCTGGATCTGATCAATCCGTCCGATGGTAGCACGCTCTGTGCCGTGGCGGCCGGGACAGCGGCGGATATCGACCGGGCCGTTGGCGCAGCGGAGGCGGCACTTGAGGGCCCGTGGGGGCGTATGAGCGCAGCAGAGCGCGGCCGGGTGCTCGCACGCACCGGGTCGCTGGTGCTGGAACATGCCGGTCACCTCGCAGAACTCGAAGCGCTGGATGTAGGCAAACCGCTCACGCAGGCGCGTGCGGATGTGGCGGCCCTCGCGCGCTATATGGAGTTTTACGCGGGCGCTGCAGATAAGCTGCACGGCGCCACGATACCCTATCTTGAAGGCTACACGGTCTATACCCTGCGAGAACGGCAGGGCGTCACCGGGCACATCATCCCATGGAATTACCCGATGCAGATCATCGGACGCTCGGTCGGTGCGGCGCTGGCAACGGGCAACGCCTGCGTGCTGAAACCGGCAGAAGAGGCCTGTCTCACGGCACTGGCCTTCGGGGAGCTGATGCGCCGTGCTGGTTTGCCCGACGGGGCGCTGAATGTGGTGCCGGGCAGGGGGGCCGAGGCGGGTGCCGCACTCAGCGGGCACGGGCGCGTGCAGCATATCTCCTTCACCGGGTCGGTCGCGACCGGGCGGCTGGTGCAGCAGGCCGCGGCACAGAATGTGGTGCCTGTAACGCTGGAGCTCGGCGGCAAATCTCCGCAGCTTGTTTTTGAAGATGCTGATATCGGCGCGGCCCTGCCGTTTCTGGTGAACGCGGGGATCCAGAATGCAGGCCAGACCTGCTCCGCTGCCTCGCGTATCCTCGTTCAGCGCGGAGTGTATGACCGGGTCGTGAGCGCTATGGCGGAACGCTATGCGGCGCTCACCGTCGGCCCGGCGCTGAACGACCCGGACGTCGGCCCGCTGATCTCGCAGCGGCAGAGAGGCATCGTGGAGGGCTATCTTGAAAAAGGCGCCGGTCTTGAAGTGGCCGCACGCGCAGAGCTGCCCGGTGATCTGCCGGAAAACGGCGCCTGGGTCGCACCCACGCTGTTCGCCGGAGTGCCGCCCGGGCACGTGCTGGCGCAGGAGGAAATCTTTGGCCCGGTGCAGGTTATCATCCCCTTTGACGATGAGGCGGAGGCACTGAGCATCGCCAATAACACCGGCTACGGGCTGGTGGCTTCCGTCTGGACGCGGGACGGCGCGCGCCAGATGCGGCTGGCGCGGGCGTTGCGGGCGGGGCAGGTCTTTCTCAACAACTACGGTGCAGGCGGCGGGGTGGAACTGCCCTTTGGCGGCACCGGGCTTTCAGGGCACGGGCGCGAAAAAGGGTTCGAGGCGCTCTATGGTTTCTCCTCATTGAAAACCGTAGCGGCTCTTCACGGGTAGGCCGGACTGCGCGCTCTTAACAAATGACCCCTGCACGGTATTCTGAAACACGAATCCATGGTGTTGAGGAAAAAGACATGCGCATAGCGATGATGGCCACAGGGGGCATTGGCGGGTATCTTGCCGTAAGACTGGGGCGCGCCGGCCATGAGGTCGCGACCATCGCGCGCGGCGATCACCTCGCGGCGATCCGGGAAAAGGGCCTCGTGCTGGAAACGTCCGAAGGCTCCGAAACGCTGACCCCCTGGAAAGCAACCGACACCCCCGAAGAGGTGGGTCCGGTGGATGCCATCATTTTTGGCGTGAAAGGCGATGCGCTGGAAACGGCGGCAGAGGGCTGCAAACCGATGCTGGGTCCCGACACGGTGGTCGTGCCGTTCCTCAATGGCGTCGAGGCGGAAACGCGACTCGCGGCGATCCTGCCCGCGCAAAACGTGGCAAATGGCATGGCAGCCGTATCAACGACGATTGCAGCCCCCGGCGTGATCCGGCAGACCGGCGCATTTAACCGGTTCACTTTTGCTGAATGCGACAGTGCGCCATCCGCACGGATCGACGCACTGCGCGCCGCGATCAGTGCCGCAGGTGCAGAAGCACCCGAAACAGATGATATTGATCGGGAGGTCTGGACCAAGTTCGTATTATTCTCGGCGGTGTCGGGGATCACGGCCGCTGCACGTTGCACTGTCGCAGAAATTACCGGAACACCTGAGCTTGGTCAGCTCTATCGCGACGTTATGGCCGAAACGGCGGCGGTCGGACGAGCCCGTGGGGTTGCGCTGCCGGATGATCTCGTGGAACAGCT
>CBDUCB010000184.1:0-7267 GCA_965365545.1 uncultured Roseobacter sp. | reverse complement strand
CGCATGATGAACTTCTGCGGCTTGCCGGTGACTGTCATCGGCAGGCTGTCTTTGAAACGGATGTGCGCGGGTACTTTGTAATGCGCGATGTTTTCGCGGCACCAGGTGCGCACCGCGTCAGGGCTCAGAGCGGCATTGTCCCGAAGCACGATCCATGCGCAGACAATCTCGCCGTAGTGCGTATCGGGTATCCCGAAAACCTGCGCCTGTGCGACATCCGGATGGGTGTAGAGAAACTCCTCGATCTCGCGCGGATAGATGTTTTCACCACCCCGAAGGATCATATCCTTGACCCGTCCCGTGATGGCGCAATAGCCGTTTTCATCCAGCGTCGCGAGGTCTCCGGTGTGCATCCACCCCTGCGCGTCTATACATCCGGCAGTTTTCTCCGGCGCACCCCAGTAACCCTGCATCACTGAATACCCGCGGGTGAGCAGCTCACCCTGTGCGCCCACCGGCACCGTCGCACCGGTATCATCGACAATGCGCACTTCGACATGCGGGTGAATACGCCCGACGGATGAGACGCGCTGCTCCAGCGGGTCATCGACGTTGCTCTGAAACGACACCGGGCTCGTTTCCGTCATGCCATAGGCAATTGTAACCCCGGTCATGTTCATGCGTGACTGCACCCGCCGCATGACCTCAACCGGGCAGGGGGCGCCAGCCATAATGCCGGTGCGCAGTGTGCTTAGATCGTAGCTGGCGAAGTCCGGCAGTGCCAGTTCGGCCACGAACATCGTCGGCACACCAAAAAGCGCCGTGCAGCCCTCATCCGACACCGCCGTAAGGGTTTCGGTGGCGTCAAAACCCTCGCCCGGGACCACGATGGTGGCGCCCTTGGTCACGCAGCCAAGGGTGCCCATGACCATGCCGAAACAATGGTAAAACGGGACCGGAATACAGAGCCGGTCAGCCTCGGTCAGCTCCAGCGCACGGGTCACGAAATGAGCGTTGTTAACGATATTATGGTGCGTGAGGCAGGCGCCCTTGGGACTGCCTGTAGTACCGGAGGTGAACTGAATATTGATCGGATCCTGAGGATCGAGGTCTGCGGTGACGGCGTCAAGGTCCGGCGCTGGCACATCGTCACCCTGCACACAGACCTCATCAAAGCGCAGCATGCCGGCAGGTGCAGCACCGTCACCGATGGCAATCACAGCCCGCAGGTGGGGCAGGCGCGCGGCCCTCAGATCGCCGGGCGCGGCGGTCGCAAGCTCTGGCGCGAGGTCAGCCAGCATGCCTGTGTAGTCAGAGCCGCGGAAACTGCGCGCCGTAATCAGCGCGCTGCACCCGACATCGTTGAGCGCATATTCCAGCTCTGAGATCCGGTAGGCCGGGTTTATGCACACCAGTATCGCACCAATCCGTGCTGTGGCAAACTGGGTCAGCAGCCATTCAGCGCGATTGGGCGACCAGATGCCAACCCTGTCGCCTTTGCGCAGCCCGATGCTGTACAGTCCGCCCGCGAGCCTGTCGGTCTCTGCTGCGAACTGCGCATAGCTCCAGCGGATGTTCTGCGCCCGGAAAACGGCAGCTGGATGATCGGGCAGCCGCGCCGCCTGCCTGGCCAGCAGATCCGGCAGGGTAATATTGAGCAGCGGCTCGGTACTGTCTCCGATGACATGTGAGAGACCGTTGATCGGTTTTCGGGAAGGGGTGGACATTGTCCTGTCCTCTGGCTGAACGGGTGGCGGCATTCTGCGGCGTTTTCCTGCACGAATGCAACCTGTCGCAGAACCCGGCGACGCGTGCGGCACATCTGCTTGACCATTGCGCCGTGACGTGGCGATCATGTACCGCGGGGTGGCGCGCAACCGGACGCCCCGTTGTCCGTACCTGAAAAGCAACTGGAGCCTGATATGACGACGCCCCTGACACTTGACGCGCTGCGCACGCAGGTCGCCGAGGGAACAACTGATACTGTGCTCGTATGCGGTGTGGACATGCAGGGACGGCTGATGGGCAAACGCTTTCACGCAGCGAACTTCCTGGAGCATTCGCATGAGGAAACCCATTGCTGCACCTATCTGCTCGCCACTGATCTGGAGATGGCCACACCCGAAGGCTACAGGTCCGCAAGCTGGTCCAAAGGCTATGGCGATTATGTGCTGCGCCCGGATCTGAGCACGCTGCGGCCGGTGCCGTGGCTCGAAGGGACGGCAATGGTGCTTTGCGACATCTGCGAGCATGACGGCGAAACCCCGGTGGCGCACAGCCCGCGTGCGGTGCTGAAAAAACAGGTCGCGCGACTGGAGGCGATGGGGCTCACAGCGATGATGGCCACGGAGCTGGAGTTTTTCCTGTTCGAGAAGAGCTTTGAGGAAATCCGCAAGACGGGGTTCCGGGATCTGGCACCGATTTCCGGCTACAATGAGGATTACCACATCTTCCAGACCACCAAGGAAGAGCATGTGATGCGCCCGCTGCGCAACGGCCTGTACGCGATGGGCATTCCGGTCGAAAACACAAAAGGCGAAGCGGAAACCGGGCAGGAAGAGCTCAACATCCGTTATTCCCCGGCGCTCGATTGTGCCGATCACCACTCGATTGCCAAACATGCAGTGAAAGAAATTGCCTGGCAGCACGGCCATGCCGCAAGCTTTCTGCCCAAATGGGCCGCGGATAAAGTCGGCAGCTCCAGCCACGTGCACCAGTCGCTCTGGTCCGACGGTGATAATGCGTTTCGTGACCCGTCGGACGATCTGGGCATGTCGGACCTGATGCGCCACTATATGGCCGGTCTTATCGCCTATGCGCCTGATTACACGTACTTTCTTGCGCCTTACATCAACAGCTACAAACGCTTTGCCAAAGGAACGTTTGCGCCAACCAAAACGGTCTGGTCCGTCGATAACCGGACCGCCGGCTTCCGGCTGTGCGGGGCAGGCACAAAAGGTGTGCGCGTTGAATGCCGCATCGGCGGATCTGATCTGAACCCCTATCTGGCGCAGGCCGCGTTGCTGGCCGCGGGCATGAAAGGCATCGAAGACAAACTGACGCTGGCACCTGCGACGACCGGTGACGTCTATGACGCAGGCGATGCGCAAAGTATCCCCGCAAACCTTGCCGAAGCGCGCACCCGGATGATGGGATCAGAGATGCTCAAAGACGCGATGGGCGAAGACGTGATCACCCATTATGCGCGTGCCGCTGAATGGGAAATTGAAGAATTTGACCGTGCAGTCACCGACTGGGAAATTGCGCGTGGATTTGAACGGGCCTGAAGGCCGCGAAGAGAAAGACAACGACATCATGACACTGCACGCAACCTGGTCCTATCCGACCAGCATCCGCTTCGGCGCAGGCCGGATCAGCGAAATCGCCCCGGCCTGCGCGGCTGCAGGTATCACCCGGCCTTTGCTGGTGACAGACAAAGGGCTTGCCGGATTGCCGGTCACACAGAAGACCCTCGATCTGATGGAAGCCGAAGGCCTCGGTCGCGCGGTTTTCTCGGAGGTCGACCCCAATCCGACCGACGCGAATGTCGAAGCCGGGGTGCGGGCCTACCGTGAGGGTGGCTTTGACGGTGTGATCGCTTTCGGCGGTGGCTCGGGGCTTGATCTGGGCAAGGCCGTCGCTTTCATGGCCGGACAAACCCGTCCCTTGTGGGATTTCGAGGATGTCGGGGACTGGTGGACCCGTGCGGATGCAGATGCCATTGCTCCGGTCGTTGCTGTGCCGACAACCGCCGGCACCGGCTCTGAAGTGGGCCGCGCAAGTGTGATCACCAACCCGGAAACCCGGGAAAAGAAAATCATCTTCCATCCGAAAATGCTGCCCGCCGTCGTGATCTGCGACCCGGAACTGACTGTGGGTATGCCGCCGGCGATCACCGCGGGGACAGGCATGGACGCCTTTGCCCATTGCCTGGAGGCCTACTGCTCGCCGCACTACCACCCGATGTCGCAGGGCATCGCTCTCGAAGGCATGCGGCTTGTGAAAGACAACCTGATCACCGCTTTTGAGGACGGCGAAAATATCGAAGCACGCAGCCATATGATGTCTGCCGCCGCCATGGGGGCCACTGCGTTTCAGAAAGGGCTCGGCGCGATCCATGCGCTCAGCCACCCGATCGGCGCGGTTCACCACACTCATCACGGCACGACCAATGCGGTTGTGATGCTGCCAGTGCTGCAGTTCAACAAGCCGAAGGTTCGCCGCCATCTGGCTCGCGCGGCCAACTATCTGAGTATTACGGGCGGCTTCGACGGATTCTGCGCTTTTGTGGTCGACCTTAATGCACGGCTGGGCATTCCGGAAAACCTGACCGCGCTGGGGGTCACAGATCCTGATCTCGATGCGCTGGTCGAGGCGGCACTGAAAGACCCCAGCACCGGCGGCAACCCGGTGGAGATGAAGCGCGGGAATACCCGGAAGTTGTTGGAATCCTGTTTCTGAACGGGCTTAACCGTACCAGATCGCGCGGCGGATCAGGTTGAGACCGAGAAACACAAACACAATCAGGATCGCATTGCGGAACCCTTCGACCGAGAGCCTGCGGCGGAGGATTTCGCCCAGTGAGAACCCGGCGATGGCCGGGATCAGCATCGCAATCGACACGCCGCTTAAGGGCCCGGTCAGAAACCCGAGCCGCGCGTACGCATAACAAAGCGGCAGGCTGCCAACGAAAATCATAAAGCCCGTGGCGCGTACAAACTCGTCTTTCTGAACGCCGCGGGCGGAAAGATACATCGCCATTGGCGGACCCCATGCGGCAGTCATTCCGCCGATGAACCCCGCAAAAACGCCGAACCCGACCTGGGCTGCGGTGTCATATCTGTCCGGCACCGGCGGCACGAGTTTTTTCCAGCTGACCGCCACGAAAATCAGAATCACGACCCCCAGCGCCACCAGCAAAAACCGGTCACCGGCATCCCGGGTGGAAAAGGCGGTGATTGTCACACCCGCAAAAAGAACCAGCGAAAACAACCAGTAGCGTTTCGCTGTGCGAATGATTTCACCCTCCCGCCAGAGTTGCCAGGCGTTGGAGCCGATCATCGGGAACAACACCAGCGCGATCGCCGTGCGCGGATCGGTAAAGAGCGTCATCAGCGCAATCGCGGCCGTGGGCAGACCGATCCCCGCGATGCCTTTCACCGTGCCCGCAATCAGAAACGCAGCACTCGCAACCGCGATCAGGGGCAGCATGTCCACCGGGATCATAGGTCAGTCATGCGCCCAGGGTCCGTGCTGTCCGGTACTGCCATCATCCAGGCGTGCAAACCCGTGCAGGCCAAAGAAGTCGCGCTGTCCCTGGATCATATTGGCGGTGCCGCGATGCGTGCGCATGGCGTCGAAATAGGCCAGACCCGAGCTCAGCGCCGGCACCGGAAGACCATAAAGCGCACCCTGCGCCACGACTTCGCGCAGCCCGTCATGGTTCATCTTGAGCAGGTTGGCAAAATGCGGCGCCAGCATCAGATTGCGGTCCGGATCGTCAGTCAGCGCGGCAGCCATATCGTTGAGCATGTCTGAACGGATGATGCAGCCCTCACGCCATACCCGGGCGATATCGGGCAGGGGCAGAGCCCAGCCAAAAGCGTCGGAGGCCGCCGAGATCATCGCAAACCCCTGGGCATAGCACAGGATCTTGCCGGCGATCATGGCCTGTTCGAGGACGGTTTCCGAAAGGGTGCCCTCGGGCAGCTCTTTCGGCGCAGCCCCGAAGAGCGCCTCGCCCGCCGCACGCGCGTCCCGCTGTGACGACAGATTACGTGCCACGACGGCCGCCTCGATCGCCGGGACAGGAGCCGCCAGATGCTGTGCCTCAATCACCGTCCAGCGGCCGGTGCCCTTCTGGCCGGCGGCGTCCACAATCACGTCGAGCAGCGGACCATTCGTCGCCGTATCGTATGCTCCTGCCACCTTGCCGGAAATCTCGATCAGATAGGACCGCAACGGCCCCTCGTTCCAGCGATCAAACACGGCACCGATGTCAGCCGCCTGCATGCCCATGCCATCGCGCAGGATGCCATAGACCTCTGCGATCATCTGCATGTCGGCGTACTCAATCCCGTTGTGCACGGCTTTGACGAAGTGCCCGGCGCCCTCTTCGCCCATCCATGTGGCACAGGGGGTGCCGTTGTATTTTGCGCTGATCGCTTCAAGGATATGCGCGACCCTGTCCCAGTGCGCACGCGTGCCGCCGCCCATGATCGACGGACCGTGGCGCGCGCCCTCCTCACCGCCCGACACCCCGATGCCCAGAAACGGACCGGTCGCGGCGCGGGCGCGGCGGTTGGTGTCATGAAAATTTGCGTTGCCTGCATCTATGATCAGATCATCAGGCCCCATCAGCGGACGCAGGGCTTCGATCTGTGCATCGACGGCCTCTCCTGCCGGCACCATCAGGATGATCGCGCGCGGTTCAGAAAGCGCGGCCACCAGATCTTGCAGGGTTTCGGCAGGTGTAATCCGCGAGGCGAGATCCCCGGCGCCTTTTGCGAAATCATGTGTGACGCTGGTGGTCCGGTTCCACACCGCGATGTCAAAACCCTTTTCGGCGATATTGAGCGCCAGTGCGGCCCCCATTGTACCAAGGCCAATAAGGCCGATGTCGCTGCTCATGGAAAACATACTCCTGTGAATAACGGCTCGCAGACCCGGAACATCCCGACGGGGCCTTGCCCGGCCGCACTATCAGTCAGCCTGCCGCGAAGGGAAAGAGACGATCGCCGGATTGACGTAAAGGTGTCACGCAAAAGAGATCTGGGCCTTCATGGCCTGCGTCCGGTCGCTGGCCAGCTCAAACGCCTTTACCGCCTCATCCACGCCAAGGGTCTGGGTGATCAGCGGTCTGACGTCGATCAACCCCTTGCGCATCAGTTCAACGCCGGTGAAGAACTCTTCGTGAAAGCGGAATGAGCCCCGCAACTGCAGCTCTTTGGCGGTCAGCGCCTGTACCGGCAGCGTCATATCACCGCCAAGCCCCAGTTGTACGATCACGCCGCGCGGGCGCAGGGCAGCGATGCCCCCGGCGAGCGCACGGGCGACACCAGTGCACTCAAAGAGCACGTCGAAATATCCCTTTTCCGCCTCATAGGCGCTGAGAGCGTCGGGCGTGTCGCCGGTATTGATTACCCGGTCCGCGCCGTTATCGCGCGCCATCTGCAAAGTGAAATCGGTCAGATCAGTAGCGACAATTTCCGCAGCACCCGCGCGTCGCGCAGCAAGGATGCAGAGCAACCCGATGGGCCCGCAGCCGGTGACCAGCACACGTTTCCCCAAAAGCTCTCCGGCCTGGCGCGCACCGTGCAGGCAAACC
>CBDUCB010000183.1:0-7294 GCA_965365545.1 uncultured Roseobacter sp. | reverse complement strand
GCCGTCGGTTTTTCTCTACGGCGGGTCGATCCTGCCGGGCCGTGCGCCCACCGGTTCAAAAGTACCCGAAGATTTCGCCAACCGCGACCTCACGGTGCAGGACATGTTCGAAGCCGTGGGCCGTCAGCAGAGTGGCACTCTGACCGAAGCTGAGCTTGAAATTCTCGAACGCGTGGCCTGCCCGTCCGCCGGTGCCTGCGGCGGCCAGTTCACCGCCAACACCATGGCCTGCGTTTCCGAAGCCATCGGTCTGGCGCTGCCCAACTCCGCCGGGGCACCCGCGCCTTACGAAAGCCGCGACGCCTATGCCGAAGCCTCGGGTGCTGCCGTCATGAACCTGATCGAAAAGAACATCCGGGCGCGTGACATCTGCACCCGCGAAGCTTTCGAAAATGCCGCCCGCATCGTTGCCTGCACCGGGGGCTCGACCAATGCCGGCCTGCACCTGCCGGCGATGGCGCATGAGGCGGGCATCGATTTCTTCCTCGACGATGTCTGCGAGATTTTTCGGGATACCCCTTATTTCGTCGATCTCAAACCGGGCGGCGCTTATGTGGCCAAAGATCTCTACGAGGCCGGTGGCGTGCCCGTGGTGATGAAAGAACTGCGCAAGGCGGGCCTCATTCACGAGGACTGCATGACCGCAACAGGCTATTCCATCGGTGAGGAAATCGACAAGGTCAGCCTCGAAGCGGATGGCCGCGTGATCTATCCGGTAGAAACGCCATTGTCGAAAACCGGTGGTGTTGTCGGGCTCAAAGGTAACCTCGCACCCGAAGGCGCCATCGTAAAAATCGCTGGTATGGAGCCGCAACATCTGCTGTTCACCGGACCTGCGCGCGTCTTTGAATGCGAACAGGACGCCTTTGAAGCGGTGCAGAACCGCACCTACGAGGAAGGCGACGTCTTCGTGATCCGCAACGAGGGCCCGGCGGGTGGTCCCGGAATGCGCGAGATGCTGGCAACCACGGCGGCACTCTCGGGTCAGGGCATGGGCAAAAAGGTGGCACTCATCACCGATGGTCGTTTTTCCGGCGCGACCCGTGGCTTCTGCGTGGGTCACGTCGGCCCTGAAGCGGCCCATGGCGGCCCGATCGCGCTGCTGCAAGACGGCGATATGATCACCCTCAACGCGCTGGAAGGCACGATCAGCGTGGACCTTACCGATGACGAAATGGCCACCCGCAAAGAAGCATGGAAAGGCCCGCGCGAGACGATTTATGGCGCCGGTGCCCTGTGGAAATACGCGCAGCTTGTGGGCCCGACCTACCTTGGTGCCGTCACTCATCCGGGCGGCAAAAAAGAAGGCCATTCCTACATGGAGCTCTGACCGGACCGGTCCCGCGCGCGGCCGTGCGGGACCACCACGCTCAAAAAGGCTTGCGATCAACAGGTGTTTTGCGGTTTATCTGGACGTAACCCTTTCGTCAGATAAAGGGCGCAAACCAACCGGGCACCATGAGCAAAAGCGGCGACACATTCTGGGATACGGCCATCCATCGGCGGGCATTGCAACGCTGGGCGATTTGCGCGCGCGAGGCCACCACCGCGAAAATCAGCGTTCTGAAACGCCAGGCAACGCGGGCGCGACTGCTGCGTGAACATCTTGACCGTCTGATCCGTACCGCAGACGAGCGTCTGGCTCTGCCTGTCATCGGCTCAACCGGTTTTCCCAGACCGCACAACGCCGACTGGGCCTGGCGGCCGGAACTCTGGCGCACCGCTTTGCCCGTCAAAGGCATCTCATCGGTGAAGAGCAAATCGATGCTGGGCGACGAGATCACTCTCTTTCACGACTGCGCCCGGTCCGAAATCACACTCCGCCAGCTGCGCAATATCCGCGAGGAAGACCTAGCACCCTACGGGTTGCGCATCGATGTGTTCCGGTTCGACGGCTCGTTCATGTCCCTCGTTGCCACCCTGCCGGAAGGATGCGTTAAAAACCTGAAACGCAGCCATATTCTGCGCATCGCCGCGATTGCCGAGATGGAAAAACCCATCGAAATCTTTGTCCGGCTTAATATCCGTCACGGTCCCAATACCGAGCAGATCGTCCGCGAAATGCCACGAGGGGAAAAAGAGGCCAGCGTCGAGTTTGACCTCGCCTATACCAACCTCAACGAAAAGCGCATCGACAAGGCCTGGATCGATTTCATTTTCGAAGGTCCGGAAATGAACATGGTGACGCTGCGGGATCTGACCATGTCGCGCCGCCCGCGCGCACAGATCTGAGGATGTCCCAATGATGCAGCCCGTACTGACCAAAACCACGATGCAGGGCGGGATCTGGAAAGGTGTCATATCGGGCGCGGATGAGACCCCTGACATCATGGCAACGCATGAAGACACGCCCGTATCCGGTGTCCGCATCATCCCCGCGGACGAGAGCGGCGAATGGCTGCTTGAGGTGCCGGTACCGATGGCCGCCGTTGCGGACGGGCTGCAGACGATCCTGATCCGGGATCAGGAAACAGACACAGTGCTGGGCAGCTTTACCCTGATGGCCGGCGAGGTTCTGGGGCAGGACCTGCGCGCTGAGGTTGATCTGCTGCGCGCTGAACTGGACATGCTGAAACGGGCATTCCGACGGCATTGTCTTGAAACAGGGTCCTGACTGAAACTATCGCGGATCGTTACGTGAGGGGACACCTTCGCTCCGGTCACAGGTCCCGCAAACCCCGTTTCTGGTGCGCAGAACAGGAAGGTGATACGAGCACCGGGCCGGGTCTGGTCAACAGCCCGCATCAAGCCTTCGCGCAACAACAGACAGTCCGTTCACGCCCGGACATGAAAAAGGCCCCGCGGATAATTCCGGGGGCCTTTTTGTCATACATTCAACGAAGTCTCAGTCCTGACCACCGATCGCGGACAGACCCTTGAGGATGTCGATGGCATAGGCCAGCTGATAGTCTTCCTCACGCAGGGCCGCGGCGGCTTCCGCCTTTGCGCGGTCGGCCTGGATCTGTTCGATCTCGTCATCTGTCAGGCTGTCGTTATTCAGGCTGCCACGCAGATCCGCCTCGGAACGGGACGGACGGCGTGTTGTCTCTTCCTCTTCCTCCGCTGCGGCATCCACCGGGCTGCGGGGCTGTTCCACAACGATGTCAGGGGACACACCCAGCGCCTGGATCGACCGGCCTGAGGGTGTGTAATACCGCGCGGTGGTCAGGCGCATCGCGCCGTCGCTTCTGAGCGGCATCACCGTCTGAACCGAGCCTTTGCCAAAACTCTTGGTGCCCACCACAATCGCGCGGCGGTGATCCTGCAGCGCGCCGGCGACAATCTCCGAGGCGGAAGCAGAGCCGCCGTTGATCAGCACGACGATGGGCTTGCCATCGGCAAGATCGCCTTCGGTCGCGTTGAAGCGCTCACCGTCCTGAATTTCGCGGCCACGGGTAGAGACAATCTCACCCTCGTTCAGGAACGCATCCGACACCCGGATCGCCTGGGTCAGCAAACCACCGGGATTGTTGCGCAGGTCGATCACGATGCCGTTGATCGCGTCCATACCACCGGCCTCTTCGACCCGCTCTCTGAACCCGGCCTCAAGATTGGCATAGGTCTGATCGTTAAAGGTCGTGACCCGCAGCACAACTGTATCGCCTTCGGTACGGGTACGCACCGCGGTGAGTTTGATCGTGTCGCGGATGATCGCCACATCAAAGGGCTCGGGCTCACCCTCGCGTACGATGGTAATCAGAATCTCGGAGCCCACGGGTCCGCGCATCATGGTGACCGCCTCATCAAGGCTCAGACCGAGAACGGATTCGCCGTCGACATGGGTGATGAAGTCTCCGGCTTCTACGCCGGCCTCATCTGCGGGCGTGCCGTCGATGGGCGAGACCACTTTGACAAAGCCCTCTTCCTGCGTGACCTCGATACCCAGTCCGCCGAATTCGCCTCGCGTCTGCACGCGCATCTGGGCCGCATCATCCGGGCTGAGATAGCTTGAGTGCGGATCCAGCGAGGTCAGCATGCCGTCAATTGCGGCCTCGATCAGCTCTCCTGCGTCGACTTCCTCAACGTATTGCGCACGGATCCGCTCGAAAATATCGCCAAAAAGATCAAGCTGCTCGTACACATTGCCGGATTTGGCTGCATCCTGCGCCAGAAGCGGCCCTGCGATCTGTGTGGTCGCGAGCACCCCGGCCAGCGTACCGCCCAGTGCTGCCATGGCAAATTTTTTCATCCTGTTATCCATCCTTGTCCGTTCGGAACCAGAGGCCCGGGTCCTCGGGCGTGTTGTTCTGTCTTACTTCTATATAGAGCGTTTCGGAACGCCCGGCACCAGTGACATCACCATCTGTTGACTGCGCCTCACCGGTCTGAGCCTCTGCGCCTCCCATAAGCCCCAGCGGCGTGCCTGCGTCAATGACCTCGCCTGCATTCCCGTAAATCGTGCCGAGCCCCGCGAGGATAAACAGAACATCCGACTGTGGCTCAATGATGACAACCTGCCCCAGATCCAGCAGCGCGCCAGTGTAGCGTATGGTCGCAGGAACAGGGCTGGTGACAATCGCGCGTTCCTGTGTGGTGACGATGATGCCGGGGCGGGTCACCCCGGCGGCATCCGCCTCGCCCGCGCGGCGCAGCACGGACCCGTTGACCGGCAGCGGCAACGCACCCTTCTGACCCTGCAGATCCGCAGGGGCCGGGGCAATGACATCTACCGCTATCCGCTCCAGCCCCCCTGCAAAACTGTCGAGCGTCTCTGCAGAGGCGATCAGGATCGCTTCGCGCACCGGATCATTGGTGAACCGGGCCGGCAGCACACCACGATCAGCAATCGCCTGGTTCAGCGCTGTGCGCGCTGCCTGGATCTCGCTCAGGCCGGCCTGAAGGCTTGCAGTGGCAGCGCGCTGCATGTCGCGCAGCATCTGCAACTCTTCGAGATCACGGCGCAGCCCTTCTGCCTGTGCTGCAAGTGCCGGTGCGGTGTCCGCCAGCAGCATACCGGCCCTTGCGCTGCCGGTCGGGCCCTGCGGATGCAGGAAAATAACCGGCGAAGGCTCTGCTGCCAGCTGCTGCAGGACCGACAAAAGCGCCGTGATCTCTTCATCACGGGCCTGCAATCCGGCCGCCAGTTCGGCTTCGCGGATCGCGGCAGAGCGCTGGCCACTGCGCAACGCGCTCAGACCTTCTTCGAATGCCCCGATGATCTGTGTAAGCGCGCGCACGCGGTCGCGCGCCGAGACGGCATCCTCAAGCTGCTCTGAGGCGGCCTCAATCTGCGCCATTGCATCGCGCGCATCAGCCGCCGGATCCTCTGCCGCAAAGACCACCGCCGGCAGGAAAATAGCCAAAAACCAGATGAACTTCATGAAATCAGGCACCTGCCTGTCATCTCCACAGGTGGTTCAAGGCCCATCAGATGCAGAATCGTCGGCGCCAGATCAGCCAGCCGTCCATCGGTGATCTTTGTGCCTGCAGGCGCGCCGATGACGGCCACCGGCACCGGGTTCAGCGTATGCGCCGTATGCGGCCCGCCGGTCTCAGGGTCAATCATCACGTCGCAGTTGCCATGGTCGGCACAGACCACCATGGCCCCGCCCGCCGCCTCCAGCGCTTCAAGCACCCGGCCCAGCCCCTGATCCACAGCCTCACAGGCTTTGATTGCCGCCTGCACATCACCGGTATGACCAACCATGTCGGGGTTGGCGTAATTCACCACAATAAGGTCGTACCCGTCCCGGATTGCCCCGACAAAAGCATCCGTGACCTCGCCCGCCGACATCTCGGGTTGCAGGTCATAGGTCGCAACATCGGGTGATTTCGGCATCTTGCGGTCTTCGCCGGCAAAAGACACCTCCTCACCACCGTTCAGAAAAAAGGTCACATGCGGATATTTCTCGGTCTCCGCCAGCCGGAACTGTCGCAGCCCCTTCTGCGCCACCCAGTCGCCCAGCGTATTGGCGATCTCGGGTTTGGGATACATCACCGTCATATATTCTGAATGCGCCTGGGAATACTGCGCCATACCCATCAGCGCGGACCAGTTGACCCTTGCACCGCGGTCAAACCCGTCGAATTCCGGCGCCCCGATGGCTGCCATAATCTCGCGCGCCCGGTCCGCCCGGAAATTCAGGCAGAAAACCGCATCGCCGTCCCGCGCCCCGGCATAATCGCCGATCACCGTCGGCGCGATAAATTCATCGGTCTCCCCGCGCG
Source organism: uncultured Roseobacter sp. (assembly GCA_965365545.1). Classification (GTDB taxonomy): domain Bacteria; phylum Pseudomonadota; class Alphaproteobacteria; order Rhodobacterales; family Rhodobacteraceae; genus Roseobacter. The sequence goes on along the minus strand of CBDUCB010000183.1, from coordinate 1,126 downwards.
CGTAAGCGGCCTTGACGGCAGAGGCTGCATCCTGCGCCTGATCACCCTTGCCCCCTATGATGGCGCGATATGCTTTTTCCACCCGGTCCCAGCGGTTGTCGCGGTCCATGGCAAAATAGCGCCCGGTCACAGTGACGATGCGCACCGTCTCCGGCAGCGCCGCCGTGAGTGTTTCAAAAAACCCTTCAGCGGATTTCGGACCCACGTCGCGCCCGTCGGTCAGCGCATGGATCACCACATCGACGCCGGCACCCTCCAGCGCCTTTGCCGCCGCGACCATGTGACTGAGATGGCCGTGCACCCCGCCGTCCGACACAACCCCCATGAGGTGCGCACGCCCGCCTGCACCTTTCACCGCGTCTGTATAGTCTCTGAGACGGGGGTTTTCCGCGAATGTCCCCTCTTCGATCGCAAGATCGATCTGGCCCAGATCCATCGCGACGACCCGGCCCGCACCGATATTGGTGTGACCGACTTCCGAATTGCCCATCTGCCCGCGTGGCAGGCCAACATCCGGTCCATGGGTGATCAGCGTAGCATTCGGACAGGTCGCCATGATCCGGTCCATCACCGGCGTATCCGCCAGCAATGGGGCATTTCCCTCGCGGCGCTCAGAAATGCCCCAGCCATCGAGAATACACAATGCAACGGGTTTTGGCGGGCTCATCTGCGCGTCTCCTCTGGTGGGCCTGTGGCCTTTTAACGGCTGTAATGCCGGGGGTGAACCACTTTCCGGGTCCGCCTGTTTCTTCGTGGCTCAAATCCGCCCGCGCGCGTCATTATTCCTGTCGTCTGCCCGTCCGGCGGGCGGTGTCAGACGGTCGCGCAACAGCGCCAGGGGGTGCGCTTTGAGCGTGAGCCGCATGGCCACGTAATCCTCCACGACCTCTTCGCCCGCTGTCATTTCGGGCAACAAAGCTGCGGGCTCATCAATCGCCTCGCCGTCGATGTCACCGGCAAAAAGCGGCAGCGGCGCGCCGGGGGCAAGCGCCTTTGCTTCCCAGAGCGCTTCCCTGCGCGGCAGGCCCAGTGCGGCAAAGACATCCGCCGCCGCCAGTCTCGCCACCTCACCCGGCGCCAGCCCCGCCCGGCGCCAGACATCGCGCACCGATCGGTAGCCGTTGCC
>CBDUCB010000182.1:0-7350 GCA_965365545.1 uncultured Roseobacter sp. | reverse complement strand
TAAGCAAAAGCTCTATGCCCGCGCAGGCTTTCGCGAACGTCCGCACTATATGCTGATGACCCGCCGGTTCTGAGGGCGGACCATCCGCGCATCGTGTACCTGACGCCGAACGGGTGGCGGCACAGCCCGATGCCCCCTATATGAGGGGCATGACAATTACAGCTCCCTTTGACAATACCTATGCCCGCCTGCCGGACGCGTTCTTTACCCGCCAGATGCCGGCGCCTGCACGTGCGCCTGCGCTTATTGCCTATAACGCGCCGCTCGGTGCGCTGCTGGGGTTTTCCGAGGCGGATGACGCCGAACGCGCGGCCGTTTTCTCCGGTACCGCCCTGCCCGAAGGCGCCGCCCCGCTGGCGCAGCTTTATGCCGGGCACCAGTTCGGCAATTACAATCCGCAGCTTGGCGACGGGCGCGCGCTTTTGCTGGGCGAAGTCGTGGGCACTGACGGGCTGCGACGTGACATTCAGCTTAAGGGGTCGGGCCCGACCCCCTATTCACGGATGGGTGACGGGCGCGCCTGGCTGGGGCCTGTGCTGCGCGAATACGTGATCTCAGAGGCGATGCATGCGCTTGGCATCCCGACGACACGTGCGCTGGCAGCGACGCTCACCGGTGAGGACGTGATCCGTGAAACCGTGTTACCGGGGGCTGTGCTGACGCGCGTTGCCGCAAGCCACCTGCGGGTGGGCACCTTTCAGGTTTTTGCCCACCGCGGTCAGACTGATGCCCTGCGACAGCTCACAGATTATGCCATCGAGCGCCACTATCCGGATGCGGACGGTCCGATGGATCTGTTGCGCGCGGTCTGCGACGCCCAGGCGCGCCTGATTGCTGCCTGGATGTCGGTGGGCTTCATCCACGGTGTGATGAACACCGATAACTGCACCATCTCCGGCGAGACAATCGATTACGGTCCCTGCGCATTCATGGATGAATTTCACAGCGACACGGTGTTCAGTTCTATCGATCAGACCGGGCGGTATGCCTATTCCAACCAGCCCCGGATCGCGGTGTGGAACATGGCACAGTTCGCCACATCCTTGTTGCAGCAGATGGACGACCCTGAGGCGGCAGTCGAAGACGCAACTGCCATCGTGCACGCGATGCCGGAACAGATCGAAGCCGCCTGGCTGCACCGCTTCGGCGCCAAAATCGGTCTTGCGGATCCGGTCCCCGAAGACGGGCAGCTTATTCGGACGCTGCTTGATCTGATGCAGGCACAGGGGGCGGATTTCACCAATACGTTCGACGCTCTGGCACGGGGCGATGCCCGCGATCAGTTTGTGGACCGCGACGCATATGATGCCTGGGCCGCAGACTGGCAGAACCGGCTGATGTCTGAGGACGCGCCTGAGGCAGTTATGCAGGCAGCGTCGCCCCGCATCATCCCGCGCAATCACCGGATCGAGGAGATGATCACGGCAGCGGTTGCAGGGGATTATGCGCCCTTTGAACGGTTATCCTCCGCACTGGCCGACCCTTTTGGCACGGATGACACAGAGCTGATGCGCCCGCCCACGCAGGCTCAGCGGGTCCCGGCGACCTTCTGCGGCACCTGAGCGGCGCGCGGCCGGCGGTTAATCAGCCAGATACCGCCCGCCACGAGCACGAGCGCCATCCAGACCCGCAGGCTGACATGTTCGCCCAGAAGCAGCCAGCCCAGGATCACCGCGAAAACCGGCGACAGAAAGCTGAAAGAGGCCACCGCAGAGGCCGGATAGATCGACATAAGCCAGAACCACGCCAGAAAGCCGAGCGAGGCCACCGCGATGGTCTGAAACGCGAGTCCTGCAAAATGGATCGGTTGCGGGTCGCGCATGAGATCACCCGTCCAGAAGGCCACGGCCAGCATCAGCGGTGCGGAAACAGCCACCTGAAAAATCAGCTGATTTGCAGGTGGTACCTCGCTCAGCGGGGTGACTTTCACACACAGGGCGATGGCAGCCCAGCACATCGCCGCCGTCAGTGCCATGAGGTCGCCTGTCAGGCTTGCTGTAACATCGCTTCGGTCCAGAAGCGCTGCCGCCACGCCCGCCATCGCCATCACAAGACCGAGCGCGCGGCGCCCGGTCATCCGGTCGCCCGGCATCAGAAAATGGCTGGCAACCGCAAGCCAGACGGGCATCGAGTAAAAGATCACCGACGCCCGGCTGACCGTGGTGAAATCAAGCGCCGTAAAAAGAATCATGAACTCGATGCCAAAGAGCAGACCGACCAGAATGCCCGAGGGAACCGCCGCTCTCGGCACGGCCAGCGGAATACCCCGCAGGCGCATCCAGATCAGCAGGACCACAACCGCGCCGGCTGAACGCAGTCCGGCGGCAAAAACCGGACCGAAACCGCCGTTGGTAACTTTGATGACGACCTGATTGAACGCCAGATGCAGCGCGAAAACAATCAGCGCCACCGCCCCGAAAGTGTCCATATGTGATTTGCGGTCCATCGCCACACAAGGGCGCGCGCCGCAGCCATTGTCAATTGCCGGCCTGCACAGCAGACGTCACGACGGACGAAAGGTTTAGCTTCCGGCGCGGATTATCACGCCGGAAGGCTTCAGATGATATCAGGCCGCAGTCTGTCCGGAGCCGCCGGAATTCCGGCCGCCCTGCCCGGTGTTCTGGCCACCGCCGGGCTTGCCACCGCGACGGCGTCTGCGACCACCGCCCGGTTTTTTACCCTGCGGCTGCTGTCCGCCACCGGGGCCTGCGGATTTTGGTCGGCCACCGCCGCCGCCACCACCACCGCGCCGCCGGCCACGGCCTGCGGGTTTGGCACCTTCAGGAATATCCGCGACCTCCCACGGCCGGCCGGAGCCCACCGGGATTGCGACGCCCATGGTTTTCTGGATCGCTTTCAGCTCATCCATCTCTTCGGGGGCGCAAAAGGCGATCGCGGCCCCGTCTTTGCCGGCCCGCGCGGTGCGCCCGATCCGGTGCACATAGTTGTCCGGCACGTTGGGCAGATCAAAGTTATAGACGTGTTTTACATCCGGAATATCGAGGCCGCGGGCCGCCACATCAGTGGCCACAAGCACAGTCGTCTCGCCGGACTTAAATGCCGCGATGGCCCGGTCGCGCTGGCCTTGCGATTTGTTGCCGTGGATGGAGGCCGCGTCAAAGCCCGCCTTCACAAGCGTCTTCATCAGCTTTTCAGAACCATGCTTGGTCCGTCCGAAAACCAGCGCCCGCTCGCCCCGGTGCTTACCCAGAAGCTCAATCAGCAGATTTGCCTTTTCGGACTTGGCGATGAAGTGCACTTCCTGCGTCACCTTGTCGGCAGCCTTGCCGGGGGGAGAAACCTCAACGCGGATCGGCCGGTTCAGATAGCTCTGCGCAATCTCGTTCATCAGCTTCGGCATTGTCGCTGAAAACAACATCGTCTGACGCTCCGCCGGGATCACCCTGGCAATCTTGCGCAGATCGTGGATGAAACCCATGTCGAGCATCTGGTCCGCCTCATCAAGCACCAGAAAGGTTGCCTGATCCAGACGCACCGCGCGCCGGTCCATCAGATCGAGTAGGCGGCCGGGTGTTGCCACCAAAAGATCGACCCCGCGCTCAAGCCGTTTGATCTGGTTATTGATCGACTGACCACCAACGACCATCGCCACTTTCAGCGGAGTTTTTTCGGCAAAGCCGCGCAGGTTCACGCTGATCTGTGTTGCAAGTTCGCGGGTCGGTGCCAGCACCAGTCCGCGTACGGATTTCGGCGCCGGACGGCCCGGCATCTCAAGCATCTGTGCCACCAGCGGCACACCGAAAGCGGCCGTTTTGCCGGTGCCGGTCTGTGCGAGCCCCATCACATCGCGCCCGTTGAGCGCATGGGGAATGGCCTGTTTCTGGATCGGGGTCGGATCTTTCAGACCCATTTCTTTCAGACGATCCACCAGCATTTGCGGCAGACCCATCATATCAAAGTCACTCATATATAATCTTTCCGGCCCGGCTGCGATCAGCCCGGCACATAAATTCGCATCGCACTCCGTCCGGAATGCCACGTCGGGACACGCGCCAGATCGCAGAGGACGGCGAAGTGCCGGCATCTGTCTGTCGCGTCTGGCCCCACGCGTGATTTTGGGAACAACAACGTGCCTTTGAAACGGGTGCGCATGTCGGGTTATCTCACCCGGGCGCCCGAACTGCTCACGCGGCAGAAGGCATCGTCTGATGTGCAGATGGGCTTTTTTTACCTCCGTGTCAACCACAGTGCGCATTCTGATCTGGTCGCCCGTGCCAAACCCGGCTAGAACCGGGGACCATCCGGACAGGAAACGATCTATGAGCAAGTCCATCCTGAAACGCTGCGAAACCATGGGGCTGCGCATGACCGGTCAGCGCCGCGTTATCGCGAACGTGCTGGAAGACAGCGACGACCACCCCGATGTGGAAGAGCTTTATGCGCGTGCCTCGGCAGTGGATGCGGGCATTTCAATTGCGACCGTGTACCGGACGGTAAAGCTCTTTGAAGAGGCCGGCATCCTCGACAAGCTCGAGTTCGGAGACGGGCGCGCGCGCTATGAGGACGCTGAACGCGACCACCACGATCACCTGATCGATATGAACTCAGGCGAGGTCATCGAATTTGTTGACGCCGAGATCGAAGAACTGCAGGACCGGATCGCACGCAAGCTGGGATATGAGCTGCGCGGTCACCGTCTGGAGCTTTACGGCGTGCCACTGAAAAAGGGGTGACGCGCCGGCCCGTGGCTGCACCGGAAACTGAACGAGAGGAAACAGAGTGCCCGAACGCGACCGCCCCCTGCTGGCAGTGCTGATTGACGCGGACAACGTGCCGGCCAGATATGCCGGATCGATCCTCGAAGAGATCAAACGGATCGGCGAGCCTGCGCTGCGCCGCGTCTATGGCGACTGGTCAAGCGGGCGTCTCAGCGCCTGGGCAAAAACGATCCAGAGCCTGGGGCTGGTGGCGCATCAGGAAACCGCCAACACCACCGGCAAGAACGCCTCTGACATCGGTCTGGTGATTGATGCGATGGATATCCTGCACGGCGGGCGGTTTGACGGCTTTGTGCTGGTCTCCTCTGACAGTGATTTCACCGCACTGGCCAACAGGCTGCGCGAGGACGGGCTTATGGTGGTCGGCATCGGCGAAGACAAAGCTCCGGAATCCCTGCGCAACGTCTGCAACCGTTTCATCCTGATCGAAAACCTCAACGGCGAGGATACCGGAAGCAAAGACAAAGCGGCCGCGAAAAAGCCCAAAGCATCGCTCAACCACGCCTATCAGCGGATCTCCAACGCAATGAAGAAGATCGAGCAGGACGACGAGTGGTATAACCTCAGCCAGATCAAAAACGAGATCGTCGCCGCGCATTCGGATTTTGATCAGCGCACCTATGGCCACGCGAAATTCAGCAGCCTCATCGGGGCGCTTTCCGACCGGCTGGAAACAAAAACCCAGGGCAAAACAATCCTCGTCCGCCTGAAACCCTGACCGCGGCTCTCGACAGAACGCGACGCGCGGCTTAGAGATTTCCGTGACCAAGCGAACGGACCCCCCTGATGGATAACCTGCGTGGCGCGGCACTGATGGTGCTGGCGATGATCGGCTTTGCGCTCGAGGACATGCTGATCAAGTTTATGGCCGCCGATCTGCCGGTCGGGCAGATTGTGGGGATGCTGGGACTGGGCAGCGCGCTGGTGCTCGCACCGGTGCTGATACTGCGCCGGGAGCCGCTTTTCTCGCGGGACATGATGACCCCGCCCATTGCGCTGCGGGCCCTGGGCGAACTTGTCGGCACGATCGGTTTTGTGACAGCGATTGCGCTGATACCGCTCTCCACTGCCTCGGCGATCCTGCAGGCAAATCCGCTGGTGGTCACGCTGGGGGCTGCGCTCTTTCTGAATGAGCCGGTAGGCTGGCGGCGCTGGTCCGCGATCCTTGTGGGGTTCTGTGGCGTGCTGATGATCATTCGTCCGGGCTTCGACGGCTTCAGCTGGGAATCGCTCTTTGCGGTGCAGGGTGTCTTCGGGCTGGCGTTGCGCGATCTTGCGACACGCCGTGTGCCACCACGCACCTCCTCACTGCAGCTGAGCTTTCTGGCGTTTCTCGTGCTCATCCCTGCCGCTGCGATCATGCTGATCGCGGGCGACACGCCGATGGCGCCGGTCTCCGCGCAAAACGGGATCTGGCTGGGGCTGGCACTGATGATCGGCATCGTGGGGTACTATGCCATCGTGGCCGCTATGCGTGTGGGAGAGGTCAGTTTTGTTACACCTTTCCGCTATTCACGTATCCTCTTCGCCCTCATCATTGGTGTCACAGTTTTTGGCGAAAAGCCCGACGCGATGACACTGACAGGTGCTGCGGTGATTGTCGCATCAGGTCTTTACACGCTCTGGCGCGAAAGAAATGTTCGCGCTAACAGCGCCTGACCCTTCCCATTTTGCCCCTCTGCCGGTATCACGCAGGCAACAGACATTACAGGAGAGACCCATGAGCACGATCATCGATATCCACGCCCGTGAAATACTCGACAGCCGCGGCAATCCGACCGTCGAGGTCGATGTCATCCTGGAAGACGGCACTATGGGCCGCGCCGCTGTTCCCTCGGGCGCATCAACCGGTGCTTATGAAGCTGTCGAACGTCGTGACGGCGACAAAAAGCGCTATCTGGGCAAGGGAGTGCTTGAAGCCTGCGCTGCCGTGAACGGCGAAATCGCCGAGGCGCTGGTGGGCATCGACGCCACGGAACAGGTGGAAATCGACGGCACGATGATCGAGCTTGACGGCACCGACAACAAGGGCCGGCTGGGTGCAAATGCGATCCTCGGTGTCTCGATGGCTGTCGCGCGGGCAGCCGCAGATTTCTGCACGCAACCGCTTTACCGCTATATCGGCGGTACCTCAGCGCGCGTTCTGCCGGTGCCGATGATGAACATCATCAACGGCGGCGAGCACGCGGATAACCCGATCGACATCCAGGAATTCATGATCATGCCGGTGGCGGCGGAGAACATCCGCGAAGCTGTACGTATGGGCTCCGAAGTGTTCCACACGCTGAAAAAAGAGCTGTCTGCGGCGGGTCTGTCCACGGGCATCGGCGATGAAGGCGGCTTTGCGCCTGACATCAGCTCCACCCGGGACGCGCTTGATTTCATTCTGAAATCCGTTGAAAAGGTAGGCTCTGAGACGGGTGAGGCCATTTATCTCGCGAAGGATTGCGCCGCCACGGAATACTACAAAGACGGCAAATACGTGCTGGCGGGCGAAGGCAAAACGCTGAGCTCGGACGAAAATGTCGACTATCTCACGGCACTGGTGAATGGCTATCCGATTAGGTCCATCGAGGATTGCATGTCCGAGGATGACTGGGATGGCTGGAAA
>CBDUCB010000181.1:0-7362 GCA_965365545.1 uncultured Roseobacter sp. | reverse complement strand
AGCTCCAGCGATCGGAGCAGTTCCGTGCGCCGTGGGCGATAGCGTTCGGGAAAAACAGTACACGCCAGTTCCGTACGATCGCCCTGCCGCGTCACATCAAAACGAGGCAGCGCAAACCAGTAGGCGCCGAAGGAATCCCAGGCGGCGGGCAAAGGCCGATGCGCATCAAAGCCCATCCCCCCGAAATACCGCAGGTGTGGAGATTCGTGGTCGAGGTGCTGCCGGTTAATGACGCGCCGCAGACCGCCGATCAGAGCACCAGCGTTTCAGAAGACAATGCGGTGGTCGGTGTGATCGCGGCGAGCGATATTGACGGAGACGCGCTCACGTTTTCACTGACCGGGACACCGTCAAACGGTGAAGTGGCCCTGCAACCTGACGGCACATATTCCTATACACCCGACCCTGATTTTGCCGGAACAGACAGCTTTACCGTGCGGGTCACCGACCCGGCGGGCGATTTTGCGGATGCCAACGTTTCGGTAACAGTCTCGGCGATCCCGGATGTGCCGGTGGTGGTTGTGACCTCTTCCACGACGTCAGGCGCGCTGACGGACGGTTCGGGGCCGGTCGTCGCAGAAGGTACCCTCGTCGCCGAAGATGCGGATGCCGATGCTGTCCTGACCTGGTCCGGGGCGGGCAGTTCGGTCTATGGCAGTTTCAGCATCGCCACGAATGGCGACTGGACCTATGCGCTGGATGTGGCGGCGGCACGCAGCCTCGGAGCAGGCGATGTTGCTACTGAAACCTATACGGCGACGGTGACGGATGACACCGGTCAGACTGCAGAGCAGACCGTGACAATCACGCTGACGGGTACCGATGACCTGCCGGAGATTACCAGCACTGCCGCAGACGCCGCCGGTACCCTGACAGAGGGCACCGAGGATTTCACCGTCACGGGTCAGATCACGGCGACCGATCCGGATACCGGCGCCGCCGCGGTGTGGTCCGTGGGGTCGGTTGCGGTGGCCTATGGTACGTTTTCGCTGCTGGCGGACGGAACATGGAGCTACACGCTGGACAACCTTGCAGCGGACCCGCTTGATGCGGGTGAAACGGCCACCGAAACGCTCACCGCTGTAGCGACCGATGCGACCGGGCAGCAGGTCACACAGACCGTCAGTGTGGCGGTCACCGGCACCAACGATACGCCGGTACTGGTGCCGATCTCGGTGGTCGGGACGGTAGACGGGCAGGCGGTGGGTGGCGTCCTTGCGGCAACCGATGTGGACGGCGCCGGAACGCTGACCTTCAGCATTGCGGATGGTCCGGACGATGGCACCCTGACGCTGACGCCTGACGGCAGTTTCAGTTACACGCCCGACGACGGGTTCCTCGGGATCGAGCGCATCACATATCAGGTGGATGACGGTGCGGGCGGTATTTCAACTGCGCGCCTCGATATTGTCGTCGAAAACAGCGACGCCAGCGGCGACGACAATGTATCGATCGGGCTGACAACGGCGGCTTCCGCCGAAACAGCAGCTGGTGCCATCGCCATCGACGTCATCGAAGCAGTAGAGACCAATGCGGTGAATGTCGTGTTCGTCCTCGACAGTTCGGGCAGTATTTCTCAGAACAACTGGGATGTGCTGCTGTCCTCAATCGGTGACTCCGTTGATATCCTGCGCGATCAGTTCAACGGCTCGACCACAAGTGTCGACATCCAGCTGATCAGTTTCTCTTCAGGTACGACCGCAACCGCAATTTATGATCTGAGTGATCCCGGCCTTGATAATGCGATCAGCACGCTGCCGTATCTGGGCGGGTTGACCAACTGGAGTGAGGCTTTTATCGCGGCCGGAGATTTCCTTTTGTCAGAGCCTGCGACCGAAGCCGGTTATATGATATTTTTCACGGACGGGCGGCCCAGCAGCGGTGGTTGGGAGACCGCAGTAGAGTCTCTTAAAAACCCGGCAGACGGGCGCGACCCGGTGATCATCAGTGCCTTCGGCATCGGCAATGTCGACTTTGACCAGCTGCTTATCGTGGATCCGGGCGCGCAGGAACTGGAATCACCGGATCAGCTGACCGACGGACTCCTCGCCACAGCACTCTTCAATCCGCAGCTTGTCTCTCTGACCGTTGAGCTTGAGGCAGACGGCGGGCCGGTGCAGGTCATCGCAGACCAGACCAGCGATGCGCTGATTGTCGAGGGTGTGGATTACGAACTGCCACTGGCCTCCATCGAAAACATCGCGGCCCTGCTGGGCGAGACCAACCGTGTCAGCGTCCGGGCAAAATTCAGCACAGACAGCAATGACGACACGATCGAGATCGACCTTTTCTCGTCAGATGAGATCGGCAAAGCCAGCGGCGCGCAGGATATTGCCGGGCTCGGCGGCGCGGACCTGCTCTTTGGCAGCGATCAGGCGGATACTGTTTCGGGCGCAGGCGGCGACGACGTCATCCTCGCGTACGGCGGTGATGACGTGATCGACGGTGGCGCCGGGGATGATGTGATCCTGGCAGGTTCTGGTGATGACAGAATCAGCGTGAACGACGCACCACAGGGCACCGAAATCATCGACGGCGGGGCAGGGCGCGACACTCTCTTTCTCGGGGATGTCGGGGACATCAACGCGGTGCTTGCGAGCCTCGATCTGACTGATATTGAAGTGGTTGATATGACAAACGGTCAGAATGACACGCTCACGCTTTCACTCGCGGATGTTGTCGATCTGTCGTCCACGGCCGATGAAGGTCTCGAAGATCTGCTCGCAGCGGCGTTGCCCGAAAGCGCCACGATCCTCGGTAATACAGGTGATGCGGTCAATTTTGAGGTTGCCGCCGGCGATGCTTTCAATGAGGTCTCAGGGTCCGGGGTCACCGATGCTGCCGGTAACACGCTCACCATCTACGAATATGTGGGCGGTGCCGGTGAAGTGCTCGCCACTCTGGCGATCGACAGCGACGTGGTTGTGACTGCATCGGACGGCGCGACCGTCTGAGACACCTGCGCAGGCCAGTCGCGCGCTGAGGTTTATGCGGATTCTGTTGCCGCGGTCTTCACGGCCTTTCGCGCCAGAGCCTCGTCAAACTGGCGCTGCTGTTCCTCTCCCCAGGACGCGACCGAGTAGAGTTTCACCACCCGGCGCAGTTCCGCCATGCGGGAACGACGCTCTTCTTCGGACATGTCCAGCGCCTGCAGGATCGCCTGATCCATGGACCGGTGCGAAAACGGATTGGTCACCACGGCCGAATTCAGTTCAACCGCCGCTCCGGCAAACTCGGACAGAACCAGTACCCCGTCTCCATCTGTGCGCGCGGCCACGTACTCTTTGCAGACGAGGTTCATCCCGTCCACGAGCGGGGTGATCCAGGCGACATCAGCTGCGAGGTAGTATTTAATCAGATCGTCAAAAGGGATGGCCCGTGAAATCAACGCAATGGGCTGCCACTCGAGCGTGCCGAAACGCCCGTTGATGCGGCCTGCGGTTTCTTCAATCCCGGTCTGCGTTCGCGCATAAGCCGACATATTGCGGTCAGCACTGACCGAGACATGCATGAGCTTTACCTTGCCACGCAGCTCGGGGTTATCCTCCAGTACCCGCTCAAAGCTTTCAAGCTGGTCCACGCCGCCCTTGGTATAATCGGTTCTGCCCACGGACAGGATCAGCCGGCAGTCTCCGAGGCCTTCGCGCACTTCTTTGGACGCATTGATCACGCCGGGGTCGGTTGCGCGGTTTTCAATAAATCCGGTTGAGACGCCCACAGCGGATGAGCTGATTGATATCTCGCGGCCTTCGAAACCGATCAGCACCGGGGCGCTCCGTTCGCTCAGCGCGGTGCCGTCCGAGATCAGATCCTCTCCCACTGCTTCACGGCGCAACACATCCACATCAAACATACTGCGCGCGACAGAGACGAAATTGGCGGCATAACGCGGGATGTGAAAGCCCACGATGTCACAATCGAGAAGACTTTTGACGATTTCGCGCCGCCAGGGCAGCACATTGAACATATCCGCCGCCGGAAAAGGCGTGTGGTGGAAAAATGAGATCGTCACATCCGAGCGCAGCTGGCGCAGATACCCGGGCACCAGCCAGAGATTGTAATCATGCACCCATACCCGCGCGCCCTGTGCCGCCTCGCGTGCCGCCGCCTCGGCAAAGGCCCAGTTCACTTCCCGGAATGTCGGCCAGTCCACGGGGTCGTAATTAAACTTTTCTTTAAAGCTGTGCAGAATGGGCCAGAAAGCCTCTTTCGAGGAGACGTGATAAAAGCTGCTGACCTGTTCTTGCGTCAGCGGCAGTCGGGACACGGTGTAATCGCCGTGTACATCTGAAATTTCCACGACCTTCTCAAATTCCGGGTTTGAGGGATCTTTGGCCAGCTTCCAGGCGATCCAGGATGCGTGCTCTGCCGTGCCGAAAAAGCTCTTGAGCGTCGGGACGATGCCGTTGGGGCTCTTATTTTCACGAAAAACAGTTTTCCCGTTTTCCTCGACTTCTTCATAGGGTTGACGGTGGTAGACGATCACAAGATCGGAGGGCATGGGTCAGACCTTTTCCGGTGCAGCATGCAAATCAAAGTAGCGCACTGCCTCCAGAATACCAGCCGCACCGATGTCTCCGGCGCGAAAGATGCGGTCCGCCTGAGGCAGCGCGTCGAGCAGCGGTTTTTCTGACCCGCCGACGGCAACCGCCGGGGTGCCTGCCACGAGCATCGACAGGTCATTGAGCGTGTCACCTGCCGCCAGCACATCGCCTGTCGCGATATCCAGATGGCTCAGCAGGCGCAACAAAGACGGGCCCTTGCTCACACCACCGGGCAGCACGTCAAAGAAACGGTTGTCCGAAATCAGCACATCAAGGCCCATTGCTTCGATTTTATCTGTTGCCGAAGGGTCAAAGCGCTCAGGGTCGTAATCATAACTGACCCGGTACCGGAACCCTGTCGTCTGCACCTCAAGCCCGGGGTGTCCGTCAAGTGTCTCGCGAACCCTGTTTCCACTGTCTTTCCAGCGTGCTGCGATGTCTTCTTCAAGTTCTTCAATGGGCGCGATCTCGCGACCAGGTGTAACCCGGGCAATTGTGGTGCCCACGTCACCGATCACATAATCGGGCCAGGGCACACCGCTGCCGCACAGCTCGTGGATGAACTCCGGGTCGCGCCCGCTGACAAAGATCAGGCCGACGGTGGTGCGGTTTTCCTCGATCCAGTCATACAGCCGCGTCCGGTCAGCCTTGCTGCCGCCAAGGAATGTCCCGTCGAGATCGGTCGCCAGGACAAATCTGTGTCCGGATAAATCAGTACTCACATCAGTCTCCGTTCAGGTTGCTGAGGCTGGGCCGCGCCGGATTGCGCAGCGAAATGTCGAGCGTGCGCGGTTCGCCCTCGATCGGACGCGTCCAGAGTGCGGCAAAAGCCTCGTTCAGCTCCGCGCCATCGTGCAGGATCGCGTCGACCGTTTCGCAGATCGGCATCGATACGTTAACACGCCGCGCCAGGTCGACAATCGAGCGGGCATTTGCTTCCCCCTCGACCACCACCGCGCGCCCGTCGAAACAGTCGGCACGCTTGCGTCCCTCGCCAAGCTGCACGCCAAGCGACATGTTACGCGATGTCTGGCTCGAACAGGTGAGCGTCAGATCTCCGGCCCCCGCGAGCCCGGTGACAGTCTCCCGCCGGCCCCCCAGAGCTTCGGCAAGTACTTTCATTTCGTACATGCCCCGGGTGATCAGCGCCGCACGGGTGTTTTCCGCAAAGCCGGCGCCCGTCATCATGCCGCAGCCGATTGCGATCACGTTCTTAACCGCGCCGCCGATTTCCACGCCCACCAGATCATCGGAGATATAGGTCTTAAAGGATCCCGTGCTCATCGAAAGCGCCATACGTGCGGCCGGGCTGGAGTAAGGATCCAGCCGGTCCTGATGGCTGAACTCAAACGCGACGGTTGCCGCCGTCGGGTGACCCAGTGCTGTTTCGCGGGCAAAAGTCGGCCCGGAGATCGTACCGACAGGCACATGTCCGAGCTCCTCATGCGCGACCTGAGACATGAGCAATCCGCTGCCGGGCTCAATGCCCTTTGTGCAGACCGCGACCGGCACACCCGGGGGGATGAAATTGTTCACTTCTGCGGCGACTTTGCGCACTGCACCTGAGGGCACCACCATGATCACAGCGTCGGCGCCGGTAAGCGCCTGTGACATCTGCGTTGTTGCAGTCAGAGACGGGGCCAGCGGCACGTCAGGAAGATACGTCGTGTTCTGGTGCACCGTATTGATTGCATCAACAGTCTCGCTGTTGCGTCCGTAAATCCGGACCTGCCGGCCAGCCACCGCCGCAACATTGGCAAGCGCGGTCCCCCAGGCACCGGAGCCGATCACGGCAATCCGGTCATAGGGCGCGGTTTTGGGTGCAGTAGAAGATGAGTTGCGTGCTGTGGTCATCAATGGTCCCTAGATTGGTGCGGCATCCCCGGGCGACGCGGTTCAGAAACTTCTCTGCAGCGCGAAAGTTCCCTTGGTACTGAGCTAGACACATTCGCCGATGCATCAAGGTGTGAGGTCGCAAACCTGCAATTCTGCCCGGGCGTATTTCGCAATGTGCTTAAAAATCGGGCATCTGGCATTGGAAATGCTGAATTAATAAATTTACTTTCTGAGACGATATCTCTGGAACAAAAACAGGGGGTCAGGCGCTATAGAGACGTAACGATATATTTATGTGATGAAACGTGCAGGAAAATAAGGGTGTGACCAACGGGCAGACGTGTGAGCGCAGCGTTGCAATCTGACACCTCTGACGATGAAATGTACTTAATATTTGGAAAATCCAAATTGTCGTTTTTTGACATGCAGCGATATGTTCCTATTTTGAGTACGGATGCTGCGGCGCAGTAATAATAAGGAGCGAGCAAGTGACGGACCAGAATGTGAGAACAGCAATTTTCCCGGTAGCAGGTCTTGGAACCCGGTTCATGCCAGCAACCAAGTCAGTCCCGAAAGAGTTGCTGCCGGTTCTTGATACGCCGCTTATTCAGTATGCAATCGAAGAGGCGCAGGCCGCCGGGGTCGAGCGCATGATTTTTGTAAGTCATCCGTCAAAGAATGCCATCGAACACCATGTCCTGGACGATGCAGATTTGCGCGCCACTCTGAAAGAACGGGGCAAGGCACGTCTTGCAGACCGGCTCCACCAAGCGGCAATTGATGAGGATGATCACGATGTCATTTTCGTGATGCAGGACGAACCGCTGGGGCTTGGTCATGCAATCCTTTGCGCTGCCGATCACGCGCTCCCCGGCGCTGTCGCTGTCATTCTGCCCGATGATCTGATCCTCGGCCAGACCGGGTGCCTGACGCAGATGATCGAGGCCTATAATACTTCTGAAGCCGGTCACATGGTGGCAAC
>CBDUCB010000180.1:0-7366 GCA_965365545.1 uncultured Roseobacter sp. | reverse complement strand
GGTCTGATAGATTTCAGTCACATCCATCGCACTCAGGCTGTCAGGCGCATGACCCGCAAATGCCGACCGGAAGGCGCGCGCCATGATCAGGTGGCTGCCCTCCCAGACCACAAGCGGGGCCGCGCCGGGATCCGTCTCGGTCAGGGTCACACCAAGGATGAAAGCATGTGGTTCGCGCACGAAACGCCGTTTCGGGGACCCTTCGCCCAAAACGCCATCGACATGAGCCGCATCTCGGTCGCGACGGTAGCGAAAGCCGGCGTCACTTTCACCCTCACGCGGGCGCGGATATCCGGGCCAGACGACAGAAAGCTGCGCGCGGTGCAGCGCCGGCAGATACCCCGACTGCGCCAGGATCGCATCCACCGCAGCCCCGCGCAGAGGACCGGAGCCGTCGATGTCTCCGTCCGGGCCGTTGGGCAGCGCATCAAGGCCCACAAACCACGTCCGCTCACACTGATACATATGCGCAAGGTGCGGTGCCTCCAGGGCACGCAGCCCCGCGCCACGGGCCTTTTGCGCCCAGGCAACCGTGGCAGGCTCCGGCGCGTAAAGCGCCCAGCCGGTCTCTTCCGCTGCACCTACCACCCGGCAGCCTTCCGGATCATATTGCCCGCGACAATCAGCAAAAATACCGCAAAAATCCGGCGCAGACGCAGAGGATCGAGCCGGTGGGCAAGCTGTGCCCCGAGGGGTGCTGTGATAAGGGTCATTGCGATGGTCACGACGAAGGCGGGTATATTGACCGAGCCGATTGTGCCAGGCGGGCGCAGATCCCCGGCGCCGCTGACCAGAAACCCGAGTACCGCAGGTGTGGCGATCAAAAAGCCGAAGCCCGCGGATGTCGCAACGGCGCGGTGCACCGGCCGCCCGCAGAGTGTCATCAGAGGCACGCCGAAACTGCCGCCGCCCACCCCCATGATCACGGAGAGAAAGCCCACAACCGGTGACAGAAGTGCACGGGTTATGCCTTTTGGCATGTCTTCACTGAGGCGCCAGTGCGCCCGCCCGAACGCCATGTAAAGACCAACGCTCGTCGCAAGCGCGCCAAAGAGAAACTGGAGCGTTGCTGTACGCAACTGCGCCACCACCAGCACTCCCAGCACCGCCCCCGCCATGATGCCCGGCGCCCAGGTGCGCAGAATGTCCTTGTCGACCGCGCCCTTTTTATTGTGGCTGCTGACCGACCGCAGAGAGGTCACAACGATCGTTGCCAGCGACGTGGCGAGGCAGATCTGCATCAGGTGCGGGCTGGCAAAACCCAGCGTTGTAAAAGCATAGAAATACGCAGGCACTAGGACGATGCCCCCGCCGACCCCGAGCAGCCCCGCCAGCACACCGGCAAAAGCCCCAACGCAGGCGAGCAGCACCACCATCTGGGCCAGCAGCGCGGGATCAGTCATCCGGCCGCACGCGCGGGATCAGCGTCACCGTGGTGGGTAACCTGCGCCAGAGCCTCGCGGACCAGCGCACTGTCCGCCCCGGGCCTGTGAGCCCCCTCCGACAGCATGCGCCGCCAGGCCCGCGCACCCGGACGCCCGGTAAAAAGCCCCAGCATATGCCGTGTGACCTGCCCGAGCCGCCCGCCTGCAGAGATATGCGCGTCGATATAGGGCAGCATCGCCATCACTGCGGCCTCTGCTGTTGCGGCGTCGCCGCGTCCGAAGATCACCGGGTCGGCTCTGGCAAGGATGCCGGCCGGATCATGATAGGCCGCACGGCCGATCATCACCCCGTCGAGGCCCGCATCCAGAAAACCCTGCGCCTGAGCGAGCGATGTGATGCCGCCATTGACCGAGATATGCAGATTGGGAAAGAGCTCTTTCATCCGCATCACAAGGGCATAATCAAGCGGCGGAATATCGCGGTTTTCCTTCGGGCTGAGCCCCTTCAGCCAGGCCTTGCGCGCGTGAATTGCGACGCGCGTACAGCCAGCGCCGACGATCTGTGCCAGAAATTCCGGCAAAATCTCTTCGGGGGTCTGATCGTCCACACCGATGCGGCATTTAACTGTCACATCGACCTTCACCGCCTCGCGCATTGCTGTGACACAACGGGCGACGCGCGCCGGGTCTTCCATCAGCACCGCCCCAAAGGCACCGGACTGCACCCTGTCGGACGGACAGCCGACGTTGAGATTGATCTCGGCATAGCCTGCGTCAGCCCCCATCCGTGCCGCGTCAGCCAGTTCCTCCGGGTCCGAGCCGCCGAGTTGCAACGCAACGGGGTGCTCTTCGGACGAATACGCCAGCAGATGCCGTGCCCCGCCGCGCACGAGGGCCGCAGAGGTAACCATTTCGGTATAGAGCAGCGTATGAGAACTGAGCTGACGGTGCAGCATACGGCAGTGCCGGTCGGTCCAGTCCATCATCGGGGCCACTGAAAATCTGGCATGTTGTTCTGTATTCATTTTTCCTGCATCTTCAGACAGCTGAAAGGTGGCCCTGCACCACGGACTTCTGCCGTGACAATCAACGATTTACCCGGTTGCGACGGCTCAGCGCAAGCAACGTCGGCACTATAATCAAGCTTGCCGCCGGTGGATACCGGGTCCGGATGTGACGGACAGAGGGCCCGGGCATCTGTTCGCATCCGGTTCTGGTTTGCCTCTGTGACACCGCGGCACTGTCTCAGTTCCGCCAACGTGACCTGCGCGGTCGCTGTTTACATCGGGTCACAGAGCGTCTGTGGCCCCGTATATCAGACTGCAAAAAGTAACCGGAGCCCGGAAAATGCGGTCGTCCCGCAGCAGGTCTGGATCAGAAACCGGAACCCTCAGCGGCATCTTTCTCAAGGCGGGCCGTGCTTTAGTAAATTTCCTCATGCGATCGCTAAAGGGGCAGCCGGCGCGGCAACATTCCTACTGCCGGTCCGTTCCGATCGGCTTCTCCGGGGGGATTGTCGCCGGGAACGGCGCTCAGGGACACGAACTTCTGCGGGTTACTACACCCCGGGCTCCTGTGCTCATCCCGCGAGAGAGGGCAGAAAGAGCACAATCCCCGGAAAAGCAACCAGCAGGGCAATCGTCACACCATCGGCGATAAAGAAGGGTGTGACGCCCTTGAAAACATCCTGCACGGTCAGATCATCGCGCACGCCGGCGACCACGAAACAGTTCAGGCCGATGGGCGGTGTAATCAGACAAAACTCGGCCATTTTCACCACCAGAATGCCGAACCAGATCGCGCACATCGGACCGGACATGCCAAAGGCACTGTCTGCAGCACTGACGAACTCACCGCCGTTAAGCGCCATTACCGCCGGGTAGACCACCGGCAGCGTCAGCAGCAGCATACCGATGGCATCCATAAACATGCCCAGCACCGCATAGGCCAGCAGAATGCAGATGAGGATCAGCATCGGTGACATTTCCAGCCCCGTGATCCAGTCGGCGAAGGCTTCGGGCAGTTCCGCAAAGCCCAGAAAGCGCACGTAGATGAGCACACCCCAGATGATCGAGAAGATCATCACGGTGAGTTTAGCGGTATCAAGCAGTGCGCTTTTGAGCTGTTTCCAGCGCATGCCCCGATAGAGCGCCATCAGAAAGATGATAAAGGCACCGATGGCGCCGCCCTCGGTGGGCGTACCCCAGGCATCGCCGAAAGGGTTATAGACAAAGAAAATGATGATCACGACGACCGCAAGGATCGGCAGCGCGGGCGGCAGCGAGGCAAAGCGTTCGCGCCAGGTAAAACCACCCACCGGCGGGCCGACCGATTTAAAGACAACTGCAATGCCGATGATCAGCAGGGCATAGACCACGGCCGAAAACATGCCGGGCAGAAAGCCCGCAAGCAGCAGTTTGCCCACATCCTGTTCGACGATGATCGCATAGATCACGAGGATCGCCGAGGGCGGGATCAGCGATGCCAGCGTGCCCCCCGCAGCCACCACTCCGGCAGCGAACTGTTTGTTGTACCCGATCTTGAGCATCTCGGGGATGGCAATGCGGGCAAAGACAGCCGCCGTGGCGACCGACGCGCCGGAGACAGCGGCAAACCCTGCGGTGGCAAAAACCGTCGAGACCGCGAGCCCGCCGGGCACCCAGGCGATCCAGCGTTTGGCTGCCGTAAAGAGCGCCGTCGTCAGCTGCGCGTGATAGGCGAGATAGCCGATCATGATAAAGACAGGGATCAGGCTCAGCACCTGCGCTGAAACTTTGGAATGCGGTGTGAGTCCTGCGATTTTGACGCTGATCTCCAGGGCTTTCCAGAAGCGTTCCGGGTCGTAATCGAACCCGTTCCAGCGCAGCCAGACAAGACCGACAAATCCCGCAAGGGCCGCAGCAAAAGCCACGCGCATACCCAGCACGACAAAGACCAGCAGGCCACCACTGACCCAGAGGCCGATTTCAATGGGCTCCATCAGTCAGACCCTTCCAGTGCTTCGGCTTCGATGCGGGCCTGTTCGGCCACGGTGAGCGCCAGAGGGACGGCCACAGGATTTTCGAGACCGAGGATGAGCGCCCGCCCATACCCCCAGGCCTGGAGCAGGAGCCGCAGCACCAGCACGCCGAAGGCAAGCGGCACTACCAGTTTCGAGGGCCAGATCGGAATGCCTACATCAATGGAACTGTCGCGGCTGCAGAGCGGTCGCGCGCAGTCAAAAGAGCGTGCGAAATGCTCCCAGGCGCCCCAGGTCAGCGCCACGATCAGCACGAGGATGAGCAGCACGGAGACCAGCTCGAAAAACCACAGAGTACGTCCTTTCAGGGCGGAAACCAGCATATCCATGCGCACATGGGTGCCGTCGCGCTGCACATAGGAAACCCCCATGATGGCAATGATCGGCATGGCCGCTTCGATGTAATCGACATAACCCGCCATCGGTGAGGCAAAGAACTTGCGCCCCGTCACGGACCAGGCGGCCAGAAACATCAGTGAGAAAATCGCGATACCGCTGAGAAGCGCGCAAAAGCGCTCAACAGGTAAAAGTGCGCGGTCCAGCCGGCTGAGCAGGCTGGAGTCTTCGAGCACTGCAGCTGATCCTGCCATAGCCCTGCCCCCCGTTTTTTATTGAAACGGGCCGCCGCGGTGACGCGACGGCCCGGATTTATCAGCTGCCGCCTTTGGCTTCAGCGAGCGTTTTCACGACAAGATCGTAAAGCTCCTGACCGGGCAGGCCCTGGCCTTCCATCTCGGCGATCCAGGCATCGTGGTTTGGTTTGCCGGCAATGGCCTGAAACTCAGAGATAACCTCGGGGGCAATCTCGACCTTCTGCACGCCCTTCTCTTCCAGCACCGAATCCCAGCGCTCGAGCAGTTCGGCATAGTTGGTCAGGTAGTGATCGATCGCCTCGGGGATGGAACTGTCGAGGGCTTCGCGGTGCGCGTCCGACAGCGACTCGTAGGCGTCAATGTTCACCACAACCGGGCAGTTCACGGTGCCGGGGTTGAGGTTCGCCGTCCACCAGTCCGCCTGGTTGATTGTGCCAAAGCTCAGGTGCGCGTGCTGTGCGAATGCGACCGTATCGACCACGCCGCCTTCCATCGCCTGATAGGCTTCGGTGGCTGTCACGGAGGTGGGCACGGCGCCCACGGTCTTGAAGGCTTCGCCCAGACCACCGGTGGCGCGCACCCGCATGCCTTCGAATTCGGCAAGTTCATCGCGGGGCTCGCCGGTACCGACGAGGTTGTACTGGGGCATCGGTGAGGTCATCAGCAGTTTGGCGTTCCACTGGGCCATTTCCTCAGTGGCGGCGGGATGGGCATAGACCGCACGGGCCACTGCAACTTCCTGCTCGAGATTCTCAACGCCAAGGAACGGCAGTTCAAGCACCGTCACAACGCGGTTTTTATCCGGGTGATAGCCCGCGCAGAACTGCGCCATCTCAAAGGCGCCGATGGAGATCCCGTCGAGGTTCTCGCGGTTCTTGCTGAGCCCGCCATAGCTGACGTTCATGGTGAATTCGCCACCGGTCTTTTCGGCAACCAGTTCCGCCAGTTTCTCGACGTGTTCAGTGAACGCCCGGCGTTTACCCCAGACGGAGACGTTCCATTCGGTGGCAGCCGCTTCGGACACAAATGCAAAGCTGATGGCGCTGACCGCTGCAGCGCTAAGCAGTTTATTCATAATTTTTCTCCCTTTATGCACGCCTCGGACCGGGCATGCCTGGACCGGAAACTACCCGCGCGACCCCGGCCTGCCAACCCCAAAACACGGTCGCTGCCATGCGCACGCCGCTGCACCGCGAAGGCCCGGCCCCTGCGTCAGGCGGAGGCCATCGCGCCGCAGAGCAGCATCAGACTGCCTGTGAATGCGCGCGGGCCCCTCCCTGCAGGCGCGGAGTCGGGCAAAAACTCATTAGTCCTGTCAGCTTAGCAGGCATTTACAGCATTATGCAGGTGCAGCGGAAAAATCTTTACAGAGAAAGCCCTATATTACCGTGGGTTATTTCCTTCTTTTCCGATCCGGCTATGATCCTGTTGAGAAGAGCGACCTGAAAACGCACCGGGCAGCCGCATAAGCCGGCACCCTTCAGCGCAAAGGTGGCAAATAAAGAAAGGGAGAGAGAAAACCATGTCCGGGAACGTGCCAGCCAGCAAAACCTACCCCCCGTCTGAGGAAACCGTCGCACGCGCACATATCGATGCTGCGAAGTACGAAGAGATGTATGCCGCCTCAATCAGTGATCCGGAGACATTCTGGCGCAATGAGGCCGGGCGCATCGACTGGATCAAACCGTTCAGCACGGTCAAAGACGTGGATTTCTCGCCCGGTAATGTGTCGATCAACTGGTATTCCGACGGCACGCTGAATGTGGCCGCGAACTGTGTTGACCGCCATGTGGAGACCCGCGGCGATCAGACTGCGATTATCTGGGAGCCGGACAGCCCGGATGAAGAGGCGCTGCACATCACCTACAGGCAACTGCACACTTCGGTCTGTAAAATGGCGAACGTGCTGAGGGATCTCGGCGTCGGCAAAGGCGACCGGGTCATCATTTATATGCCGATGATCCCCGAGGCCGCCTATGCCATGCTGGCCTGCGCGCGCATCGGGGCGATCCATTCGATTGTTTTCGCGGGCTTCTCGCCCGATGCCCTGTCGGCCCGGGTCAACGGCTCAGAGGCGAAGGTCGTGATCACCGCCGATGAAGCCCCGCGCGGCGGTCGCAATACCCCGCTCAAGACCAACGCGGATCAGGCGCTGCTGCATTGTTCGGACAAGGTGAAATGCCTTGTGGTCAAACGCACCGGCGGTCAGACGACCTGGACCGAAGGACGCGATTATGACTACAACGCGCTCGCGGCCGGGGCCTCCGCCGACTGCCCGCCCGAAGAGATGAACGCCGAGGATCCGCTTTTCATTCTCTATACCTCAGGCTCCACCGGGCAACCCAAGGGTGTGGTGCATACCACCGGCG
>CBDUCB010000179.1:0-7370 GCA_965365545.1 uncultured Roseobacter sp. | reverse complement strand
GATGAAAACGGCGATCTTGGCCCTGTCTATGGCCACCAGTGGCGCCATTTTCCCAAAATTACAAAAACAGATGATACCGATGCCCGGGTACTGATCGGCGAGGTAGATCAGATTGAAACCCTGATCCGCGCAATCCGCGACACACCGGACAGCCGCCGGCTGATCGTGTCTGCCTGGAACCCCGGAGAGGTGGACCAGATGGCTCTGCCGCCCTGTCACACGCTCTGGCAGGTGCGGATCATCGGTGGGAAGCTGCATCTGCAACTTTACCAGCGGTCGGCCGACATGTTTCTGGGCGTGCCGTTCAACATCGCGTCATATGCGCTTTTGCAGGTGATGCTGGCGCATGTCACAGGCTATGAGCCGGGCGATTTTGTGCACACAATGGGCGATGCACATATCTATTCCAATCATATGGACCAGGTGCAGACACAGCTGGCACGCGATCCAAAGCCCCTGCCGCAGCTCCGGCTGAGGCGCGACGTGTCTTCGGTTTTTGACTTCCGGTACGAAGATTTCGAGTTTCTTAATTATGACCCGCTTCCGGCGATAAAAGCCCCGGTCGCCGTCTGATATGCTGACACTTGTGGTCGCCCGCGCGCGCAACGGCGCAATCGGCAAAAACAACGAAATTCCATGGAACGTGCCGGAGGATCTCAGGCTGTTTCAGCGCGAAACACTTGGCGGTGCGCTGATCATGGGCCGCAGAACATGGCACAGCCTGCCGGTCAGACCGCTGCCGCGCCGGCTTAACTGTGTGATTTCGCGCGATGCCAGCCTCGCTGATATGGTGCGTCAGGATCTTCCGACCGCGGTCCGGGATTGCTATGGCGCGGGCTACACCCGGATTTACGGCGTCGGTGGCGAAGCGGTTTACGCCGGACTGATGCCACTGGCCGACAGGATGGTGATCACCGACGTGGATACTGACATTGCCGCAGCAGACGCATTTTTTCCGGAGGTTGACCCTTCAGACTGGACAGAACTCAGACGTTTTGACCTGCGCACGGAGGGCCCCGCCTGTCAGGTACGCGAACTGGTGCGCGTCGGGTCGGGCACAAACCGCGGGTCCTGACGACGTGACCGACCGCGCATGTCAGGCAGAACGATACCTTATGTACATCCGCCCGGCACATGTTTAACCTTGCCGATCCTCCCCCCGGTTTTGCCTCAGATCCGTTCCCGGTTTACGACGCTTTGCTGGCCCGTGCGCGCGTTTGTCCGCAACCGGACGGATCATTTGTGATATCAGGGCACGCGGACCTGTCGGTGATCTACCGCGATACATCGCTTTATATATCCGATAAGAAATCAGTATTCGGACCGAGGTTTGGTGAGGATTCGCCCCTTTACCGCCACCACACAATGAGCCTTGTGTTTAATGACCCGCCCCTGCACAGCCGGGTGCGCGGGATAATGTCGTCGGCACTCGCGCCGAAAGCAATCGCGCGGATGGAGCCGGCGCTGGAGACCTCGGTGCACCGTCTGCTCGCAGAGTTGCCCGCCCGCCCGGATCTGATCGGCGATTTCGCAGCACGCATTCCGATCGAAGTCATTGGCAATCTTCTGGACATACCTTCATCAGAGCGTGGCCCGTTGCGGGACTGGTCGCTTGCGATACTGGGCGCGCTGGAGCCTGTCACCTCCGCAGAGCAGCGTCACTCGGGGAACGCTGCTGTCACAGAATTCAGCGCCTTTCTGAAGGACCTGATTGCCCGTCGGCGGCAAGCCCCCGGTGATCCGCAGACCGACGTGCTGACCCGCCTTATCGCGGGCGAAACAGACGGGCGTCTGAGCGAGGAGGAACTGGTGCAGAACTGTATTTTCATTCTGAATGCCGGCCATGAAACCACTACCAACCTGATCGGGAATGGTCTGACACTGCTCTGTGATGATGAAAATGCGCGCCATGATCTGCTGGCGGCGCCGGACCGGATCCACGGATTTGTCGAGGAAGTGCTGCGGTTCCGCTCGCCCAATCAGTTCGGCAACCGCCAGACCACCCGCGCCGTCGAATTTGGTGGTTGGAACATACCGGCCGGCACCAACCTTCATCTTTGCATTGGTGCGGCAAACCGGGACCCGAAGGTTTTTGAGGCACCCGGGCGGTTCGACATGACCCGCAATCCCAACCGGCACCTTGCGTTTGCGGCGGGCCCGCATGTCTGTATCGGTCTGACGCTGGCAAGGCTGGAAGCGCGGATCGCACTGGCCCGTTTTCTGGAGAGATTTCCGCACTTCGGAATAACCCGGCGTGTGCCCGGCGGCCGCATCAGGTTTCACGGATTTTCAGCACTCTGTGCGGATTTGTCGGGGCGCTGAAAGATATCGGGCCGCGCACGTAACATTTGCGCGCAGCCATGTCGTTCAGGATGGCCGGTTTTTCCGGTGCAGGACCGGGCCGGCGGACGCGTCAGAGCAGCTTCAGGTCGCTCGCCATCTGTCTGCCATCGCGGCCCTCTGCAAGCTCAAAGCTCACTTTCTGGTCGTCAGCGAGGCCGGTAAGCCCCGATCTTTCAACAGCGGAAATATGGACAAAAACATCCGATCCGCCGCCTTCCGGAGCTATGAACCCATAGCCCTTAGTGGTGTTAAACCATTTCACGGTGCCAGTAGGCATGTTTTCCGTGCCTCCTTTTACTTAACTTTGCAGCCTGCCCCGGCAGCGCTGCATCCTTCATTCAGGGCACAGATCGTCAGAAATTTGCATGCCCTGTACTTTCAGAGATTGCCTTTTGCGGATAAAAATCAAGGAAAACGGGCAGAAACCTGTCTGATTCACGTCTATGTTATTCCATGAGTGAGGAAATATTATGCATC
Source organism: uncultured Roseobacter sp. (assembly GCA_965365545.1). Taxonomy (GTDB): domain Bacteria; phylum Pseudomonadota; class Alphaproteobacteria; order Rhodobacterales; family Rhodobacteraceae; genus Roseobacter. The sequence goes on along the minus strand of CBDUCB010000179.1, from coordinate 4,550 downwards.
TCTACGGGCTGAAAAACTGCGATACCTGCCGTAAGGCGCTGAAATTACTTCCTGATGCTGAATTTGTGGATGTCCGGGCAGATGGTGTACCAGAAAATGTGCTTAAAGCAGCCCATGACCGCTTTGGTGATGCGCTTCTCAACACACGTTCCGCCACATGGCGGGGCCTGAGCGACCTGCAAAAAGATGCAGGGCCGCTCAGTTTGCTGCAGTCACACCCTGCCGTAATGAAGCGACCGCTGATTACCGATGGTGACGCGATATATCTTGGATGGACCCGCGATGTTCAGACGGCCCTCGGCGTAGGCTGACCGGTTCAGGGCTGTGGTGCGCGCCGCAGCGCATTGTCGAGCGACAGGGGCCCCGCGCCCTTGACCACCAGAACCACAAGCAGAAAAACCCAGAACGCGCGCTGATCCAGAATGACCCCGTCGGGCATCCTGTCAAACCAGGCGCCCACCGTTTCACTGTGCGCGATCCCGCCATGACCATAAAGATCTGTCAGCGACTGCACGATGATGAAGCCGATCATGCCGAGAGCGGACAGTCGGGTCAGCAGACCCAGCACGATCAGCGCCGGCAGGAGGAATTCAGCCCATGTCCCGGCCAGTACAACCGCTGTGTGAAAGGGAGAAAGCTGCGTGACGTCATATGTCACCGCCTCCATGGCTTTGGGGAAAATCTGGGCATAAGCGCCGACGGAGGGTGAAAAGAGCCCGGCAAAGCCTTCTCCGAGCTTGGTCATGCCAGAAACCCAGAAGTAAATCAGCAACGTTCCCGCGAATATCAGCCGCGCCAGCGTTGAAAGCAGCCAGTCTGCGCGCGACAGCCGGTCAAAGATGGCATTGTGCAGGGAAATCATAGGGTCTTGTCCTTTTTAAGAGTGCTCAGCGACTTGCTTTGCAGGGCTGTCGCCAGAGCCCCTGAAAGGTCGAAATCAGCAGTGTCACGCAGAGCCGCGTCATGGGCCTCTCCGAGTGTCATGCCCCGCGCCAGGGCGTCAAACCAGGCCGCGGCCCCGGCGGGAAGCAGCACCGGCATCGGGTCAAATTCCGGTCGTGTGATCAGCACATCCTGCGCCACGGCGCGCGGTTTGTGCGCACCTGCCTCGGTGTTGTAGCGCCAGAGATCAAACAGGGGCCATGACGAGCGCAGCACCCGCGTGGCCGGTGCAGGTGCCAGACGCAGACCAGAGAGCAGAGCCGGATCCATCTGTAGTTCCGCCGGGTCGAGAGCCGCCACATCAGCTGCATGATAGGATTGCCTCAGCGCCAGATCCAGCCGCGCGCAGTCGGGCAGATACCCCAGATGCGCAAGCGATGCGATCCCGCCCAGAAACTCCGGAAATTCAGTGCCGTAAAACATCATCAGCTGCGAGGTCGGCGGATGCTGACGGACATAGAGCTTTGAAAGGCCCGCAAAGTTTTCCGGTCCCAGCAGTTTTGCCACCAGCGGAAAGGCTGTCGCGAGCGCCTCGCAGAGCGACACAGTTACATTGTTGCGATAGACCGAATAGCGCACGCCGGCCGGCGCACCGGTTGCAGATACGAGCCCCGCGGGCACCGGCGCATCCGGATTAAGCAGCGCTGCGCGAAACTGTGCCTCGGAGACGGTCATTCTGCTGGCTGCAGAATGTCGGACGCGCGTCGCGCCTCATCTCGCAGCACCGGCCAGTCCGGCACGTCATTATCCCATTCTACAAGCACCGGTTTTGGCCCCGATGCGGCAAGGGTGTGCCGCAACAGCGCCCAGACCGGATCGACCACCGGCTTTGCATGACTGTCGATCAGCAGCGGAGCGCCGTCGTCATCCTTGTCTTCATCGTGCCCACCCACGTGAATTTCACCCACGGCGTCCAGCGGGAAGGCGTCTGTATACCCTTTGGGCGAGTAGCCAAGATTTGTAGCTGAAACAAAGACGTTATTGATGTCCAGCAGCAGCCCGCAGCCAGTGCGCTGCGCCAGTTCTTTCAGAAAGTCGGTTTCCGACCATGTGCTTTCAGCAAAAGCAAGATAGCTCGACGGGTTCTCCAGCAGCATACGGTACCCCAGAGCGGACTGCACCTCGTCGATGTGCGCGGCCACGCGCGTCAGCGTCGCGCCGGTATAGGGCAGGGGGAGCAGGTCGTTCATGAACTCTGACCCGTGCGTCGACCACGCCAGATGCTCGGAAAAGCTCGCCGGTTTCAGCCAGCCTGTCAGATGTTTGAGCCGTGCCAGATGGTCGGGGTCGGGACGGGCCTCGCCCCCTATGCTCAGGCCGACACCATGTACGGAGATCGCAAATTTGTCCGAAAGGGCGCGCAACTGCGCCAACGGGCGCCCGCCATCACCCATGTAGTTTTCAGCATGGATTTCGAGCCAGGCAACCGGCCCCGGGTCGCGCATCAGATCCGTGAAATGCTGCGGTTTATAGCCAACGCCCGGAGCATGCGGCAGGTGGTCATATCGCCCAGAGGTATCAAGCATGGGGCACTCCGAAGTCTGAAGCCTCAGCAGGGGTATTCAGGGTGTCCCGGCCGGGCGATGGAATACCGCCGGACCGGATTTCAGAAGGTGGCCGGTTATGCCGGCAGATCGCGATCAAGCTCTTCAAGCGAGCCTTCGCGGGGTGTACCGTCGGCCATTTCCGGCAGTTCGATTTCCGTGCAGGTGCCGGCATCGACAAGCGTCCATGCATTGCCCTGGTAATCAACCGTCGAAGTGCCGGCGCAGGTTGTACCCGGACCGGCCGCACAGTCATTGGCGCCAGCGAGCGATACGCCGTAGCATTTTTCTTTTGCGGCGGCCTCGGCGACTGTTGTTGTCTGGCCGACCAGGGCTGCGGCGACGGCACTGGCGATCGCGACTGTTTTCATCGTGTTGGACATGGTCATTTTCCCTTATTGCGTGCCGTTACGGCAGTGATGTCCCTGAAATTAGACGGTGCGCGATTAACATACCATTCACGTCCCTGTGTGTCACACCGGCGTCAGTGCGCTGTCAGCCTGGACCGGGTAATTCACGCAAAAACGGGCGGAATTGTTACAATCCCGCCCGTCTTCCGGCCCCGTGCTGCGCCGGAGCGCAGAAATGTTACAGCAGATCAGGGGGCGTGGCGTCGCGTGAAAGCGTTTTTGTTACAGCCTCCAGAGACTCTACTGCAGTCTGTTTCTCGCCCAGACGCCGGACCGTGACAGTCCGTTCTTCTACTTCACGCGCGCCGACCGCCAGAATGACCGGAACTTTGCCAACGGAATGCTCCCGGACCTTGTAGTTGATCTTTTCATTGCGGGTATCAGCCTCGGCGCGCACGCCGGCAGCGCGCAGATCTTTCACGACCTCGTCCACATATTCGTTCGCATCCGAGATAATCGAGGCCACCACGACCTGACGCGGAGCAAGCCAGAAGGGCAGCTTGCCGGCATGTTCTTCGATCAGAATACCGATGAAACGCTCGAAAGATCCAAGACAGGCGCGGTGCAGCATCACCGGCCGGTGCTTGTTGCCATCCGCCCCGATGAACGTCGCATCAAGCCGCTCGGGCAGCACGAAATCAACCTGATGGGTGCCGCACTGCCAGTCCCGTCCGATGGCATCGGTCAGCACAAACTCCAGCTTGGGTCCGTAAAACGCGCCTTCACCGGGGTTCATCTCGGGCTCGATGCCGGCTTTGCGGGTCGCAGCAAGAAGAGCCTCTTCTGCTTTGTCCCATACGGCGTCAGAGCCTGACCGCTTTTCAGGCCGGTCAGAGAATTTCACCCGGAACTTCTCGAACCCGAGGTCGCGGTAAATGGTCGAGAGATAGTCGATATAGACGGCGGTTTCTTCTTCGATCTGATCTTCTGAGCAGAAAATATGTCCGTCGTCCTGAGTAAATCCACGCACGCGCATGATGCCGTGCAAAGCGCCCGACGGCTCATACCGGTTGCACGACCCGAATTCGGCCATACGCAGCGGCAGGTCGCGATAGGATTTAAGTCCCTGATTGAAAATCTGAACATGGCAGGGACAGTTCATCGGCTTGAGCGCATTCACAGCTTTTTCGCGGGCATGGTCCTCGTCCACCTCGACGATGAACATATGCTCCTGATATTTCTCCCAGTGCCCTGAGGCCTCCCAGAGTTTGCGGTCAACGACCTGGGGTGTGTTCACCTCGACATAGCCGCCGCGGCGCTGCTGGCGGCGCATGTAATCCTGCAGTTCAGTATAAATCTGCCAGCCGTTGGGATGCCAGAAAACCTGGCCTGGCGCCTCTTCCTGCATGTGAAAGAGATTCATCTCGCGGCCGAGCTTGCGGTGATCGCGTTTGGCGGCCTCCTCCAGCATGTGCAGATGCGCGCGCAGCTTTTCCTTGCCGGTAAAGGCCACGCCGTAAATCCGCTGCAGCATTGCCCGGTCGCTGTCGCCACGCCAGTAAGCGCCCGCGATCGACATCAGTTTGAAGGCATCTCCCGGCACCTGACCTGTGTGTTGCAGATGCGGACCACGACACAGATCCTGCCAGTCGCCGTGCCAGTACATCCGCAGCGGCTCATCCCCGGGAATGCCGTTGATCAGCTCGACCTTATA
>CBDUCB010000178.1:0-7384 GCA_965365545.1 uncultured Roseobacter sp. | reverse complement strand
CAAACCGTGCCGATGAACGGAACAAGTTGCGGTGCGATTTCGACAAGTTCGCGCGTGACGTCATAGCGGCTCTCAAACGCTGCAATGACCTCGTTGATCAGCACTTCAGGGGCAGAGGCCCCGGCAGTGATGCCGATACTTCTGATCCCGTCCAGCGCGCGCCAGTCGATATCACCCGCACGCTGCACGAGTTGCGCATAACCGCAGCCTGCGCGCGCGCCGACCTCGACGAGGCGTTTCGAGTTGGAAGAATTCGGGGCACCGACCACAAGCATGGCATCGCATTTGGGTGCCATTGCCTTCACCGCTTCCTGACGGTTGGTCGTGGCGTAGCAGATGTCTTCTTTATGCGGACCGACAATTGCCGGGAACCGCGCCTGCAGCGCCGCGACCACATCGGCCGTATCATCCACACTAAGCGTCGTCTGTGTGACGTAAGCCAGGCGGTCAGGATCGCGCACATCGACCGTTGCAACATCCGCCGGGGTTTCGACAAGCAGCACATCGCCCTCGGGCAGCTGGCCCATGGTCCCGATGGTTTCGGGGTGGCCCGCATGGCCGATCATAATCATCTGCAAACCGTTATCGGCATGGCGCTGTGCTTCGATATGCACCTTGCTGACCAAAGGACAGGTGGCATCGACATAGACCATCTCGCGCTTCTCAGCGGCCTGCGGCACGGATTTCGGCACCCCGTGCGCCGAAAAGATCACCGGCCGGTCGTCCGGACACTCTGCAAGCTCTTCGACGAAAACGGCGCCCTTGTCGCGCAGCCCGTCCACCACGTATTTGTTGTGCACGATTTCATGGCGCACAAAGACCGGTGCGCCCCATTTCTCCAGCGCCATCTCAACAATACGGATTGCACGATCTACGCCCGCGCAAAATCCGCGGGGCGCTGCCAGATAAAGGGTGAGGGGCGGTCTGGTCATAGCGTTCTCCGGTTCGTTGAGCCAGAGGTAAGGCTTTGACCGCTCAGCGTCCAGTCATCAGCGCCAGGTCAGGCGTCTCAGGCCTCGTTTGCGTCGGCAAATTCGCGTGGCGGGCGGCCGATTACGTCTTTGAGCTCATCGAGCTCAATGAAGTTGTCGGCCTGGCGGCGCAGATCGTCCGAAATCATCGGCGGCTGGCTGCGGATGGTTGAGACCACCGAAACCCGGACGCCCGAGCGTTGCAGGCTTTCCACAAGGGGGCGGAAATCGCCGTCGCCCGAGAACAGAACGATGTGATCAATCCGCGGGGCAAGTTCCATGGCATCGACGGTGAGTTCGATGTCCATGTTTCCCTTCACTTTGCGGCGGCCCATGCTGTCGGTGTATTCTTTGGCCGGTTTGGTGACCATCGAAAAGCCGTTGTAGTTGAGCCAGTCCACCAGCGGGCGGATCGGGGAATATTCGTCGTTCTCAAGTAAAGCGGTGTAATAAAAAGCCCGGAGCAGTTTGCCGCGGCGCATAAATTCCTGCCGCAGAAGCTTGTAATCGATGTCAAAGCCAAGCGCTTTCGCGGCCGCGTAGAGATTCGAGCCGTCTATGAACAGAGCGAGCCGCTCGTCCTTATAAAACATTGTCAGTCCTTCCGTGGGGAGGATGCTGGTACTTTGATTTTCGTTATGCGTATTAATTGAGCATCCGTCGGACGCGCAAAATAAGGTTTTTTCCAGGTGCCGCAAGAGAGCAAGCCCTCAAACATAAGCGAAAACCTGCCTCAAATCCGGTCAGTTGTCCTGGTTGCCCTAGGGGCAAACCGGCCCTCGGCCTGGGGTGACCCTACGGAAACGTTACAAAAGGCCGTGTCGCGGGTCAACAATCAGATCGGAGTGATTCGCGCAGTGAGCAGTCTTTACCGCACTCCGGCCTTTCCGTCGGGCAGTGGTCCCGATTTTGTGAATGCGGCACTTGCGGCTGAAACGTCTCTGAGCCCGGTGGAGGTTCTTTCGGCGCTGCATAGGATTGAGGCCGATGCCGGACGCGAGCGCACTGTAAGGTGGAGTGCGCGCGGACTTGATCTTGATCTGATCGCGGCCGGCGATCTGGTACACCCGGACCCTATGACCCACAAAGAATGGTGTGACCAGACGCTCGAAGACCAGATGAAACGGGCGCCTGAGACGCTGATCCTGCCGCACCCGAGGATGCAGGAGCGTGCCTTTGTGCTGGTCCCGCTGCGCGATGTGGCGCCGGACTGGGTGCATCCGGTCTGCGGCCGCAGCGTATCTGAGATGTGCGCGGCCCTGCCGCAAGGCGCTCTTGACGAGGTGCAAAAGCTGCATTCTGCGCTTGTAAAACCGCATAAAGGCGCCTAGATAACGCACTTCTGATACACCTTATATCCGCTGGAGAGCTCCATGGCCCGCGTCACCGTTGAAGATTGCGTCGATAAAGTCCCGAACCGTTTCGAACTGGTTATGCTGGCTGCGCATCGTGCACGTGAGATTTCCTCCGGCGCTGCGATCACCGTGAACCGGGACAATGACAAGAACCCTGTCGTGTCCCTGCGTGAGATCGCCGATGAGACACAGAGCGCCGAAGAGCTGCGTGAACGCCTGATCGAGAGCAATCAGAACCAGATCGAGGTTGATGAGCCGGAAGAAGACGCAATGGCGCTTCTGATGGGTGCCGAACAGGACAAGCCGGAAGAAGACAGCATGTCCGAAGAGATGCTGCTGCGCCAGCTTATGGCCGCACAGGGGCAGGGCTGATATCAGCTCCTCCCCGGCCTGAAGGGCGGACGGGATGACGATCACAGCAGATGAAGATCTCGGCATTTCAGCGGATGATCTCATCGCTCTGGTCAGAAAGTACAACCCGAAGACAAACGCAAAGCAGATCCGTGCCGCCTTTGACTACGGGCGCGATATGCATGAAGGGCAGCTGCGGCATTCGGGCGAGCCTTATTTCAGTCACCCCGTCGCGGTTGCTGCGATCCTGACAGAGCAGCAGCTGGATGATGCGACAATCATTACCGCCCTGCTGCATGACACGATCGAGGACACCAAAGCTTCTTATTCCGAGGTCGAAAAGCTATTCGGCCCGGAAGTGGCGGGGCTCGTGGACGGTGTCACCAAGCTGACGAACCTGCAGCTCAATTCCACCGAGACAAAACAGGCCGAGAATTTCCGCAAGCTGTTCATGGCGATGTCCAAGGATTTGCGGGTTATCCTGGTCAAGCTCGCCGACCGTCTGCACAATATGCGCACCATCAAGGCCATGCGTCAGGACAAACAGGCGCAAAAGGCGCGGGAGACCATGGATATTTTTGCCCCGCTCGCCGGGCGCATGGGTATGCAATGGATGCGCGAAGAACTCGAGGATCTTGCGTTTCGCGTGCTCAACCCGGACGGACGTGCCTCGATTATCCGGCGATTTATCAACCTGCAGCGTGAATCGGGCGATGTGATCCAGCGGATCACCGGCGATATGCGGCTGGAACTGAACAAGGCGGGCGTGGAAGCGGAAGTTCTGGGCCGTGCGAAAAAGCCCTATTCGATCTGGCGCAAAATGCAGGAGAAAGACCAGAGCTTCAGCCGCCTGTCGGATATTTACGGCTTTCGTATCATTACAAGCAGCGAGGAAGACTGCTACCGCGCTCTCGGGGCCATTCACCAGCGCTGGCGTGCGGTCCCGGGCCGCTTCAAGGATTACATCAGCCAGCCAAAAACAAACGGATACCGGTCGATCCATACCACTGTTTCCGGACGGGACGGCAAACGCGTTGAAGTCCAGATCCGGACCATCCAGATGCACGACGTGGCTGAAACCGGTGTGGCCGCGCACTGGTCTTATCGCGATGGTGTGCGCTCGCAGAACCCCTTTGCGGTGGACCCGGCGCGCTGGATCACGACGCTGACCGAACAGTTTGACGCCGAAGAGGATCACGAAGACTTTCTCGAAGCGGTCAAGCTTGAGATGTATTCTGACCAGGTCTTTTGCTTCACACCAAAGGGCGAGGTGGTGAAACTGCCGCGCGGGGCAACACCGATCGATTTTGCTTTTGCCATTCACACCCGGATCGGCATGGCCTGTGTCGGGGCCAAGGTCGATCACATGCGCGTGCCGCTCTGGACGCGGCTGAAAAACGGACAGTCTGTTGAGATCATCACCGCCGAGGGGCAGAGCCCGCAGGCCACGTGGCTTGACATTGCAACGACCGGTAAAGCGCGTTCAGCCATCCGTAAATCGCTGCGTGAAGAAGACCGGGCGCGGTTTGTGAAACTCGGGCGCGAACTGGCTCGTTCGGCTTTTGAGCATGTGGGCCGCAAAGCCACCGACAAGGCGCTTTCGACGGCAGCGCGCAATATGCGCCTTAAAGACCGCGATGATCTGATGGCGCGTCTCGGCAGTGCTGAGATCACCGGGCGCGAAGTGGTGCAGTCTGTCTACCCGGATCTTGTTCCGAAACCGGGGGAAAAGGTCGACGTGCGCCGCGCGGTGATCGGCCTGTCGCCGGGGCAGTCGTTTGAGCGCGCATTCTGTTGCCAGCCGCTGCCCGGAGAGCGGATTGTGGGTATTACTTTCCGCGGGCGCGGTGTGGTTGTGCATGCCATCGATTGTGACCGGCTTGGCGCTTACGAAGATCAGCCAGAGCGCTGGCTCGATCTGCACTGGCACGACGGCAGCCACCCGGCGGTCTATGGAGCGACGCTTGAGGTCACGCTGAATAATGACGCAGGCACCCTGGGGCGCATCTGTACGCTGATCGGCGAAACCCGTGCAAATATTTCTGACCTGCAATTTATCGACAGGAAACCTGACTTTTACCGTCTTCTGATCTATGTGGAACTCAGGGATGTCGCGCATCTGCACTCTCTGATGCTGACGCTTGAGGCTGAGAGCGATGTTGCGGCGGTGTCCCGCGCGCGCAACATGTCGCAGCCTACGGGCGAATCTCCTGCCTGATGTCCCATCCGGGCCATCGGGTTGTCATAATCTAACGGTGAAATGATCCGGACCCCGGACCGCTCAAACAAGGACAACTTCTTGGTCTTCAAACGCAGAGTTCCCAAAAGCTGGCCCCGCGCTGTGCTTGAATTTCTGTGGCCGCGCGGCGGTTGGGCACGGGCCTTCCACTATGTCAAACACCGTATGCGGCGTCTGCCGGACAGCCCGGAACGGATCGCCCGGGGCATCTGGGCGGGGGTATTTGCGTCTTTCACGCCTTTTTACGGATTTCACTTCTTTATCGCGGCCGGACTGGCGACCGTGATGCGCGGCAATGTGATCGCCTCTCTGATGGCCACGTTTTTTGGCAATCCCCTGACCTATGTGCCGATCGGTGTCGCAGCCCTCTCCACCGGGCACTGGCTTCTCGGCGGCAAGATGGACGAAAGCGTTCAGCGGTCTTTTGGCGGGAAGTTCGTGGATGCCGGCGCGGATCTGAAAGACAACTTTATGGCGATTTTCACCGATGCCACCGCAGACTGGTCGCGGCTCGGTGTTTTTTACGACGAGATCTTTTTTCCCTATATGGTGGGCGGTGTTCTGCCGGGTATTTTCTTTGCGACGCTTTGTTACTATCTCTCGGTGCCTGTCATCCGCGTGTATCAGAAACGCCGCAAAGGGATGATCAAACAAAAGCTGATCGAGATAAAGGCAAAAGCCGCAGCTAAAGCGGACGCCAAACGCAAGGCCGAACAACATTCTGCCGGGGAATAGACGGAGGACACCATGTCTGACACGAAAAAACTGCGCCTTGGCGTAAACATCGATCATGTGGCCACGGTGCGGAATGCGCGTGGCGGTGATTACCCCGACCCCCTGCGTGCCGCGCGGATTGCCCAGGAGGCCGGTGCGGACGGCATTACCGCGCACCTGCGTGAAGACCGGCGGCATATATCTGACGCCGACATCGAGGGGCTGATGGATGTTCTGACGGTTCCGCTGAATTTCGAGATGGCCGCAACCTCCGAGATGCAGCAGATTGCCCTGCGGCACCAGCCTCATGCGGTCTGTATTGTACCGGAGAAACGTGAGGAGCGTACAACCGAGGGTGGTCTTGAAGTGGCCCGTGAGGAGAACCGTCTTGCGCATTTTATCGCGCCATTGCGCGATGCCGGATGCCGCGTTTCGATTTTTATCGCAGCCGATAAACGGCAGATCGAAGCCGCGCACCGGATCGGCGCGCAGGTCATAGAACTGCATACCGGCGCCTATTGCGACGCCCATGCAGAGGGTGATGCTGAGACCGTGAAAAAGGAACTCGCCGATCTTGGCGAAATGGCGAAATTTGCATACGGGCTTGGGCTTGAAGTACATGCAGGGCACGGTCTGAACTATGAAACCGTGTCGCCTGTGGCTGCTTTTCCGGAGGTGATGGAGCTCAATATCGGGCACTTTCTGATCGGGGAATCAATCTTTCGCGGGCTGCAACCTGCCATCGCGGAAATGCGACGCCTGATGGATGAAGCACGGGCCTGAAGGGTGCCTGCTCCTTTCAGAATATCAAGGCAGGGCAACTTGATCTGACTCAAATTGTATCAGGACACAGTCTTGCCACATTTCAGCTTTAAGTTGCGTTCAGTATGTTTCTCCAGGGTATTGGTTTTATGTTCCGACCATTTTGGTTCATCAGCACAGCTATGGCGATGCTTCTCTCGGCATCCGTCATCGTTCAGGGCATTGCAAGTCTGACGGGCAGCCACATCAGTATGCTGCCGGTCGCGGGTGCTGCTGTTGTGATGGCCGCTTTGCTGGAGGGACAGAATTATGCCCGCACCAGAAAGGTCTGGCCGGAACGCCAGCTGATCTGGCTTGCAGCACTCAGCATGACCGCGATCACGGCGCTGGTTATTGACGCCTTTTACGCGATTTCGCTTTTGCTGGATACCGGACATGCCGATGGCCTTCGCGAGATTGAACCGCTGACGTTCGGCCTTTCGATTGTCATTCTTGCCGGGGTGAGTTGCATTGTGCTGAGGTTCAGCTACGAGGCCGGGTTAAAACTGGTGCTTGACCGGCCCGCCCGCTGAATAAGGGCACTGCGCCGCCCGGGCCGGCGCGGCAGATACGGCGCCGCGAGGCCCCGAAGTCCGCCGCGCGCCGATTGTCGCCGCGCTTTCAATAGGCTACCACAGGCGCAGGCAGGGCAGATGCCGCGTGAAAGCGGCACCCGGCAGCGGCAGAGGAGCGGCGCAATGATCCTCGGGATCGGTACAGACCTTGCAAATATCGACCGGATTCAGGGCACGCTGGACCGTTTCGGAGACCGGTTCCGCAACCGGGTGTTCACAGAAACGGAACAGCGCAAAGCTGAACGGCGCAAAGACGTGGCAGGCACCTATGCCAAGCGGTGGGCCGCGAAAGAAGCGTGTTCCAAAGCGCTTGGAACCGGCCTTGCAATGGGCATTTCCTGGAAAGACATGGCGGTCAGCAACCTGCGCACGGGCCAG
>CBDUCB010000177.1:0-7416 GCA_965365545.1 uncultured Roseobacter sp. | reverse complement strand
AGTTGACCGGTCGGCGGCCTATGTCGCACGCTATCTGGCGAAAAACGTCGTTGCAGCGGGTCTCGCAGACAAATGCACCATCCAGCTCAGCTATGCGATCGGGGTGTCGAAGCCTTTGTCAATTTACTGCGATACCTTCGGGACCGGCGACGTGCAGGATGCAGCGATTGAGAAAGCGATCGGAGAGGTCATCGACCTTACGCCACGCGGGATCCGCAACCACCTGCAACTGAACAAACCGATCTATGAACGCACAGCAGCCTACGGCCACTTCGGGCGTGCGCCTGACGACGACGGCGGCTTCAGCTGGGAAAAAACAGATCTGGTCAATGCGCTGAAATCAGCCATCTGATCCGAAGGAGCAGCTGACGCTGCACGACATGCCGCCCGTTTCTGCCTCCGGCAGAAGCGGGCGCGTTCGTTTGCGGTGCCCGCAAACTCAACCTGTGCGGAGAGGGCGTTGCAGTCGCGCGGAGGTCTGGTTACACGGCGGGCATGACAGATATGCCCCAACGCCCGCGCCGCAATTTTTATGGTCGCCTGAAAGGTAAAACGCTGAAGAAATCTCAGCGGGGGTATCTGGATGCGGATCTTGCCGGGTTGTCGCCGGGCGCCGTCAGCTGGGAAGAAAACCCTGAACGCAGGCCGCTGGATGTGGGCGCGCTGTTTTCGGGGCGGCCACTCTGGCTTGAGATCGGATTTGGCGGTGGCGAGCACATGGTGCATCAGGCACAGCAGAACCCGGAAAAGGGCATCATCGGCGCGGAGCCCTATATAAACGGCGTGGCGATGCTGCTTGGTAAAATTCGTCGGGCCGGCGTGGATAATATCGCGGTCTATCCCGGTGATGCGCGCGATCTGATGGACGTCCTGCCTGAGGCTTCGGTGACGCGTGCGTTTCTGCTCTATCCCGACCCCTGGCCGAAAACCCGCCATCACCGCCGCCGTTTTGTCACAGCTGAGCACCTTGAACCGCTTGCACGGGCGATGAAGCCGGGCGCGATCTTCCGGGTCGCCACGGATATCGGTGATTATGTGCGCCAGACGCTCGAAGAGGTGCCGCGCTGCGGGTTTGACTGGCTGGCGGAGCGTCCGGCGGACTGGCGGCAGCCCTGGGACGACTGGATCCCCACGCGCTATGAGCAGAAAGCCATCCGCGAAGGGCGTACTCCGCATTATCTGACCTTCCGCAGACGCTGAGTCCGCGCATGCCGGGGCTGGACCATAGCCGGGTCTGCAGGTAAGCCTCGGCGCAACTGAGCAAAGCAGGACCTGACCCTATGTCGAGCCACGGCGCGCCCGTTCCGATGACTTCCCGCCCCTGCGGCCCGCTGAAAGGCGAGGCCCGCGTTCCCGGCGACAAATCAATTTCTCACCGCGCGCTGATCCTTGGCGCTTTGTCGGTGGGCGAAACCCGGATTTCCGGACTGCTTGAAGGTCAGGACGTTCTGGACACGGCGAGTGCCATGCGTGCCTTTGGTGCGGAGGTCACAGATCACGGCGAGGGAAACTGGAGCGTTCACGGGGTCGGTGTGGGCGGCTTTGCGGAACCGGAAAACGTCATCGACTGCGGCAATTCCGGCACCGGCGTCCGGCTGATCATGGGCGCTGTGGCGACCTCTCCGGTGACCGTAACCTTTACCGGGGATGCCTCGCTGAACGGGCGCCCTATGGCACGGGTCACTGATCCTCTGGCGCTGTTCGGCGCGCGTTCTTACGGGCGGGCAGGCGGGCGGCTGCCGATGACACTGGTCGGGGCGGCAGACCCTGTTCCGGTGAACTACACCGTGCCCGTGCCCTCGGCCCAGGTCAAATCGGCGGTCCTTCTGGCCGGTCTGAACGCTCCGGGCAAAACCGTGGTCATCGAAGCGGAGGCCACACGCGATCACACCGAACGGATGCTGGCAGGCTTTGGCGCGGAGATCACCGTTGAAGAAACAGAGGCAGGGCGGGTCATCACGCTGACCGGACAGCCGGACCTGACACCACAACATATCGACGTGCCCCGTGATCCGTCATCAGCGGCTTTTCCTGTCTGTGCAGCGCTGATCGTGCCAGGCTCGGATGTGCTGGTGCCGGGCATTGGTCTCAACCCGACGCGGGCCGGGCTTTTCGCCACCCTGCGCGACATGGGCGCTGATCTTACCTATGAAAATGAACGAACCGAAGGCGGTGAGCCGGTGGCCGATCTGCGCGCCCGCTTTTCGCCGGATCTGCAGGGCATCGAGGTGCCACCCGCCCGTGCAGCCAGTATGATCGACGAATACCCCGTGCTGTCTGTTGTTGCCGCCTTTGCCAGAGGCGAAACCATAATGCGCGGTGTCAAAGAACTGCGTGTAAAGGAAAGTGACCGTATTGATGCGATGGCCACCGGGCTGCGCGCGAACGGCGTAACGGTGGAGGACGGCCCGGACTGGTGGACGGTCACAGGTGCCGGTCACGGTAACGTACCGGGCGGCGCAACCTGTGCCAGCCACCTTGATCACCGCATCGCCATGTCGTTTCTGATCCTTGGAATGGCGACGCAAAAACCGGTCTCTCTTGATGACGGCGGGCCTGTCGCCACGTCTTTTCCGGTGTTTGAGCAACTGATGTCCGGCCTTGGCGCGCAGATCCAGCGCTCCAACCGTTAAGTCCCCGGATGACAAAGCCCTTTACCATTGCAATTGACGGCCCGGCGGCTGCGGGCAAGGGAACTGTGTCCAGAGCGGTTGCTGCGCACTTCGGTTTTGCGCATCTCGATACCGGGCTTCTCTATCGGGCGGTCGGGGCGAAAATGCTGCTGGGGCAGGACCCGGCGACTGCGGCGCGGGAACTGGCCGCGTCTGATCTTGAAGCAGATGATCTGCGGGGCCCGGAGGTTGCGGATGCGGCGAGCCGGGTGGCGGTTGTCCCCGAAGTGCGCGCCGCGCTTCTCGATTTTCAGCGCAGCTTTGCCCGGCGGGCGGGGGGCGCTGTCCTTGACGGGCGTGACATCGGCACGGTGATCTGTCCGAACGCCGAGGTGAAGCTTTTTGTTACAGCCAGCGCCCCTGTGCGCGCCGCGCGGCGGCATGCCGAACTGGTCGCAGCCGGATCCGATGTCAGCGCCGAACAGGTCCTCGCGGATGTGCTGGAACGAGATGCACGCGACAGCTCGCGCGCAGCATCGCCGCTGGTTCCTGCTAAAGATGCCGTAACAATAGACACCACGGATATGAGCATTGACGCTGCCGTTGATGCCGCCCTCGCGGCGGTGGCACAGCGGCGATAGCCTCAGGCGAAACTTTCGCCGCTGCGGCTGGTGTTGAGCGAAATGATCTTGTTGCGCAGGTCTTTGGCGATGCCCACATCGAGCGCTCCGGCAATCTCCGGATCGGTTTCCTGCAACACCTGCAGTTTTCCGGTTTCGATCCGCCAGAAACGCGCCGGCCGGGACACGGTCGCGGTCGCCGATGCCGGCGCATTGCCGACGATCGACATCTCGCCCACGAAATTTCCCGCCCCGCAAGTTGCAACCACAACGTCGGAGACGAGGATCTCCACCTCACCGCTGATCAGATAAACCACGTGAGATACCGGGTCTCCTTCGGTTGTGAGCACCATGCCTGCCCCGCCATCCTCCCAGGTGCCGAGGTTCAGCAGGCGCTTCGCATTGCGTTTGGAAACGCCGCGCAGGCGGGCAGAGACAAAAATCTCTTCTTCGGCCGTCAGCCGCACGCGCCGCTCGGCATACCATTCGCGCGCGATCTGCATGATATTTACGGCAACCAGAAGCGTCTCCCAGAACACGCCCACCGGGTCCTTGAGCCAGATCACATCATAGGCGATGGCCGCAAAGGCCGAGGCGATCACGAGGATTCTGAGCTTTGTCATCGAGCGCATAAGCATCGACAAAACCAGCAGCAGATAGGACAGATGTCCGACCATGCCGCCCGGAGAAAGTGCGGATTCCAGTGTGAGTTCCAGAGCAGTGTCCCTTATGCCTGTCGTCACGGTGACCCTGGCATCTTCCTCAGGGTCAATCCAGCCCGGATCGGATGTTGCAGCACGATCACCAAAGGGTGCATGGCATTTGACCTGTCCGCTGAGTACCGTCGACAGGGAACCTGAGAGGAGGCCGGCCGTGACCCGACTGATACTGTGCTTTGTGCTGATGCTGACAGCACCGGTAGTTCTTGCTCAAAGCGATGCACCGGCCACGCCGGAGGGTGCTCTGCCTGAAAGCGAGGTGCCCGAGCCCGCGATGACGGTGCCACGGCTGGGTGAGATCATCCGCATCATAGATCCGCAAGCCGTTGCGCGAGGCCCGACGATAGAATTCACCATTCAGGATATCCCGGTCATTGTGATCGCGGACGCGCGTGCGGACCGGATGCGGGCTATGGTGCCCATCCGCGCCGCCGACGGGATCGGCGCGGAAGAGCTGATGCGCCTTATGCAGGCCAACTTCGACGCAGCGCTCGATGCGCGCTATGCCGTGGCGCAGGGGCGGCTCTGGGGGGTCTATATACACCCGCTTTCGCCGCTGGAACGGGATCAGTTTCTGTCGGGGATTGTTCAGACGATAAATCTGGCGAAAACCTATGGACAGACCTATTCGGGGGGCGCGAACGTATTCGGGGGTGGCGATTCAAACCGGATTTATCAGGACCTGCTGGATGATCTGCGCAAAGATCAGGAACTCTGACAGCGCGGATCAGGCCGCAGTCGCACCCGCGCGCAGCGCCCCCGCGTTACTGACCAGAAATATTACCAGATCGAAAGGATCGATAGCGCGGATATCAAGGCGCCCGTCGGAGACATCCAGAAGCTCGGACAGGTTCATAAGGCCCGGATCCACAAATCCCATCTTCCAGTCGGGCAGCAGCCGTTTTTCTGCGGGACCGTTCTGGATGACTTCGAAGTTGCTGTGGCGGGTATCACGACCGATCCGCGCGAGCGCATTATAAAGCCGCGTCTTCGGCCCCTCGATATACTGGATGAAATAGTCAGCTTCACGGTGCAGAAAGCCGGTCAGGTGATCGCGCGCGTTGTTTCGCGCACTGACCTGCAGAATATCGTTGTGCAGTGCCGCGCTTGCAGGCTGAAGTGATTTGCTGTGATAAAGGGCGTAATGGAGATCCATGATATGTCCGCAGATTGACCGCGGTTATAGTAGATCACAGAAATTAACAGGTGCTGAATGCCGGTTGGATCGCCGGCCGATGATCAGCCCGCAGCATGGGCCGGCTTTCCTCGTCTGCGACAAGCTCCGGACAATGCAGCAATCAGGCGGATCAGTGGCACAGGCGGAGAGATCTGAAAGGCGCGGACACTTCGATTCGCCGCCCCGCGGGCACAGGGTTTAAGCGGCATATGATCAAACCGCAGCTTGCATGCCTCTTAACACTTGCGACGGGGCGCAAAAGCCCCTATACGCGCACCCGTTGAAGCGGGGAAAACACCGCAAGACGGGCAGGGTCGGTTTTACCGGCCCTTCTTTGTTCCGCGCTTCGACCAACTGAAACCCGAAGACCGGCGGAGACAACCGCACGGCCAGAAACAGTCATAGTTAGGAAAACGACGCCACATGGCAAACACGATGGATGAGTTTGAAGCACTCCTTGAAGAAAGCTTCGAAATGGACACGCCCGAAGAGGGGTCTGTTGTCAAAGGCAAGGTGATCGCGATCGAAGCGGGCCAGGCCATTATCGACGTCGGCTACAAGATGGAAGGCCGCGTTGAGCTTAAAGAATTCGCTGATCCGGGCGAAGCTCCCAAAATCGAAGTCGGCGACGAAGTTGAAGTGTTCCTTCGCCAGGTCGAAAGCCCGCGTGGCGAAGCTGTTATCTCACGCGAGATGGCGCGCCGCGAAGAAGCATGGGACCGTCTGGAAAAAGCATATGCGGACGAAGAGCGCGTCGAAGGCGCCATCTTTGGTCGTGTCAAAGGTGGCTTTACTGTCGATCTCGGCGGTGCGGTGGCCTTCCTGCCCGGTTCTCAGGTTGACGTACGCCCCGTGCGTGACGCAGGCCCGCTGATGGGTCTGAAGCAACCGTTCCAGATCCTGAAAATGGACCGTCGCCGTGGCAACATCGTGGTATCGCGCCGTGCGATCCTCGAAGAATCCCGTGCCGAACAGCGCGCCGAAGTCATCGGCAATCTCACCGAAGGTCAGACGGTCGACGGCGTGGTCAAGAACATCACCGAATATGGTGCCTTTGTGGATCTTGGCGGTGTCGACGGCCTTCTGCACGTTACAGACATGGCATGGCGCCGGGTCAACCACCCGTCCGAAATCCTGTCGATCGGCGAGACAATCAAAGTTCAGGTCATCAAGATCAACAAAGAGACCCACCGCATCAGCCTCGGCATGAAGCAGCTGCAGGAAGACCCGTGGGATCTGGTTGCGGCCAAATATCCGCTCGATTCCGTACACAAAGGTCGCGTGACCAACATCACCGATTACGGTGCCTTTGTTGAGCTCGAAGCCGGTGTCGAGGGCCTTGTGCACGTCTCCGAGATGTCCTGGACCAAAAAGAACGTCCACCCCGGCAAAATCGTCTCCACCTCGCAGGAAGTGGAAGTCATGGTGCTGGAAATCGACGGTGCCAAGCGCCGCGTTTCACTTGGTCTCAAACAGACCATGCGCAACCCGTGGGAAATCTTTGCGGAAACGCATCCCGAGGGCACCGAAGTCGAGGGCGAGGTCAAGAACATCACCGAATTCGGTCTGTTTGTCGGTCTCGACGGCGACATCGACGGCATGGTTCACCTCAGCGATCTGAGCTGGGACGAGCGTGGCGAAGATGCGATCCAGAACTACCGCAAAGGCGACACCGTGCAGGCAGTTGTCTCCGAAGTGGATGTTGAGAAAGAGCGCATCAGCCTCTCGATCAAAGCCGTCGGCGGCGACAAGTTTGCAGAAGCGGTGGGCGGCGTGAAGCGCGGCTCGATCGTGACCGTGACTGTTACGGCGATCGAAGACGGTGGGGTCGAAGTGGAATATGAGGGCATGAAATCCTTCATCCGCCGCTCTGACCTCAGCCGTGACCGTGCAGAGCAGCGCCCTGAGCGTTTCTCGGTCGGTGACAAGGTCGACGTACGCATCACCAATGTCGACAACAAAGCCCGCCGTCTTGGCGTGTCGATCAAAGCGCGTGAGATTGCGGAAGAAAAAGAAGCCGTCGAACAGTATGGCTCTTCGGACTCAGGTGCATCGCTGGGCGATATTCTCGGCGCAGCCCTGAAAGGCGACGACGAAAAATAAGTCCGGCATTCCCGGAAAAGCAAAGGCCCCGTGGTGCAAACCACGGGGCCTTTTTCGTCTGGCAGGGCAGCGCCGGAAATCTCCGGCGCAGGCCCCCTTATCAGAAGCGATATGTCGCTTTGAGGTGTACGGTATTCACGTTGATATCGTCAAAGTCGTGATACATATACTCGCCGCCGACGGTC
>CBDUCB010000176.1:0-7460 GCA_965365545.1 uncultured Roseobacter sp. | reverse complement strand
CTTTCGCGCTGAAACCCTGGGATGTGTTTGGTCGCCATAAACCGCGCGGTTCACAGGGTGTAGAGACAGCCCCAGGGCAGGCGCTCGCGCGCGTCTTGAACCCTGTGGGACATTAGAAAAAAGAAACTGGTCTCTGCGCTTGACCCCACACCCGACCTCCCCTATCAGACCCCATCGGCACAGCCTCGGATTCGTCCGGGGCTTCGTCTTTGTCCGTATGGACATCCAAGTCGGGCACCTACGGGGGCCTTTATACCATAGTCGTCATCGCGACGACGCACAGCAAAACGGAAGACAGACAACATGGCACTCAAGTCGTATAAACCGACGACGCCGGGCCAGCGTGGGCTGGTACTGATCGACCGTTCGGAGCTCTGGAAAGGACGCCCGGTCAAAGCCCTCACAGAAGGCCTGACCAAACATGGCGGACGGAACAACACCGGACGGATCACGATGCGCCGCAAAGGCGGCGGGGCCAAGCGCCTCTACCGGATCGTTGACTTCAAACGGAACAAGCGCGACGTGACCGCAGCGGTCCTGCGCATCGAATATGACCCCAACCGGACAGCGTTTATTGCGCTGCTGAAATACACCGACGGCGAGCAGGCCTATATCCTGGCCCCGCAACGCCTTGCGATCGGTGACACGGTTGTGGCCTCTGAAAAGGCCGACATCAAACCCGGTAACGCGATGCCCTTCTCGGGCATGCCCATCGGTACCATCGTGCACAACATCGAGATGAAGCCCGGTAAGGGTGGTCAGATCGCACGGGCCGCCGGCACCTACGCACAGTTCGTGGGCCGCGATGGTGGATATGCTCAGATCCGTCTGAGCTCGGGCGAGCTGCGTCTGGTGCGTCAGGAATGCATGGCCACCGTTGGTGCTGTCAGCAACCCCGACAACTCTAACCAGAACTACGGTAAAGCCGGCCGCATGCGCCATAAGGGCATCCGACCCTCTGTGCGTGGTGTCGTGATGAACCCGATCGATCACCCGCATGGTGGTGGTGAAGGCCGTACCTCCGGTGGTCGTCACCCGGTGACCCCATGGGGCAAACCGACAAAGGGTGCAAAGACCCGCAACAAGAACAAAGCGTCCGGCAAGCTCATTCTGCGCTCGCGTCACGCCAAGAAGAAGGGGCGTTAATTTATGTCTCGTTCAGTATGGAAAGGTCCTTTTGTCGACAGTTATGTGTTGAAAAAGGCCGAAGCGTCCCGCGAAAGCGGTCGCAACGAAGTGATCAAGATCTGGTCGCGCCGCTCGACAATTCTGCCCCAGTTCGTGGGTCTGACGTTTGGCGTGTACAACGGTCACAAGCACATCCCTGTCAACGTCAGCGAAGACATGATCGGTCAGAAGTTTGGTGAATATTCGCCGACACGGACCTACTACGGTCATGCCGCAGACAAAAAAGCGAAGCGGAAATAAGCCATGAGCAAGGATAAAAATCCCCGCCGCGTGGCCGACAACGAAGCAATGGCAAAACTGCGCATGCTGCGTACGTCCCCGCAGAAACTGAACCTTGTCGCCGGTCTGATCCGCGGCAAGAAAGTGGAGCAGGCTCTGACGGACCTGACGTTCTCCAAAAAACGCATCGCGCAGGACGTGAAGAAATGCCTTCAGTCGGCGATTGCGAATGCGGAAAACAACCACAACCTCGACGTGGACGAACTGGTCGTCGCCGAAGCTTATGTGGGTAAGAACCTGACAATGAAGCGTGGTCGTCCGCGTGCCCGTGGCCGGTTCGGCAAGATCATCAAACCGTTCTCGGAGATTACGATCAAAGTGCGTCAAGTTGAGGAGCAAGCCTGATGGGTAACAAAGTCAATCCGATCGGTATGCGCCTGCAGGTGAACCGCACCTGGGACAGCCGCTGGTACGCCGATACAAAGGATTACGGTGATCTTCTGCTGGAAGATCTCGCGATCCGTGAGTTCATCAAAGAAGAATGCAAGCAGGCCGGTGTCGCCCGTGTGATCATCGAGCGTCCGCACAAGAAGTGCCGCGTCACGATCCACACAGCACGCCCCGGTGTCATTATCGGCAAGAAAGGGGCAGACATCGAAGGTCTGCGTCAGAAGATTGCCAAGATGACCGACAGCGAGCTGCACCTCAATATCGTTGAAGTGCGCAAGCCTGAGCTCGACGCAGCCCTCGTTGGTGAAAGCATTGCACAGCAGCTGGAGCGCCGGGTGTCTTTCCGCCGCGCCATGAAGCGTGCGGTTCAGAACGCGATGCGCATGGGTGCCCTCGGCATCCGTGTGAACGTGGCCGGCCGTCTGGGCGGTGCAGAGATCGCGCGTACTGAATGGTACCGTGAAGGTCGTGTGCCGCTGCACACGCTGCGCGCCGACATCGATTACGCACACGTGGAAGCGGTGACAGCCTATGGCATCATCGGGATCAAAACATGGATCTTCAAAGGTGAGATCATGGAGCACGATCCGGCCGCGCGTGACCGTAAAGCACAGGAACTCCAGGATGGCCCTGCACCGCGCGGTGCCGGTGGTCGCCGCTAAGGAGGAATGAGAAATGCTTCAGCCAAAGCGCACTAAATTCCGCAAGCAGTTCAAAGGCTCTATCAAAGGTCTTGCGAAGGGCGGGTCTGACCTGAACTTCGGCACCTATGGTCTCAAAGCCGTTGAGCCCGAGCGGGTCACAGCACGTCAGATCGAGGCGGCACGCCGCGCGATGACGCGTCACATGAAACGCCAGGGTCGTGTCTGGATCCGGATTTTCCCGGATGTTCCGGTCACAGCCAAGCCCATCGAAGTACGTATGGGTAAAGGTAAAGGTTCCGTTGACCGCTGGGCGGCCAAGGTGAAGCCCGGTCGTGTGATGTTTGAGATCGATGGCGTCGGCGATGATGTTGCGCGTGAAGCGCTGCGTCTGGCAGCGATGAAACTGCCGATCAAGACACGCGTCGTCGTCCGCGAAGACTGGTAAACCTGACCAGGAAGGGCGCACCCGCGTCTTACCGGGCTATAAGCTTTGCCTTTCGCATCAGAATAATAAGCCTCCGTCGGGAAACCGGCGGGGGTTTTTTGCTGGCCCGGGTGGCCCGGCTTTTCCCTGACGGGTCCCGGACCGGTGGTGCATTCTCCGGGTCGGGCGCGCGTCAAAGAGACGCCATAAGCGGATCTGGTGGGTGGCTTACACGAGGCGCGCTTCAGGAAAGCGGAGCTGTCAGTGACGAGTACGGATAACCTGCGGTGAAAGAAGACACTGCCGGTTACGCCAGAAACGCAGGTGAGGCTCTCTCAGGCCTAAGGCCGGACAGGCTTGTGGGTGCCCGCACCCTTGCCGATCAGCGCACGCGAGTACTCAGGTGCATCGGCGACCGCCACCACGCAGCCGGAGACCTGCCAGCCGTGACTGCTGAAGCGCAGCACCGAGAACCCCGGAAACGGGCGCTGGATAAGTTCGGTTCCGCGCAGCATCCGTGTTTCATAGGTGGTCACAATCGTTGCCGGACCTTTGTAGCTGGCTTCGACACAGTGCCGGATCAGATCGGTGACACCGGTGGTTCGCATATAGGCAACGATGTCGCAAAAGACCTCTTTGAGGACCTCCGGATTATCAATCCAGCGCTTGCCGTCAAAGGTCTCTAGTTTCAGGGGTACTGCGAAATGAGGGCGGAAGGCGTCGAAATTTGCGGCCATAATCGCGGCGCTGCTCTGCTCAAGCAGACGATCCGAAAGTTTTACCGGGTCTTCGCGCAGTTCCGACATATGCCTCCGCAGTGAAGATAAAATTATCCGTTTGATAAAGGGTTGCCGAAATTTCTTGATAACTCAACCGTTTAAGAAAATCTGGGTAAATATCCGCCCACTTTCTACCTATGCTCGAAACGGTGATTTTCGTTCGCCCTTTTTCGGCGCAGAAATTCAACTTTGCCGAGAATTAGTCCCAGCTGTAGTTGAAACTGATGCTGATGCGCTCTTCGTCGGCCATGTTGATCGGTACCTCATGGCGCAGCCAGCTTTCCCACAACAAAACGTCACCCACGGCGGGTGAGACATAGCTGAAGGTGCGCATTTCAGGCCGTGCGTCCTTTTTACGGGCCGGTGCCGCCATCATCATCGCCAGACGAGGGTCTTCGAATTTGATCGAGCCGGCGCCGGAGGGCACAGCCACATAGGTTGTGCCGCTGATCACCGAATGAGGGTGCAGGTGGCCGGTGTGGATGCCGCCCGGAGGCAGGATATTGATCCAGATATCTTCGAGTTTCAGCTTGCGGTCACCGAGGTCAAACTCGAGATCTTTTGCGAAGGCTTTGACGTGTTTGTCGAGCACGCGCACCAGATCTTTGAAAACCGGAAAGCGGTAGGGCAGGTCGGTGAGTGAGGCGTAACTTGTGTACCCCGGATAGCCGTTTTCATCGCACCAGGCCTGACCGGCTTCGTCATCCTCCGCGATCGACCAGCAGGAAGCTTCCAGTTCTGTGGAATCGACCGGTTTTCCCCGCTCGCTGAGCGCGGCCTGATAGAGGCGGGTGACAAAGAGCGAAGTAATATATGACATAGCGCCTCTTACCCTGAAACGGCAGGTGACGACAATCCGGCCAGGCGCTGTTCGTGATTTTCTGTCAAAGGCGCATTAGGTCAGGTCCCCCGGACATGCTATCATCGCTCCAGCCGGAATTTCGGAAGGCAACAGCACATGACAGCCAGCGACACGGTTTTTGCGGGGTCGATCCCGGATGTCTATGACGAGTATCTTGTTCCACTGATCTTTGAGCATTACGCGAAGGATATGGCGCAGCGCGTTCTGGAGGGTCGTCCCGCGCAGATCCTTGAAACGGCTGCAGGCAGCGGTGTGGTCACCCGGTGGCTTGCGCGCGCGGTGGCCGAAGATGCGTCCCTTCTGGTGACAGACCTGAACCAGCCGATGCTTGATCGGAATGCTGCAAGGCTGCCGGCGCGCCCGGGCCTGCGGTTTCGGCAGGCGGACGCGCTGGCGCTTCCCTGCGATGATGCATCTTTTGATGCCGTGTGTTGCCAGTTCGGCGTGATGTTCTTTCCCGACCGGGTGGCTGGATACCGCGAGGCCCTGCGGGTCCTGAAGCCGGGTGGAACCTTTGTTTTCAACGCTTGGGACGCAATCGCGGAAAACCTGTTCGCGCAGGCCGTTACTGAAAAGGTATCGGCTCTCTGCCCGGAGGACCCGCCGGTCTTCATGGCGCGCACCCCGCACGGTTATCACGACGCCGTGGCGATTGCAGCCGATGTACGGGCCGCGGGTTTTGAAAGCTGTGAGATCGAAACCGTTGCAGCAGAAAGTACCGCCCCTTCAGCGCGCGCTGTGGCGGTCGCTTTCTGTCAGGGCACACCGTTACGAAACGAACTTGAAGCCCGCGGAGTAATGAGCCTTGCCCGGATCACAGACGCAGTGGAAGCAGACCTTATCGCCCGCTTCGGTGCCGGCGTGGTGCGCGCGCCCATGCAGGCACATGTGGTGGTTGCGCAGAAGGCCTGAGGCCTGCGGGAGCCGGTGCCGGATTACCAGCCGGCAGCCTGAATGGCGGAGGTGTCCATGCCGTCGAGCATTTTCTGTGCATCAATGCCGTCTGATCCGCTTGTTGACGATGCGGCGATGCCTGCACCGACCGCACGGGCAATCGCAAGCTGTCGCGCTTCAGCATCGCGGCAGGTGACAAAGCCATAGTCCCAGCCGGTGCGGTAATCAGAAACGCCGCCATATGCAGCTTCGTTTCGCGCCCGTTGCGAGAAGGTATCTCCCCCCGCACGTTTGCCGCTCTGACAGCCGTCATGATAGCCGGTCACATAGGTTTCGGAGTACCCGTGCTTGCGCAGAGCGTCTTCGCTGCTGATTGTTTCGCTGCAGCCCGTAAGAAGGGCGGCGGATAAAATACAGATGCTGACACGCAAAACCATCTTACTACCTTTCGGGTTATCAGAAGCGTTGCTCAGTAGAGCGGATTGGGGGGACCCCACCGGTTCGTCTCTTCGCCGGGGCGGGTGTAGAACCACAACAGGATCAGAGAGCCGATCAGCGGTACGAAGTTGAGCAACAACCACCAGCCGCTCTTGCCGATGTCATGCAGACGGCGCACTGCCACGGCCAGTGCCGGCAGCAGGATCGCAAGTGAAAAGAGCATGCTGAGCGGCTGACCTGCATTTTCCGCGCCGAGGTCAAAGCCGAGGGCGGGAGCGATGAGAAACGCATCAATCAGCTGAGTCACGAGCGTTATCAGAAAGACCGCAAGGACCCACCACCAGAATTCCGCCCGCGATGCGCGGCCGGAAAAAGTGGCGTACTTCGACAGGACCGTCTTTACGGCCAGTGACATTTTATCCATGAGACCCCCCGATGCTGGTGCCCTCTATTATACACAGATATTTGCGGCGTCGCGCAAGGGTCCGACAGGGGGCAGTGACGGGCAGGGAAAAGGGGTTGCTATACCGTAGCTTCCCGCCTATACGGCGCATTCATCATGAACTCCACGGGAATCATCGGTGACGCTT
This sequence comes from uncultured Roseobacter sp., assembly GCA_965365545.1. Classification (GTDB taxonomy): domain Bacteria; phylum Pseudomonadota; class Alphaproteobacteria; order Rhodobacterales; family Rhodobacteraceae; genus Roseobacter. The sequence continues at coordinate 972 of CBDUCB010000176.1, read as the reverse complement.
TTTAAGCGGCCGGCCCGTGATGTTGAAAGGAAAAGGGCGATGAACGCCAAGGAATTGCACGACAAAACACCTGACCAGCTGCGTGAAGAGCTGGCCACCCTGAAAAAAGAGCAGTTCAACCTGCGCTTTCAGCAGGCCACAGGCCAGCTGGAAAACCCCGCACAGCTGCGCATTGCGCGCCGCAACGCGGCCCGCGTCAAAACTGTACTGAACCAGAAAGCAGCCGCTGCTGCTGCGTCTGAATAAGGAGAGCACCCATGCCCAAGCGTATTCTGTCCGGCGTCGTGACCTCCGATGCAAACGCACAAACCGTTACCGTCAGCGTTGAGCGCCGTTTCACGCACCCGGTTCTGAAGAAAACCATCCGTAAGTCCAAGAAGTACCGGGCGCACGATGAGAACAACACATTCAAAACGGGCGACACCGTCCGCATCATCGAATGTGCACCAAAGTCGAAAACCAAACGCTGGGAAGTGCTGGAAGCCGCTGAGGCCTGAACGCACGACCTTTAATTCGAAACCCTGGGGATCTGGCCACGCATCGGCCCCCCAAAGGTCGGGAGAAACCAAATGATCCAGATGCAGACCAACCTGGATGTTGCTGACAACAGCGGCGCGCGCCGTGTTCAGTGCATCAAGGTCCTGGGTGGTTCCAAGCGTAAATACGCATCCGTCGGCGACATCATTGTCGTCTCGGTCAAGGAAGCCATCCCACGCGGTCGTGTGAAAAAGGGCGACGTGCGTAAAGCCGTCGTCGTTCGCACCGCCAAAGAAGTCCGCCGCGACGATGGCACAGCGATCCGTTTTGATCGTAATGCCGCCGTGATCCTCAACAACAACAACGAGCCGATCGGTACACGTATCTTTGGCCCGGTTGTGCGTGAGCTGCGTGCGAAAAACTTCATGAAAATCATCTCACTCGCTCCGGAGGTGCTGTAATCATGGCTGCTAAGCTGAAAAAAGGTGACAAGGT